>NZ_JBICJM010000053.1:0-121890 GCF_043103065.1 Vibrio sp. YQ_11 | reverse complement strand
TAGTCAGCGTGTCCTGGACAGTCAACGTGCGCGTAGTGACGGCTTGGAGTGTCGTACTCTACGTGAGAAGTTGCGATTGTGATACCGCGCTCACGCTCTTCTGGAGCGTTATCGATAGATGCGAAGTCTTTCGCTTCACCGCCGTACACTTTAGCTAGAGTAGTACAGATAGCAGCAGTTAGAGTTGTTTTACCGTGGTCAACGTGGCCGATTGTACCAACGTTAACGTGCGGTTTCGTACGTTCAAATTTTTCTTTAGACACGATCGTGTTCCTTCCTAGTTATGATTCGCCGTGATCATTATTGATCTACGACGCGCCAGAAATTGTTATTTTATGCGCCAACGCCCGTTAGCGCAATATTTGGACGGCTTGATCTCGCAAAAAGTCGTAAACTTTTTGTAGTTCAATCGTCAATTAGTAACCACGCTCTGCAATAATTTTATCTGCGAAGTTTTTCGGCACTTCAGCGTACTCGTTAAACTCCATAGAGTAAGACGCACGGCCTTGAGTTGCAGAACGTAGGTCAGTTGCGTAACCAAACATCTCAGATAGTGGAACTTGAGCACGGATGATCTTAAGACCAGCCACACCTTCATCCATACCTTCGATCATACCGCGACGACGGTTTAGGTCACCAACAACGTCACCCATCCAATCTTCCGGAGTGGTTACTTCGACATTCATCATTGGTTCTAGAATCACAGGTTGTGCTTCTAGTGCACCTTTCTTGAATGCCATCGAGCCAGCGATCTTAAACGCCATCTCGCTTGAGTCTACATCGTGGTAAGAGCCATCAAATAGTGTAGCTTTAATATCTAGGACAGGGTAACCCGCTAGAACACCACTATTCATTTGCTCTTCGATACCTTTCGCTACCGAACTAATGTATTCCTTAGGAATCACACCGCCCACGATTTCGTCTACGAATACGAAACCTTCACCAGGTTCTGAAGGCTCAAGTTTGACCCATACGTGACCGTATTGACCGCGACCGCCAGATTGACGAACGAACTTACCTTCCACTTCCGCTTTACCACGAATGGTTTCACGGTAAGCAACCTGAGGTTTACCAACGTTACAATCAACGCTGAATTCACGCTTCATACGATCAACGATGATATCTAGGTGAAGTTCACCCATACCAGAGATCAGAGTCTGACCTGTTTCGTCGTCCGTTTCTACGCGGAATGATGGATCTTCCGCAGCCAGTTTACCTAGCGCGATACCCATTTTCTCTTGGTCTGCTTTAGAACGAGGTTCTACAGCGATCTGAATAACTGGTTCAGGGAATTCCATGCGCTCCAGAATCACTTTGTGGTTCTGGTCACACAGTGTGTCACCTGTCGTTACATCTTTCAGACCGATAGCAGCAGCAATATCACCAGCGCGAACTTCTTTGATTTCTTCACGCTTGTTTGCATGCATCTGAACGATACGACCAAAACGCTCTTTCTTCTCTTTTACAGAGTTGTAAACCGCGTCACCTGAGTTAACAACACCAGAATAAACACGCATGAAAGTAAGCGTACCCACGAATGGGTCTGTCGCGATCTTGAACGCCAGTGCTGAGAACGGTTCATTGTCGTCTGCGTGACGCTCAATTTCGTTATCTTTCTCGTCAACACCTTTAATTGCAGGTACGTCAGATGGCGATGGCAAAAATTCGATTACTGCATCCAGTACCGCTTGAACACCTTTGTTTTTGAACGCACTACCACAAGTAGCCAGTACGATTTCGTTGTTTAGTGTGCGAGTACGTAGAGCTTGTTTGATCTCAGCTTCGGTCAATTCACCTTCTTCAAGGTACTTGTCCATTAGCTCTTCACTTGCTTCTGCTGCTGACTCAATCATGTGATTGCGCCATTCTTCAGCAAGCTCGATCATGTCTGCTGGAATGTCTTCGTAAGTGAACGACATGCCTTGGTCGGCATCATTCCAGTTGATCATCTTCATCTTGATAAGGTCGATAACACCACGGAAGTCCTCTTCAGCACCAACGTTTAGTTGGATTGGAACAGGGTTCGCACCAAGACGGTTTTTAATTTGATCCACAACGCGTAGGAAGTCTGCACCTGCACGGTCCATCTTGTTTACAAACACCATGCGAGGAACGTGGTATTTGTCAGCTTGACGCCATACTGTTTCAGACTGAGGTTCAACACCAGACGAGCCACAGAACACAACCACTGCACCATCAAGTACACGAAGAGAACGCTCTACTTCGATCGTAAAGTCAACGTGTCCTGGAGTATCAATGATGTTTACGCGATGCTCAGGGAACTGTGCTTCCATACCACGCCAGAAAGTAGTCGTCGCAGCTGAAGTGATAGTGATACCACGTTCCTGCTCCTGCTCCATCCAGTCCATGGTTGCTGCACCATCGTGAACTTCACCGATTTTATGAGACAGACCAGTGTAGAACAAAATACGTTCAGTAGTGGTTGTTTTACCTGCATCTACGTGAGCACAGATACCGATATTGCGGTAGTGCTCAATAGGAGTTTTGCGAGCCACGATTGAATCCTCTTAACTTAGAGATAGGGACTATTGCTATAGCTAAAAAATGCTATCCCCTAGATATAGCAATAGTTCCTAGCATAGGCATAGGAACTAAAGAAGTGCTGCAAGGAACCTTGCAGCACTGAAAAGGTATTACCAACGGTAATGTGCAAACGCTTTGTTCGCTTCTGCCATACGGTGAACGTCTTCACGTTTCTTAACAGCAGTACCTTTGTTCTCAGACGCGTCTAGCATTTCAGCAGCTAGGCGTTGAGCCATAGATTTTTCACCACGCTTACGCGCAGCTTCAACCAACCAACGCATAGCAAGTGCGTTACGGCGAACCGGACGTACTTCTACAGGAACTTGGTAAGTTGAACCACCAACACGGCGAGATTTAACCTCTACCGCTGGGCGAACGTTTTCAAGAGCTTCTTCAAAAATAGCTAAGTGGTCTTTACCAGACTTTTCAGCCATAGAATCTAGTGCAGTGTAAACGATTTTCTCTGCAGTAGATTTTTTACCGTCAACCATTAGGATGTTAACGAATTTTGCCAGCAATTCAGATTTGAATTTTGGATCTGGAAGGATCTTACGCTGACCAATGACGCGACGACGTGGCATGGATTTATCTCCGTTGTCTTCTTCAGGTTTTATCCAAAACTTTTCAGTTTTTTCAAAAAATTAAAAATAATTTAGTGTTTGGCCTTACTTAACGGAATCCATTAAGACTTAGGACGCTTCACACCGTACTTAGAACGACCTTGTTTACGGTCATTTACGCCAGCACAGTCTAGTGCGCCGCGAACAGTGTGGTAACGCACACCTGGAAGGTCTTTAACACGACCACCACGGATTAGAACAACTGAGTGCTCTTGAAGGTTGTGACCTTCACCGCCGATGTACGAAGTAACTTCGAAGCCGTTTGTCAGACGTACACGACAAACTTTACGAAGTGCTGAGTTAGGTTTTTTAGGTGTAGTAGTGTAAACACGAGTACATACACCACGTTTTTGTGGGCACGCTTCTAGTGCAGGCACGTTGCTTTTAACAACTTGCTTTGCACGTGGCTTACGTACCAACTGGTTAATAGTTGCCATTAACTAGCTCCTGATTTACTTGAAAGTAAGCTTTGTGAAAAATCTATCCCTAGCCACCATTGGCAGTTAGGGACGCAAAATTCTATGCAGCAGTGAGAGGTGTGTCAAGAAATATACGGATCTTTTTTGTTCAATTAAAGCAATTCATCCGTAAAGCTTTATCGACAGGAAAGGTGTATTAATCCCAGGTGAGAGATTTATCGTGTTTTGCCGTCAATTCGACAAAGCCAGCGTAGTCTACGACAGTCACTGATGGACTGATACGATTTGCCATTCCACGCGCTTGAATATCGCTTTTTAATGCGAACACAGCGGCGTGTTTTATTTGGCTAAACGCCTTGTGCTGTGGATTTGCGGCGTAGACGGCATCTTCAATCAGCAAGGCAGCATCTTGTTCGCTATACAATGCGAATGCATCTTCTAAGGCTGAAACGGTTTTGATGATGTGTAACATAGCGTCCTCAGAATGACAGTAACTTGCCAGCTTGCTGCAGTTTTTCTTTTACTTGCTCAAGGCTGAGTGCTTGAGCATCTATAACGAGATCGGCTTGAGCCAATCCTCGTTGCGCTAATGATTCTGAACACACAAACACCTGTTCGATGTCGTATAGGTCGAATAACTTGAGCATCGGCGCGTAATCTTTGCTTAGGATATCGCTAGGCTCTTGCCCCAATAGAAGCTGATACACGCCATCTCCAATAAAGATCACGGTGATATCTTCGCAATACGCGGAAGCCGCTAAAAGCGCATCAACGCCTTCGCGACCAGCTGCGCTGCCATGCGGTGCGCTTCGAAATAGATAAGTTAACTGACTCAAAACTGTACCACTCTGTCTTGGGTTAACATCGCTTCGGCTAGACTGCCCAAACCCGCTTGTACAAAACCTTCTGCAAGATTGTTTTGTGTTAAACCATGTTGAGTGGCTTCATCCTCACTAATGATGCCACGACGCAGCGCTGCAGCGACACACGTTTCCAAACGCACATCATGTTCTTTAGCGAGACCTTGCCATGCTTTAGTCAAATCAAACTCATCATTAGCTGGCACACTTAACGCAGTACCGTTGGTCACACCATCTTGATAAAAGAACACACTCACCAGAGTATGCCCTTGTTCAATGACTGCTTGTGCGAATTGGTATGCGCTGCGTGCCGATTGGCTGCCGTAAACAGAGCCATTTACCACCAGCGTGTAAGTTAATCCACCCACGCTTATTCGTCCTCGGTTTTACGTTGACGAATGTATAAGTACACGGTGTGTTTTGAAATGTTAAGACGATCGGCAACACGGTTGATGGCGTCTTTGATGTCGAAGATGCCTTTGTCGTACAACTCCATCACGATCTGACGATTCTTGGTGTTGTTCGATACCGATTTATCCGCATTGATTTCTTCAATCGTGCGTTCAACGGTTTGGTCCACCAGCTCTTCTACGTCACTCGCGAAGTTCACCGAAGAAGCGGCTTCTTTCGCTTCTTGCGTTGGCATGAAAGATTGCAACACTTGCGAGAATGGCGCATCAAGGTTGACGTTGATACACAGCAAACCAATTACGCGATTTTCACCGTTGCGGATCGCAACAGTGATTGACTTCATTAGTACGCCGCCTTTGGCACGTGTGAAGTAAGAACGTGAGAAATTACGCTCAGAGCCTTCAATGTCTTTCAGCATTTTTAGCGCTAAGTCAGTAATAGGCGAACCTACTTGGCGGCCGGTGTTTTCGCCATTGGCGATTTTGATTGCAGAGGTATTTAAGTCTTCCAGAGAGTGAAGAACGATTTCACAAAACGGACCGATCAGGCTCGCGATACCGTCCACGACCGCTTCGTAAGATCTCAAGATGATTTTGTCGTGCTCAGTAAATGGCATCACGTTAACCGATTCCATTTCGAGCAACATCTCCGCATTTATTGTTTCTGTAGTTGTCATAAGCCTTCGAGCGAAAAATCAACAAATTGGTGTAAGTTTATCAGAAAATTTGAAACGCAACCTAGCAAACTCACCAACTAGTGACCTAGAACAAAAAAGGCCCGTTAAACGGACCTTTTTCAATAACTTAGCTCAGCTCGTTCTTATTGCTCAGCTTTGTCATTCTCAACTTTTAGTAGCTCAACTTCAAATACAAGTGTTGAGTTTGCTGGAATGCTTGGCGTGTCTTGGTCACCGTATGCAAGCTCTGGCGGGATAACAAATTTGAATTTAGAACCCACTGGCATTAGCTGAACACCTTCTGTCCAACCTGGGATAACACGGTTTAGAGGGAACGTTGCTGGCTCACCACGATCGTAAGAACTGTCGAACTGAGTACCGTCAATCAACGTACCTTTGTAGTGTACTTGTACAGTGTCAGTGTCTTTTGGCTTCTCGCCTTCAGCAGGTGTGATTACTTGGTATAGAAGACCTGTGTCTGTTTTCACTACGCCTTCTTGCTTTTCAAATTCCGCACGGAAATCATCGCCAGCTTTTTTCGCTGCCGCTGCTTTTTCTGCTGCTTGTGCTTGCATCTTCTCAGCAACACGTTTGTCTAGAGACTCTAGAGCAGCACGTGTTTCTTCTTCGTTTAGCTCTGCGTTGCCTTTAAAGACATCTTCGATACCTTTAAGAACAAGGTCTTTGTTTAGGTTGATACCGATTTCGCTTGGTTTTTCGATGCTAGTGCTTAGGTAGTTAGCAAATGAAACACCGATTGCGTATGCCGCTTTGTCGTCGTCGGTTTTAAAGTGAACCGCTTTACCTGTTTCTGCTTGAACTTGTTCTGCTTGAGGTGCTGCTTCTGGTTTTGTTTCTTCTTTCTGACAACCTACCGCTAGCATTACTGTTGCAGCAAGTAGCGACACTTTTAAAACTGATTTCATTAAATTCTCCCAATAATGGCTTCGCCATTGGTTATTGTGCACAAATCTTATATGAGACTGGTGAAGACAATCGTTATACCAATATACTAGCTATATGTCTTAAGACACAAACCGGATTATTAGATGTGATGCAAAGAATTTCTCATTTATTCCTATATTTAATTGTCATCACCACGTTAAATGGTTGCTTTTTTACCGAGCATGAAGTTCAACGTTGGCCACTCGAACCACAGGGCTCAACGAGCTTTGGACTCAGCCGAGATGGTCGATTTGCCCTGCTCTACTCTGAAGAACACCACTTGGTTTTGTGGGACCTAGAGCAAAACAAAAAACTCGCAACGCTTGGAGAGCTTGATGCCGATGGCAACGCGGTATCTCATATTCGTATTTCAGACAACGGCCGTTTTGCTGTAACCGCAGGTCAAATGAACTTTGCCGTTTGGGACCTTGGCTGGACGCAAGCACAAGGGCTGTGGTCCATTTCTGACGCGTTAATTCGCGACATCGACATCACCAGCAACGGTGAACAAGTGCTACTCGGGCTCTCAAACGGTAAAGCCATTTACGTCAACTTAGTCACCGGTCGTCGCTTGGAGTTCCTCGCTCACCGAGAAAAAGTCAACTCTGTCGCCATCTCTCCCAATGGTCGATTCGCATTAACAGGCGGTAACGACTACAAAGCTTACCTCTGGGATACTGAATCTGGTCAGGTATTACGAACTTTTGAACATGAACAACGTGTTGTGCGCGTAGCACTGCAACGAGATGGCAAACTCGCCATGACGTCAGACGGTGGCAATCAAGCGATCATTTGGAATTTAGAAACAGGTCAAAAGGTTTCGCAACTCAGCAGTTGGTCGCGCCAGCTGATTTTCTCTACCGCGCGTTTCTCTGATGATGGTTCTCAACTGGTGACGGGAACACCTTCAGGCCGCGTCTCGATTTGGGATACGCAGAGCGGAAAGCGCATTGACGGATTTGAAGTCGAGCCGAAAAAAGATACTCGCCCTCCTCGCGCGGTCGTGTATGATGCTGCCTTTGATTCTAAGCAACGTGTAATTACTGCCACATCGGCGGGCATCGCCCAAGCTTGGCAACTAGAGAACGGGTCATGACAGAAAAACTCATTGAGCAATTGGAAGCACGCATCAACGACTTAGAGTGTCAGGTGGCGTTCCAAGAGCAAACAATCGAAGATCTGAACAGTGCATTGTCACAACAACAATTGCAGATCACGAAGATGCAAGATCAAATGAAGTACGTAGTAGGCAAAGTGAAAAATATGGATTCTTCGAATATGGAAGATCCAGCCAACGAGCCACCGCCACCGCATTACTGATCAATACGCGAAAGACAAAACAAAGCCCAGACTTATGCTGGGCTTTGTTGTAATTGCACGGTGGCTCATCGTGAAATGATCGAACGGTTAGTCTTTAGCGTAGATTTTCACACACAACTCACCACGAGTATTGATACCCGCACGATACATCCCCGTACTGTTCATAGCGAAATGCAACTCCCCATTCGCATCAATGGCAATCAGGCCACCTTCTCCGCCCATGGTTTTGAGATCTCCCTGAATAATGGCTTCACACGCGGTATGTACGTCCTCTTGCAAATAACGCATACGTGCTGCTACATCTTCCGCAACACGTTTACGAATAAAGAACTCACCAACACCCGTAGTTGAAACTGCCACCACGCCATTCTCAGCCACCGTGCCACAGCCTATCAGTGCAGAATCTCCAACACGACCATATTGCTTATTGGTTACCCCACCCGTACTGGTCGCCGCAGCTAAGTTGCCTTGCTGGTCTAACGCCACTGCGCCTACGGTGCCGTGTTTACGATCATCCGGGTAACGAGACTCAGATAACGCAAACAAACCTTTCTCACGCATTGAGAGCAGCTGTTCATAACGGCGATCTGTGAAGAAGTAATCTTGTTCGGTGTATTGATGGCCTTGTTCAAAAGCAAACTTCTCAGCGCCTTCACCAACCAACAACACATGGTTGCTGCGAAGCATTACATCCCGAGCCAGCTCGATCGGGTTTTTAATGTGTCTAACGCCCGCGACAGCACCTGCGGCAAGGTTGCGACCATCCATCACAGAGGCATCCATTTCTACCATTTCGTTGTGAGTAAGAACCGAGCCTTTACCCGCATTAAAGTTGGGAGAGTCTTCCAGTACTTTTACCGCAGCGACCACCGCATCAAGCGCTTCTCCGCCTTGTTCGAGTATTTGGTGTCCTGCTTTTACCGCAGCTTCTAAGTCTGCCAAGATGGATTGCTGAAGTTCATCACTCATTTGTTCACGCAAAATGGTGCCTGCTCCGCCGTGAATGGCAATTGAGAACGGTTTCGTCATCGCTTTGTCCAACTGTTATTCCTTGTATGATTTGCACTACACCGCAGATAAACAAAAAGCGCAAGTTGAAACCTCAACTTGCGCTTTTTTAAAGCTTTACTAGATGCGTTTATCTAGTGAAGAGCATGCGATTAGTGAGAACCGCAACCGCCGCCGCCACAACATTCGTGGTCGTCGCCTTTCTCTTCGCCGCCACAGCAGCCGCCTTCATGATCGTGATCGTGGTCATGACCACCACAACAACCACCAGCTTGGTGAATGTGACCGTGTTCGATCTCTTCTGCTGTTGCTTCACGAGTTGCCATTACTTCAACTTCGAATGTTAGCGTTTGACCTGCTAGCATGTGGTTACCATCAACAACCACTTCGTCGCCGTCTACTTCAGTCACTTCTACAGGGATTGGACCTTGGTCAGTGTCTGCTAGGAAACGCATGCCAACTTCGATTTGTGCAACACCTTGGAATACGTCAGCAGGAACGCGCTGAACTAGAGCGTCGTTGTGCTCACCGTATGCATCTTCAGGAGCTACAGTTACTGAGAACTTGTCGCCAGCCCCTTTACCTTCAAGCTCTTTTTCAAGACCTGTGATTAGGTTGTTGTGACCGTGAAGGTAATCTAGAGGCGCGTCTGCAGTTGATTGGTCAACTACTACACCGTCTTCCATCATTACTTTGTATGCAAGGCTTGCAACAACGTTCTTTTCAATTTTCATACTAACTCCAGAGAGATTAATTGACTTAACCAGAATGGGGTTAAGTACTGCGATGGTAGTATTATGGGGATCAATTATCGAAGTTCAATTACTCAGGCTTAAAAATCCCAATCATTTCCTGCGCGGAGTGTTTATTTTTCTCTACAGATTGCGGTTTACGCTGCTCGGTGTAGTCACACTCAACGCACTCGACTAACTCAATATTGTTTTCTATCCACCAGCGTAGGGTATCTTGCTGGCTGCACTGTGGGCAAGTTGCCCCCGCAATAAAACGTTTCTTGGCTTTCACTTTTGTTCCTTTTCCCGCTTAGGTCTGCGGGTACTACTTCCAATGATTAGGCGACTGGTGATCGCTTTCCATCTCACGACCAAAAATTTCTTCTAGCTCTTTACGAGCTTCTTTGGCTCTTTGGGCGAGCTTCTTATCTTCATTATGCTGAGGCAGCAAGTCTTTAAGCATAGCATTATCGAGCTTACGAAAATGTGCTTCTGCCCGCTTTGCTTGATATGGGTGCATGCCTAACTCAACCAGAGTTTGACGACCAAGATCCAGTGCGCCTAAAAAAGTCTCACGCGAATAGTTTTGCACACCATGGCTCATCAACTGATAGGCTTCCACTCGGCTTCGAGCACGAGCGAGCAATTTGAGATTCGGAAAATGCGTACGGCAGATATCGACAATCGCCATCACTTCATCCGGCGAGTCTGTACAAATCACTAACGCTTCCGCTTTGTCTGCGCCAGCGGCGCGCAACAAATCGATTTGCGTGGCATCGCCATAAAAAACTTTGTAACCGTACTTACGCAGTAAGTGAATTTGGCTGGCGTCACTTTCCAATACCGTAACTTTGATTTTATTGGCGTACATTAAGCGCCCAACGATTTGCCCAAAACGACCAAAACCCGCAATGATGACACGAGGACGACGATCAACCACGTGGCTGGTGACGCTCTCTTCTTCCTGATTAAGCGTATGAGCGAACCACTTCTTTTGTCCCATCAACAAGAGTGGCGTGGTCACCATCGATAGGCTCACCACAACCAACAAAAACGCCACTTGTTCTTTGGATAAAATGCCTTCTTGGCTTGCCGCGGTGAAAATCACAAAAGCAAACTCACCGCCTTGGCTTAAGATGGCGGCCATACGGCTACGTGCTTTTTCTCGCACACGACCCGCTCTGGCTAGGGCGTACAACACCAAACCTTTCACCACAACCAAAGCCACCACCGCACCAAGAATTTCAAGAGGATGCAACGCCAGTAAGCCCAAGTTTACCGCCATGCCAACCGCAATAAAAAACAGACCAAGCAGCAAACCCTTAAACGGCTCGATAGCGATTTCTAGCTCATGGCGATATTCACTTTCGGCCAGCAACACTCCAGCTAAGAAAGTTCCTAGCGCCATGGACAAGCCCAGTTTTTGCATCACCACCGAAATGCCTAGCACCACCAAGAGTGAAGCCACGGTAAATAGCTCGCGAACCCCACTCATCACGACAAAACGAAACAGAGGGCGCAATAAAAAGTGACCACCAATCAACAAGGCTACGACACTGCCTAAAACGGTAAAAGCATCGAACCAACTACCTACATTCTGTTCACCAGCCAAAAGCGGTAACATAGCCAACATCGGTATGACGGCGATATCTTGAAAAAGCAGCACAGCAAAACCAGACTGGCCCGTTTCGGTGCCATTGAGGCCTTGCTCTTCAATCACTTTGAGTGCAATAGCCGTAGAGGAAAGGGCGAGCCCCATGCCGATGACCAAACTCACCTGCATACTCAAGCCAAACAAACTGACAATGCTACCAATAACCGCCGTCGTCACCACAACTTGCGCGCCGCCAAGACCTAAAATCGGCCCTCGCATTTGCCATAATTTTTTCGGGTTCAATTCCAAGCCAATTAAGAACAGCAGCAACACCACCCCGAGCTCGGCAAAATGCAGAATCGCATCGACATCGCTAATCAGGCGTAATCCCCAAGGGCCAATCAATACTCCTGCCAACAAATAGCCAAGCACTGAACCTAAGCCAAATCGCTGCGCCAAAGGAACAGCAATCACCGCCGCCGACAGAAACACGACACTGCTTTGTAGAAACTCACTGGTTATCGCCATGCAGACCTCCTTGGTGCAACGCTTCCCACTCATCAAGAGGATTACTCAGCCATCGACGATACTGCTCCGCGTGTTCATAGCGTTCAATATCAGAAACATTGCGCGACCAATACAGCACCAGCGGCTCCATCCAATGCATCTGACACAACGCTGCCGTCAACTCGAACGGTTGCAGAATCTGCTCTAACGGATACTTGTTATACCCCCTAGCACTGAAGGCTTCTTCTTTACCACCCGTGGTGATCACACTGCGCCAATATTTGCCTTCTAGTGCAGAACCGTCGCCAAACGCAAAGCCCTTGCCGAGTACTCGGTCTAACCACTCTTTCAACAACGCCGGACATGAATACATATAAAGAGGATGATGAAAGACAATCACATCATGATTCATCAGTAGATCATGTTCGTGATTCACATCGATAAAGAAATCAGGATAAGCGCCATAAAGATCGTGCACCGTCACGTGCTCAAGTGATTGCACTCGCTTTATCATCACTTGATTAGCAATGGAGTTGTGCGGCTCTGGGTGAGCATAAATGACCAGAACTCTTGGGAGAATAGACGCTGCTACAGCCAAATGGTCGTCCTTGTGGTGATTTTTATCCGTTATCAAATTGTTATACTTTTTTGTATAGCATAATGCAATTAAAGCTCAGTGATCGACTTTTCCCGTCAATAGCCCTACTATTCATCGCGAGATCAACGACCAAGAAACGCGCGCTGCGCAAAGTGAACAAAAACCCTATGATTACCTTCTCTGATATTCAGTTACTGCGTGGCGGTAAACCTCTTTTAGACCAAGCATCGGCAACCATTCACCCAGGTGACAAAGTGGGTCTGGTTGGCAAAAACGGCTGTGGTAAATCGACCTTATTTGCTCTACTGAAAGATGAACTGTCGATTGACGCGGGCTCGTTCAGCCAACCTCAGCATTGGGAATTGGCGTGGGTAGCGCAGGAAACACCTGCTTTAGAACGCAGCGCACTGGAATACGTCATTGATGGTGATCGCGAATACCGCGGTCTTGAGCAACAGCTAGCGGTTGCCGAAGAAAAAGACAACGGTACGCTGGTGGCAGAAATTCACGGCAAGATCGAAACCATTGGCGGTTATAGCATCCGTGCCCGTGCGGCAGAATTGCTTGACGGCCTTGGCTTTAGCCAAGAACAGATGAGCTGGAACTTAACTCAGTTCTCTGGTGGTTGGCGTATGCGCCTTAACTTGGCTCAAGCACTATTGTGTCGTTCCGATCTACTACTGCTTGACGAACCAACCAACCACTTGGATTTGGACGCCGTAATGTGGTTAGAGCGCTGGCTGCAAAACTACCCTGGCACACTGATCTTGATCTCGCACGACCGAGATTTCCTAGATCCGATCGTTGGTCGCATCATCCACATAGAAAACCAACAGCTGAACGAATACACGGGCAACTACTCGTCATTCGAAAATCAACGTGCGCAAAAAATGATGCTGCAACAAGCGATGTTCGAGAAACAACAAAAGCAAATGTCGCACATGCAAAGCTACATCGACCGCTTCCGCTACAAAGCGTCGAAAGCGCGCCAAGCGCAAAGCCGAATCAAAGCGCTAGAACGCATGGAAAAAGTCTTGCCCGCGCAGTTCGATAACCCATTCAGCTTTGAATTCCGTCAACCAGCTGCGCTGCCAAATCCAATCATGATGATGGACGACGTATCGGCAGGTTACGGCGACAACCTAATTTTAGAAAAGATTCGTCTGAACTTAGTACCGGGCAGCCGTATTGGTTTGCTTGGCCGCAACGGCGCAGGTAAATCGACCTTAATCAAACTGCTTTCAGGTGAACTTAAAGCGCAAGGTGGCGATCTCACCTATTCGCAAGGCGTAAAGATCGGCTACTTTGCTCAGCACCAGTTGGAAACGTTGCACCCAGAAGAAACACCACTGCAGCACATGATGCAGATTGCACCGGATCAAACAGAGCAGCAACTGCGCGATTACCTAGGTAGTTTTGGTTTCCAAGGCGACAAGGCGCTAGAAAAAGTCGCACCGTTCTCTGGTGGTGAAAAGGCACGCTTGGTGCTGGCGTTGATCGTGTGGCAAAAACCAAACTTATTGCTACTCGACGAACCAACCAACCACCTAGACTTAGACATGCGCCAAGCGTTAACCATGGCTCTGCAAACGTTCGAAGGTGCGATGGTGATTGTTTCACACGACCGCTACTTACTGCGCGCAACCACCGATGATTTGTACTTAGTGCATGATCGCCAAGTTGCGCCATTCGATGGTGACCTAAACGACTACTACAAATGGTTGACCGAACAACAAAAAGCCGAGCGAAAAGAAGCACAAGCGTCGCAACCAGTTAAAGATACCGCAAACAGTGCCGCTGCGAAGAAAGAGCAAAAACGTCGCGAAGCGGAATTTCGTAAACTGACGGCGCCAATTCGCAAAACCCTGACACAATTAGAAAATAAAATGGATAAGTTAGGTGTAGCACTGGCAGAGGCTGAAGAACAATTGGCGGATAACTCACTGTATGAAGCCGAAAATAAAGCTAAACTAAATGAAGTGCTGGCCCTTCAAGCTTCGAGCAAATCAGAACTTGAAGAAGTGGAAATGGAATGGATGTCTGCTCAGGAAGAACTGGAGCAGATGGAGCTAGAGTTTAACCAATGACAAACAAACACGCGGAATACACTCTTACCCTAGAACACCTTTGGCAGTTCAGCCTGCAGTTTTATGGCGTGCGAGAAGTAAAAGAAGCGTGTTTATCATTGCAAAACAATTACCACGGTAACGTGAATCTATTACTGCTGCTCCGTTGGCTCGACGAGCAGCAGCTTATCTTACAAGAGAAAGACTGGCACTTAGTCCAAAGCTGTCTTGGCCGTAGTGAAACGCTGCTGCACTCTTTTCGCGACCTGCGACGTCATCTAAAATCCCAAGTGAACGATGCGTTGTATCGAGAAAGCCTGCAGTTTGAACTGCAACTCGAAAAGCAACAACAAGCCGATTTGGTCGACTGTATTAACTCACTTACACTGATTAAAAACGATGGCGATCCACTCACGCTCAGATACTGTCGTCAGCTTGGTGGAGAGCATTTGCAACAAGCCTTTGCTATCCCTGTGCCAAACATTCACCCACCAAAACACTCATAACGCTGTAGAATACCTATAATCTTTATAAAGGATTATATTAATAAGTTCTTCAACTGACATGAAGGACCATATAAGAGCAGTTAGGTATGACACAATTTTTCGCAGCCGCCGGGATCAAGAACCCGCACCTTCAGACCCTTTTACCGCGCTTTATTCGTAAAAAAGCGCTGTTTACGCCTATTTGGCAGACGCTGGATACCGACGATGGCGACTTCCTCGATCTCGCTTGGAGTGAAGACCCCACCAAAGAACCCGCGCAGAACAAACCCATCTTCGTTTTGTTTCATGGCTTGGAAGGATGCTTCTACAGCCCGTATGCAAACGGCCTGATGAATGCGTTTGCGAAATCTGGTTGGTTATCGGTGATGATGCATTTTCGTGGCTGTAGCGGCAAACCGAACAAAAAAGCTCGCGCATACCATTCAGGAGAAGTAACGGACGCTCGCTTCTTTTTGGAACACCTTCATCTGCGCTTTCCAAACAATCCAAAAGTCGCCGTCGGCATCTCCCTTGGTGGCAATATGCTGGCGAACTACTTAGCCCAATACAAAGATGACCCGATTTTAAAAGCGGCCACCATCGTCTCTGCACCACTGGATTTGGCGGCTTGTGCCAATCGAATTGAGCAGGGCTTTTCCAAAGTGTATCGCCGTTACCTACTCTCTTCGCTCAAAAGGAATGCTCTACAAAAACATCATTTACTGCATGGCGAATTGGCGCTGTCGTACAACTCCATCAAGCGCGTTACTCGTCTGTACGAATTTGATGACTTGATCACTGCACCTCTGCATGGTTTTAAGGATGCACAAGATTATTACGATCAATGCTCAGGATTGAGCAAGCTACAGCAGATCACCTTGCCAACTTTGATCATCCACGCCAAAGACGACCCGTTCATGACCGAAGAGGTGATCCCCAAATTTGTTCTGCCAGATAACATTGATTACCGTCTGTTTGAGCACGGCGGACACGTTGGCTTTCTGACTGGTACGGCATTAAAACCAAAGTTCTGGTTAGAGGAAGCCCTGCCAGCGTACTACGAAAGTGTCGCGGCAGAGTACCTTTCAGCTGTATCCAAACCGCGAACACAGTAAACTAGCCTTTCATCATAAAAGTTTGAGGTATTTATGATCATTCCTTGGCAAGACATCGCGCCAGAAACACTGGAAAATCTAATTCGTGAGTTCGTACTACGCGAAGGCACCGACTATGGCGCGGTTGAAATTTCACTGCAAAACAAAATCGATCAAGTGAAGACGCAATTAGAAAAAGGTGAAGCCGTCATCGTGTTCTCAGAACTGCATGAAACGGTTGATATTCAACTCAAAGCAAAGTTTTAGCACGTTCACATTTTTACCGTATCCCACTCGATGACAAGTCGTTGTTACATGCTATAGTGGGTTATCGACCGTGCAGCGGTTCGCTGCTGCACTTTACAGGTACGTTATTTTCGACAAGGTTTGTCATGTCAGCTAAACACCCAATCATTGCGGTTACTGGTTCATCCGGTGCCGGCACAACCACGACGTCTGAAGCATTCCGCAAGATGTTCAATATGATGAACATCAGGCCGGCATGGGTGGAAGGAGACAGCTTCCATCGCTTTACTCGCCCTGAAATGGACATCGAAATTCGCAAAGCCCGCGAGCAAGGCCGACACATCAGTTACTTTGGTCCGCAAGCGAATGACTTCCCGGGATTAGAAGAGTTTTTCCGTAAGTTCGGTCATGACGGCACTGGCAGCGTGCGCCGTTATCTGCATACGTTTGACGAAGCAGTTCCCTACAATCAAATGCCAGGCACGTTTACACCGTGGCAAGACTTACCTGAAAACAGCGACGTGCTGTTTTATGAAGGGCTGCATGGTGGCGTGGTTGATGGCGATGTTAATGTTGCTCAGCATGTGGATTTCTTGATTGGCATGGTGCCAATTGTGAACTTAGAGTGGATCCAAAAATTCGTGCGCGACACTCGCGATCGCGGCCATTCGCGTGAAGCGGTGATGGACTCAATCGTGCGATCAATGGACGATTACCTCAATTACATCACGCCGCAGTTTTCTCGTACTCACATCAACTTTCAACGCGTCCCAACCGTCGATACCTCCAACCCGCTTAACGCCAAAGGCATTCCGAGTTTAGATGAAAGTTTTGTGGTGATTCGTCTGCGTGGCATTAAGAATGTCGACTTCCCATATCTGCTGGCCATGATTGATGGCTCATTTATGTCGCGCCACAACACCATTGTTGTGCCAGGCGGCAAAATGAGCTTTGCAATGGAGCTCATAGTTAGGCCTATCCTACAACAGCTGATTGAAACAGGAAAAATTGGCTAAAAACGTAGCGGGCTAGATGTTTACTTTTCATACCGTGATCATGTGCACAGTTTTGCTTACAAAATCTCAATCATGGCACGATTAAAATCAAGAAATCGTTTTCGAAAAAGGATACTATTTCTTACCGAAACACAAGAGAGCTTGCAGCATATAAAAAGTGCTCTTATTCTAGTAAGCCTAATTCAGGCTTAGCTAAAATATGGATAGCGCAAGCGTACCCTGCAGAGGAAGTGAGATATTATGGTTCTAGGTAAACCTCAAACCGACCCAACATTAGAGTGGTTTCTTTCACACTGTCATATTCATAAGTACCCATCAAAGAGCACGCTAATTCACGCAGGTGAAAAAGCTGAAACGTTGTACTACATCGTTAAAGGCTCTGTTGCGGTTCTTATCAAGGACGAAGAAGGTAAGGAAATGATTCTTTCTTACCTAAACCAAGGTGACTTTATTGGTGAACTTGGTCTATTCGAAGAAGACCAAGAGCGTACAGCTTGGGTTCGCGCTAAATCTCCTTGTGAAGTTGCTGAAATTTCTTTCAAGAAGTTCCGTCAGCTTATCCAAGTAAACCCAGACATCCTAATGCGTCTTTCTGCGCAGATGGCTCGTCGTCTTCAAGTAACTAGCCAAAAAGTGGGTGACCTAGCGTTCCTAGACGTAACTGGTCGTATCGCTCAGACGCTTCTGAACCTTGCTAAACAACCAGATGCGATGACTCACCCAGACGGCATGCAAATCAAGATCACTCGTCAAGAAATCGGTCAAATCGTTGGCTGTTCTCGTGAGACAGTAGGTCGTATCTTGAAGATGCTAGAAGAGCAGAACCTAATCTCTGCGCACGGTAAAACTATCGTTGTTTACGGTACTCGTTAATCTCAATTTAGAGTGACACGAACAAAATTATAAAAGCCACCAATGGCGACATTGGTGGCTTTTTATTTACTTTGTTATTTACCTTGCAACTCAGTCAAACCCTAGGTCGCAGAGGCTAACGAACTAGCAGGTTAGCCCAAGGTATTCCATGGCGTTTAGCCATTGGTACGTTTAACCATTAGTGCTTTCAAAAATTTTGTCTGCTGATGCTGCAACAAATCCTGGATACAACTCGCCATTCTCCATTGGGTAACGTTTAGCAAACTCGTAAAAGCCACCTGGAATAATTTCCGAACCTTCTTCGAAGGTCACTGGCACTTTGTCTGCCATCGTCGACGATTGCTCAAGCAGCACTTCCGGCGAGCCTTTCACCTCACCGCCCGACTCATTGATCACAAACCCTGCTTGACGAAGATGGTCGTTAACCTGTTTGACTTCATCGTGTTGATTCAACTGATTCACACTTACCGTAAAGTGATTAGCACCATAACCGTGCGCGGCCAGCCAAGACGCATACTCGCTCTCTTTAGCCAACGTTTGGTAATCAGCAAAGCTTAGTTCCCATAAGCGACCGCCATGCAGAAATGCACTGCCCGACAGTTTTTCAGCATCCACTTGCGCAACCAGTTTCGCCACAATATCTTGCAGCTCTGGCGAACACTCTTCGACTTTCAGCTCACTGATGAAGACTTTAGGCTGCTTCGGATCTGGGTGCTCATAGTGTTTTGCGACCAGTTTTTTGCTCTCAAATACGTAGTCCCCACACGCTTTATAGCCAGCAGCTAAAAACGGTTTCGCCAATGTCTCGATACCTAGCGGTTCAACATTGAAAGTGCGTAAAGCAATATGATCATTAATCAGAGCCTCATCTTCTTGTAGAAGCTGATGCACCTTAGCAGCAGAAGGACAAAGACGTTGGATGTAGTCTTGCCATAGCGATTCAAATAACACATCGGGCGTCATAACGACTCCTTGTTACGAGATGTAGGATTAAGATAAGAGTGTGGTCGCTCGTTCACAGCCCAAAAGCTGTCCAGAATAATGAACGAGCAACCATCAACCTGTGACGGTAAATGTCAGTCAGTCAAACACGCTTTTTGAGTCTGTGCTCACTTGCCGTGTAATGCCAACGCGTACTACCCAAACCTAAATGATGCGTCAGCACATTGGGCCACGATGCATGGTCGTGACCCTGTTATTGAAACTTAAAGCGTCACGCCTGGGCTCAATGTCGCAGGTAATTCCGTCGCCTGCCCTTCCATAGATGCCATAGGGTAAGCACAGTAATCCGCCGCGTAGTAGGCGCTTGGACGAAGGTTGCCTGATGCACCGGGGCCACCAAATGGGGCGTCACCACTTGCGCCCGTCAATTGACGGTTGCGGTTTACGATGCCTGCGCGAATGTGGTCAACAAAGTATTCCCATTCTTGATCGTCTGTTGATACAAGACCAGCCGACAGGCCAAAGCGCGTGTCATTCGCCAGCTCTACGGCTTTATCCAAACCTTCATAGCGCACGACTTGCAGCAGCGGTCCGAAGTATTCTTCATCTGGCAACTCGGCAATGTTAGTCACATCGATGATGCCTGGAGAAACAAACGCCGCCTCTCCTGCTTTCGCTTCAATCAAGCTTTCACCGCCTAGAGATTGCAGGTTTGCTTGCGCATCAAGTATGAACTTCGCCGCAGCCACAGAGATTTGTGGGCCCATAAATGGCGCAGGTTCTGCGAATGGTTGATCCATGCGAATGTTTTTCGTCGCTTCCACCAGCTTAGTGATCAGAGCATCCCCTTTCTCACCAAACGGCACGTATAAACGACGAGCACAAGTACAACGTTGACCAGCACTGATGAATGCCGATTGGATGATGGTGTACACCGTTGCATCCAAATCACCGTAGTTATCAGAGATGACCATCGGGTTGTTGCCGCCCATTTCTAGCGCTAACATCTTGCCTGGTTGACCTGCAAACTGACGATGCAGAATGTGACCCGTGTTCGCACTGCCCGTAAACAGAATGCCATCAATACCTTTCGCATCAGCCAACGCAATACCGGTTTCCTTCGCACCTTGAACAAGGTTGATCACGCCTTTTGGCAAACCCGCTTCTTCCCACAATTTCATAGCTAGCTCGCCAGTCCAAGGCGTTTGCTCAGATGGTTTGAACACAACTGTGTTCCCCGCTAGCAAGGCAGGAACGATGTGGCCATTCGGTAAGTGACCAGGGAAGTTATATGGCCCAAACACCGCCATTACGCCAAGAGGGCGATGTCGCAATACAATCTGGTTGCCCGCAGCTTCGCGAGTTGCTTCACCAGTACGGTCATGGTAGGCACGAATAGAAATAGCGATTTTTCCAGCCATTGCAGCCGCTTCTGTGCGCGTTTCCCAAATTGGTTTACCCGTTTCTTTCGCGATCACTTCGGCAATTTTTTCACTGTTTTCTTTCACTTTTTCAGCAAAAGCCAACACAATTGCTTCGCGTTCAGCGAATGGACGTTTTTTCCATTCGACGAACGCAGCACGCGCTGCAGCAACGGCTTGGTCTACTTGTTCCGCCGTTGCACCGTTACCGCGCCAAATTACTTCTTGGTTGTACGGAGACAGAGACACAAACTCTTCACCCTGACCTTGTACCCATTCACCTGCAATCCAATGTGTCATTGTTACTATCCTTAAATTCTGTCGTCTGTTACTGCGGTAGAAGGCGAACGGAATCCCCTTCCTTCACCAAGAGCGCATCAGCTAATTCAGGCGCCAGCACAACGCTTTGCGTTTCTGCGTCGTAAGCGGCTTTTGCTGCAGCGGCACGGAAGTTCTCGAATGACGAGTTACACATCAAGAAGTCTTGAGTGCTGGTATGCGCTGAGATTTTGACTTGAGCACGGAATGAATGACGTACCGATTCGATATTGCGTAAGTCACATTCAACCGTTGGACCGCCATCGAAGATGTCGACGTAGCCACGGTTGGTGAATCCCTCACGCTCTAGCAGCTTCAGCGCTGGGCGCGTGTTGTCATGCACTTGACCAATCACCGCTTGTGCTTCTGGGCTCAATAGGTTGATGTAAATTGGCAGCTTTGGCATCAAGTCAGCGATAAAGCCTTTCTTGCCGATGCCGGTAAGATAATCTGCAAGTGTGAAATCAATAGAGAAGAAATGCTCTTGTAACCATTGCCAGAATGGAGAATTACCATTCGCATCAGAGACGCCACGCATCTCAGCAAAGATGGTTTTAGAGAAACGCTCTGGGTGCTCCGCCATCATAAGAAAACGGCACTTAGACATCAGACGGCCATTTAAGCCCTGGCGATATTTTTCGCGTAGAAACAGCGTACAAATCTCACTGTTCCCCGTGTAGTTGTTGCCAAATGTCAGTAGTTTAACGACGTTATTTACGCCGAGTTTTGGCGAAGAGTGAACCACTTTACTGATGTGATATGAGTAGAACGGTACGTCCCAGCCAATAGATGCTTCGATTCCGGTGGTACCCGCAACCTCACCCGATTCAGAGTCAAAACCCACCATTAGGTAGCCTTCGTCACCGGGCTCGGTCACGTCGGGCTTACCAAAGCTGTACTCCGAGTGTTTGATTCGATTGGTTAACAGTTCTTCGTTAACCGGTAGAGATGTAAATCCGTGACCAGACTCCACCGCACAAGTGTGCAGCGCGTCATAATCCGACATCGCGATAGGGCGAACTACTAGCATCAATACTCCCTCCAGATGCAAGAAGATCCTAACTATATTGTAGGAACAATTCCCCCATCAGAGATCCTTGACGGGGGTGTCTGCGTTGACGTTTAAACTGATATCGCGCTTAAACTAAAGTCGCGATAGCTTTATCCAGTTTCGCCAAGCCTTCTTCAATTTCTTGTTGTGTGATAACGAGTGATGGTGTGAAACGTACGACATTGGCACCCGCAACCAATACCAATAGACCTTGTTTACCTGCAGCAACCAGCACATCACGTGCACGGCCTTGCCACTCTTCATTCAGCGCAGCGCCTAGCAATAGACCTTTGCCACGAACTTCAGAGAATAGGTTGTACTTCGCATTGATCTTTTCTAGACCTGCGCGGAACAGCGCTTCGCGCTCTAAAACACCAGCAAGCACTTCTGGTTTTGTCACTTCGTTAACGACCGCTTCTGCCACTGCACATGCCAATGGGTTACCGCCATAAGTTGAACCGTGAGTGCCCACTTTAAGATGCTCAGCCAGTTTTTCTGTTGTTAGCATTGCACCGATAGGGAAACCACCACCCAGTGATTTCGCTGTGCTTAGAATATCTGGCGTGATGCCTAGACCTTGGTAAGCATAGAAATGACCAGTACGTCCGTTACCCGTTTGAACTTCATCAAAGATAAGTAGCGCGTTGTGCTTGTCACACAGTTCACGTACTGCTTGAGCAAATTCCGGAGTTGGTGGCACGATGCCGCCTTCGCCTTGTAGCGGCTCCATCATAACCGCACATGTGCGATCCGACATGTGTGCTTGAAGTGCTTCGATATCGTTGTATGGTAAGTGCGTAACATCGCCTGGCTTAGGACCAAAACCGTCTGAGTAAGCTGCTTGACCGCCAACCGTAACAGTAAAGAATGTACGACCGTGGAAACCTTGTTTAAACGCGATGATTTCTGATTTTTCAGGGCCATGAACATCTGCCGCGTAACGGCGTGCTAATTTCAGTGCCGCTTCGTTTGCTTCTGCACCCGAGTTAGCAAAGAATACGCGTTCAGCAAAGCTCACTTCAGTTAGCTTTTTCGCAAGGCGAAGTGCCGGCTCGTTCGTCATCACGTTACTTAGATGCCACAGCTTGTTGCCTTGCTCAGTCAACGCATCAACCATTACTGGATGACAATGACCCAAGCAGCTCACTGCAATACCACCAGCAAAGTCGATGTACTCGTTATCGTCCTGATCCCAAATACGTGAGCCTTTGCCTCTTACAGGGATCATTTCCATCGGGTTATAGCAAAGTACCATCACCTCATCGAATAAACCGCGCTCTACTTTAATTTCCGTTGTCATTGCACATTCCTTTCTTGATACCGCATGCGTAGCAGATAAGCGAATTTAACCGGCCATCGTTGCCAGCAAATAATGTTTTGCATTTAAGCTATTGCGGCATTGTATTTACATTTAATTAACCATTTCAATAGTGATTTATTCTTTTCGTATTGCAGAGCAACTGCCATTAATCACTACTTATGAGTATTTATGCATCAAGAAAGTAAAATAGAGAAGTGAATTTTTATAAAAGTTATGTAATACAGGGGTTAGACGAGTCAAAATGACGTGCATAAGCAGACCATCAACCATGAAACGCATAGTTTTGCATTCCACTTACACCGTCAAAAAGATGAACAATTTGTTAAGAAAAGTGATCGAGATCAGATCGTTTTGCGCGCTAAAAAGTTGGCTAACAGTTCGTGACCTTGTTCGGTTTTGATCGATTCAGGGTGAAACTGCACCGCATCAATCGGCAGGGTTTTGTGCTGATAGCCCATAATTTCGTCCATACTGCCATCAGGCAGCTCTGTCCATGCAGTCAGCTCAAACCCATCTGGTAAGGTGCCATTTTTGACCACCAAAGAGTGGTAGCGGGTCACCGTCAGTGGGTTATTAAGATTTTTAAACACACTGCGACCCGTGTGGCGGATAGGCGATGTTTTACCATGCATGACTTGTCTCGCACGCACAACTTCACCACCGAACACTTGCGCAATGGCTTGATGGCCAAGGCACACCCCCAAAATAGGAAGCTTACCGGCAAAATGCTCTATGGCTTGCAGGGAAATACCCGCTTCGTTTGGCGTACAAGGCCCAGGGGAAATCACCAAATGGGTTGGATTGAGGGCTTCGATACCTTGAATGTCGATTTCGTCATTGCGCACGACCTTTACCTGAGCGCCAAGCTCGCAAAAGTATTGGTAAAGGTTGTAAGTGAAAGAATCGTAGTTATCGATGATCAACAACATAGCGTGTCGGCTGCTCCAATCCGTTTTGGCAAGGCTTAAGGATCAATTGTCTGGTTTACCACAATTGAGGACGGTATTTTGCAACACCCAATTAGAAAGGCAAGTCTTTGCGCAATAAAAAGGCCAGCATTGGCTGGCCTTTGAGTTTTACAGCTATGTTTTTAGGAAAGGAGTGGCTTAACGGCGGCGGCGGAACAAACCAAGTCCAAGCATTGCTAGCAGTGCACCAAACCCAAACGAACCACCATCAGAGTCTTTCGAATCTGTGGTGCCCGTTTCAGGTTGAGTCATAGAGACTGCACGAGCAGAGCTAAACTTAACGACGTTGCCAGTCGAGTCTGTCACTTTCTCTTCCAGTTGGTAGTTACCTTGCTCTGGCGCCTGTTCAAACTCAACATTCACGCTGCGCGCTTTAATGTCCGTTTGATCTAAAGTCTTGCTCGCTGAGTAAGCTTTCGCGTCACTACTTACAGCGGTAGCTTGAGTCGCGACGGTTAAGCTAACAGTCACGATGTCACCTGCAACCGCGTTTGGTGGCAAACGTACATCTACCGCTAAGTTTTCACCCGCTTTCGGTAAATCGATATCCGTATCAGGTAAATCAATCGCGATGATCACAGGATCGTGGTCAGATGCCGAGAACGCGTCTTTGTATTTCGGCATATCACCTGTGTATTTGCTGCCGTACTCAAACAAGTTACTTTCTAGTGAGTTAATGTGCCAATCTTCAATCGCTACCACTTTTTGCGCCAAACTGTTGCTTGCCAAGGCGTGGTCTAAATTGCCCAGCTCACCAGAATAGGTGTACGAAAACGTGTCTGTGCCATGCAGCAAGGTATTAAGGTTGTTCAGGCCGTAACCTTGTTTGATTTGCGTTTGCTCAACTTGCAACTCACCACCGTTGATTGTGGTGTAACCCGCTGTGTAGATATCACGTCCGTATTTCTCTTTCGAGTAGTCAGTCAGTGTCAGTAGTGGATCTTCCATGCCGTACGCATTGAGGTCCCCCATCAGCAACACATCGCCTTTCACGTCTTTCAACGCTTCACCCACTGCGTGCGCAGCAGAAACACGGAAGTTGTTACAGTTACCTTGCAGATCCGCAGGCTCCGAGTCTTCTACGCCGGCAATCCACTCTTCAATACATTCAGAACCTTTCGATTTGAAGTGGTTAACGACGATAGAAAGATCTTCACCGCTCTCTTGTACCGTGAAGGTTTGCAACAAGCTGTGGCGTTGGTATTTGTCGTACGCAGGGTTGCTCTCAGCACCATCTTTACGGGTAATGGTGTTTTCGGCAATGTGCTGCTCTGGCGTGAAGATCACTTTCGCCGCTTCTTTTGGCGTGACCACTTTCGCGCGGTACAAGATAGCAACCATGATCGCATCACTTCCGAAGTACTCTTCTTGGTACTTGTCTTTATCTGCGATTTCAACGTAAGTGTAATGATCGTCTGCGTCATCGATTTCTGCATTCAATGCATCCACCAAGTTTTGCACAGCACTGCCATCACCGAAGCCGTTATTTTCCACTTCCATCAAACCAATGATGTCAGCATCCATCTTATTCATCGCAGACACGATCTTCGCTTGTTGGATCAAGAACTCATCGTGATTCGTCGCGCCACGGTTTTGGCCTGTCGGGTTGTTGTTTCCGCTGTCTGCAACCGAAGTGAAGTAGTTAAGCACGTTAAAGCTTGCAACGCGTAAATCCGACTCTGCGATAGCTGGCGCCGCTTTACGCTCTACATCAAAACCATCACCCGTTGCCACAAAGTTAGTGTTGTTTACATCGTTCGTCGCGATCAGACGGTATTCGTTGTAGCTGTAATTCACTACGCCCTGTAAACCTTCAACGCGCGAACCTAAGCGAATGTGCTGTTCAGATGAACCGTCTTGATCCAAATCTTGACCAAACTCAGGGTAGTAAGGAATTTTGCCGTTCGGTGCTTTAGCATCAGATTCTAGGAAAACTCGATTCTCTGCATTTTGTTTTGCTAACGCGACCGCTTCTGCACTGTCTGCTGCGTGAAGCTGAGTTGGCTTAAAGAGTGGAGCTTGGTGCGACAACATCATGTTGTTACGTTTTGAATCGTAATCGTAAGAGAAGTTGCGAGTAACAAACAAATCACTGGCTGAGTTCAGCGTCACTTGCATCCCTTCATGACGCTCTAACGCATCACGCAGAGTTTCGCCTTCTTTGATCACAAGCGGCGTCACCAATGAAATGTCTTCTGACGTGCCAGTTTTTACATAGCTGGTTGCGTCAGAAGAAAGCTGAGTATTGCTGTAGTACTCCTGAACCTTACCTTTCACACAAACTACGTCACCAGGCTTTAGCTCGGTATCTGCGGCGTTCGTATGAATAAATAGACCTTCTGACGTCTTATCGTTGTTATCGTTCTCGATAGCTTGCAGGTAGAAGCCTTTCGTCAAACCGCTAGTAACAGCGCTCACGACACCAGTAACAAAATGCTCTTCTGTCGTAATGTATGGGTAACCATCGATAAATGGCGAAGAAGCACCTTCACCTTGAATGTCTTGAATGGATGTGAACGTTGGCGCGTGGCCATCCACTTCACACACAAATGCTGCAGGTGGCTCAGCTGCATTCAGCTCGCCTAAGCCATCAATGTTGTCTTTCGCTAACGTTGTCCATTGAGAAGATTGGAAAGTCGCAGAAGGCGTCAGTGCGTCACCGTTACGTACCAAAGTGGCGTCTTTGCCAAATGCTACACCACCCATCACGCCGACCATGTCGTGAACTTCACCATCTTTTAATAGTGCGAGAGGATCGTCACCATTAAAGTTCGCCACGTTTTTATCGGTCTGGTCAGCCACCGCTTTAATCGCATCGCTGGCATCGCCATGGGCCAGAACAAACACCTGCTTCGCTTGCAACGTCACTTGGCTCAAATCGATCTTGCTGCCCCAAGTTCCACCACCATTAGATGATTTCGCTAGCTCATAACCTGTTAGCGTGACTGCGGCATCACCGGTATTCGCGATCTCGACCGCTTTATTATACGAGCCACCTTCTACGTACTGGGAAATGATAATTTCTGCATTCGCGTTAGCGCTAAGCGCACTGGCGATGGTTAATGCAAGTATTGAGGGTTTGATTAACGTGTCCATTGTCGTACCTGATATTTATTTAAATGCAAACTAAGCTCCGATCAGAGCCTACCATTTGCGTCTACTATCAGGTTTATTTATGAAATAAATAAGAAAGAGCAGTAAAAGCCGTGAAATAAATCACATGTGAATCTATAAAAATATGCCAAAACAGCGTATTCAAACATATTTTGTAATAAATACAGTTCAGTAGTGCAGCAGGAAAGCAAAATTAGACTAATTGCTCAGTTTATTTTTCCGTTCCATGTTATGGAATACATCAATGCTCTCTTGGTACATCAAACTATTATTTCGAGCGCTTTCATGCTTCATTAAATATAATTAATTACTAATTTAGAATATTGCTAATTTAGTTTATTTCAGAATCTCGCTTGTTATTTACTCCCCCGATTTCCGCACTCGCTATTTACACTTCAAATTTTTATCAATCAAAAATGATAAATTCCGACAACACTGTGGAGAAAAACATACACAAGCGTTATAAAACCAACGCGAGACAATAAGATCTCATCCATCATCTATCGTGGAAAAATCAATGAAAACAATTCAACGTATTGGGCTAGCTCTCTCCGCGTTTGGGCTTATGACGGGTTGTCAGCTAACATCTTCTGAACCGCTTTACCCAACCGCCAATCAAAAAACTATCCAATCAGCAAAAAATGAGTTCAAGGGAACGGAAGAGTTTGAAGTCAGTGACGATGGTGTCATTTCTTTTCGTGCCCGCCTTCCTGGACCAGACTATTACTGGGAGCCATCTAAAATCAAACAGTTAAGTTACGAGATATCCTGTGTTTTCCTAACTAATTATGTGGATCGTGGGATGGTGGTGAAATCGTCGTTTTCAGGCGCTCGTGGCCGCGTTGAGTACTATGATATGGAGCGCTGTATGGACAACACGCCCTTCGAGTAATTTTCTCAGCACATAAAAAAAGCTCCACCGAAGTGGAGCTTTTTGGGTATTGGATTACTTGAGATTACGGGCGAGCCACAAAACCGACAGCTTCGTATGCTTTTTTCAGTGTTTCCGCCGCACGAGCCGATGCTTTCTCCGCGCCTTGCTTCATCACTTCATCCATAAACGCGCGATCTGCGCGAATACGACGGTATTCTTCTTGAATTGGCTCAAGCATCGCAACAACCGCTTCACCCACGTCTTTCTTGAATGGGCCATACATTTCAACGCCTTTGTATTTCGCTTCAATCTCTTCAAAGCTCATGCCTGTCGCTGCAGAGTAAAGACCCATTAGGTTTGCAATGCCCGCTTTGTTTTCAACATCATGGCGAATGCTTGGTGGCGTTTCGGTATCCGTTTGCGCTTTGTTGATCTTCTTGATGATCGATTTTGGCTCTTCAAGCAGCGTGATAACGTTCTTACGGTTATCATCAGACTTCGACATTTTCTTCGTCGCATCTTGAAGGCTCATTACGCGCGCGTTAACCGTTGGAATATATGGCTCAGGTACCGTAAAGATTGGGCTTTCTGGCGAGTAAATGTTGTTGAAACGCGTTGCGATATCACGCGCTAATTCTAGGTGCTGCTTCTGGTCGCTACCTACTGGCACTTGGTGTGCGCCGTAAAGCAGGATGTCTGCTGCCATTAGCACTGGGTAATCAAACAGCCCCACGTTTACGTCGTTCGCGTAACGTGCAGACTTGTCTTTAAACTGAGTCATACGGCTCAGTTCACCCATTTGAGTGTAACAGTTAAGAAGCCAACCAAGTTGAGCATGCTCTGGTACGTGTGACTGAACAAATAGCGTGCTCTTCTTCGGATCAACACCAACTGCCAGACAGATCGCCAATGCGTCTAGAGTCGCTTCATGTAGGGCTTTAGGATCTTGGCGAACCGTAACCGCGTGAAGGTCTACAACACAGTATTGGCAATCATAATCGTCTTGCATCTGCTGCCATTGACGTAGAGCACCCAAGTAGTTACCGATACTTAGTTCACCTGACGGTTGAACACCACTCAATACAATGGGTTTGCTCATTAGAATGATTCCTTTGACTTCTTAATCTAATTAAAATGAAAAACCGTGCGGCTTTTAGCGCACGGTTTACTCAGTGTACTCATTAACAAGTATTTTGGAAGCTCTTTTGTTGCCGTTATGCAGAAACGGCTACTACTTCCAATAATTCAGATAAACTGTCTGCGACAAAATCTGGGTTTGAAGCTGAAATAGGCTCACCATGGTTGTAACCGTATGTTAAACCAAACGAAGCACAACCTGCGTTTTTCGCCGCAAGGATGTCATTCTTCGAGTCGCCAACCATCAGCATTTCGCTCGCTTTCACCTGATGTTTTTCCATCAACCAGTTCAGTGCGACTGGATTTGGTTTTTTCTCAGGGAATGCATCACCACCCAATACGTCCACAAAGTATTTTGCGATGCCATGTTGCTCTAGAATTTCTGGAACAAACTTCGATGGTTTGTTCGTTACAAGCGCCATCGTAAAGCCTGCCTGATGTAGCTCTTCTAGCGTCTCTTTTACTGTTGGGTAAAGATGGCTCAGCTGATGACCGCTTTGCGCGTAAAAGTCATCAAACAGCTCGCGTCCTTTTGCACGCAGCTCTTCACTAAGATCGCTACTGATGGTCATGCTTTGGCTTAGCGCGCGACCAATCAGGACGTCAGCACCGTTACCTACGTAATCACGTACTTGCTCTTCCGATACTGCAGGGTAACCCAAAGCTTGTACCGCTTGGTCTGCAGCAACGGCCAAATCAGGTACGCTGTCCAACAATGTGCCATCCAGATCGAACGCAATCAGTTTAATATCTTGTTGAGTCATAATTTCCCTAGCTAAAAATAACAAAGGATGGTCTCCCATCCTATGTGTTTGATTCTTCAAGCCACTAAGCCTTTGGGCTCAGTGACATATGTTCTCATTCGCTTACTTCGCAGCCAAGCGCTGACGAACTGCTTCGAATAAACAGATGCCTGATGCAACCGACACATTCAAACTCGATACGCTACCTGCCATTGGGATTTTAATCAAATCATCGCAAGTTTCTCGCGTTAGGCGGCGCATGCCATCACCTTCTGCGCCCATGACGATTGCCAGAGGACCAGTCAGTTTTGCTTGATAAATGTCGTGTGTCGCTTCACCCGCCGTACCCACGAACCAGATGCCCTGCTCTTGCAGAGTACGCATTGTGCGCGCTAGGTTGGTTACACGAATCAAAGGCACCACTTCTGCAGCGCCACAGGCTACTTTGCTTACTGTCGCATTCATTGGTGCGGATCGATCTTTAGGAACGATAATCGCAGCAACACCAGCAGCATCGGCGTTACGTAAACAGGCACCAAGGTTGTGAGGGTCAGTCACTCCATCCAAAACCAATAGCAACGGTGTCTCATGCTGCGCTAGGATGTCGTCGATGTCGTTTTCGTTCAGCTGTTTTGCTGGTTTTACGCGCGCGATGATGCCTTGGTGGTTTGCACCATGTGCTTTGTCATCCAAGGTTTTACGCGTCATTTGTTGGATAGAAACACCACACACCTGCAAATCGTTCAAGATTGGCATTAGGCGATCGTCTTGGCGTCCTTTTAGAACGTACGCTTCAATAAAACGTTCTGGTTCGCGTTCCAATACCGCTTTCACGGCATGAATGCCGTAAATAAATTCGTTACTCATTACTTAACCTGTTTCTGTGCTTCGCTCACCGCCAATCTGCGGTAACAGATTGGCGCTTCAGCCTACTGCGCGTCTTGCTTAGTGCGCTTGGTTTTCTTTGGCTTACTGTGTGGCTTTTTCTTGTGGGCTTTCTTCACCTTTGGCTTCTTTGCGCTGTCGTCATCCCCACGTTTTGGCCCTTTGCGTTTACGGCCAGAATCCGTTTGTTCTGGGCGCTTAGTTGGCTCAATAGCAGGAACAGCGCGCGCTGTAGCACCTTCTTTTGATGAAGAACGTGTCGCCGCACGTTTTTTCTCTTTGGCTTTGCGTTTCGCTTCCGCAGCTCGTTTCTTAGCTGTCTTACCTTCGCCGCGTAGCTTACGACTTGTTTCGACCAATTCAAAGTCAATTTGCTTGTCATCTAGGTTAACAGCCAGCACTTTTACTTTGACCGCATCACCCAGACGATAGATGTTACCGAAGCTTTCACCGATAAGTCTTTGACCAATAGGATCAAACTGGTAGTAGTCGTTCGCAAGCGTTGAAATGTGCACCAAACCATCGATATGCAGATCGGTCAAGCGCACGAAGAAGCCAAAACTGGTGACGTTAGCAATCACGCCTTCCAACTCATCGCCGACGTGATCTTGCATGTATTCACACTTCAACCAATCCGCAACTTCACGCGTTGCATCATCAGCGCGGCGCTCTGTCATTGAACATTGTTCGCCGTAGAAGTCCATGTCATCGAATGAGTAATGGTAACCACCCGTTGGCGTCCAACGGTCTTGGTTGCGGCCTTCTTCTTTAGCGATCAAATACTTGATAGCACGGTGCAGCAACAAGTCAGGGTAACGACGAATTGGTGACGTAAAGTGCGCGTAACGCTTAAGCGCCAAACCGAAGTGGCCTGCGTTGTCCGCGTTGTACACCGCTTGCTTCATGGAGCGCAGCAGCATGGTTTGGATCAGCTCTTGGTCTTGACGACCTGCAATTTGACGCGCGAGATCGGCGTAGTCTGTTGGAGAAGGCTCTAAACCACCTTTCAACTCTAAACCTAGCTCACTTAGGAAATCGCGGAAGCCTTGCAAGCGCAGCTCACCCGGAGATTCGTGAATACGATACAGTGCAGGCTCTTTGGCTTTTTCTACCAACGATGCCGAGGCAATGTTAGCTAAGATCATACATTCTTCGATGATCTTATGCGCATCATTACGAATCACTGGCTCAATGCTTTCAATCTTGCGCTCAGCATTAAAAATGAATTTGGTTTCGACAGTTTCAAACTCAATCGCACCACGTTGATCACGCGCTTCTTTCAACACTTTGTACATCGCGTGCAACTCTTCAAGATGCGACACGAGTGGCTGGTAGCGTTCACGCAGTTCTTCATCACCTTCAAGAATCGCGCTCACTTTGCTGTATGTGAGGCGAGCGTGGGAATTCATTACCGCTTCGTAGTGCTTGTAGCTTGAGAGCTTACCGCTTTCAGAAATGGTCATCTCACACACCATACACAAGCGATCCACTTGCGGGTTAAGCGAACACAAACCGTTTGACAGCACTTCAGGCAACATTGGGACAACTTGCGATGGGAAGTACACAGAGTTACCACGGTTGATGGCTTCTTTGTCTAACGCTGAGTCTGGGCGCACGTAGTAGCTTACGTCTGCGATTGCGACCCAAAGACGCCAACCTCCATCTTTTTTCTTCTCACAGAAAACGGCGTCATCGAAGTCTCGCGCATCTTCACCGTCAATAGTAACAAGCGGCAATTCACGCAAGTCAACACGGCCAACTTTCGCTTCTTCAGGTACTTCTTCGCCCAAGTTTACGATTTGTTTTTCGACCGCTTCTGGCCACTCATAAGGGATTTGATGGGTGCGAATTGCGATTTGTGTTTCCATACCTGGCGCCATATTTTCGCCAAGAACTTCAACCACTTTACCCATCATGCCACGCGAGCGAGAACCACGATCAGTAATTTCAATCACCACGACGTTACCCATACGAGCGCCAGCTTTATGCTCGTTCGGGATCAGAATATCTTGGCTGATGCGCGAATCATCCGGCACGACATATGAGTAGCCGTACTCAAGGAAGAAGCGGCCAACAATCTGGCTATTGCGCTCTTCAAGTACGCGAACTAAACGACCTTCACGACGACCACGCTTGCTGTTGTCTGTTGGTTGTACCAGCACGAAATCACCATGAATGATGTTCTTCATTTGGTGATGTGGCAGCAAAATATCATCGTCCTTGCCGACGCTGCCTTCTGGACGTACCCAACCGTGACCATCTTTGTGGCCAATCACGTAACCTTTCACCATTTCAAGTTTTTCAGGCAATGCGTAGCACTGACGGCGGGTAAACACCAGTTGACCATCTCGTTCCATGGCACGTAAACGGCGGCGCAACCCTTCGTATTGCTCTTCGCCCGCTAACTTTAAAGCTTCGAACAAGTCATTGCGATTCATTGGTACGCCCGCTTGCTCAAGGAACTCGAGGATGAACTCTCGGCTTGGAATTGGATTTTCGTAATTTTGGGATTCACGATCTGCGAATGGATCGTTTGGAATATTGTCTGACATAGGCACGCCTATCTAGCAAGGAAGGTATAGAGCTAGTATATCTGAGTCTCTCGATAACCTACAGAATTGCTTTGAAAAAAGAATGATCGAGATCGACTCTGGAACTGCAAATAAACTAAGGGCGAGCAAGCAGGATCAAAAGCTCAGAGTTATCACTCAGTAAGGATTCAATGGTGCACTCATCCAACTCGGCGAGGAAGGCACTTTTTGCTTTGGCAAGCTTATCTTTGAGGCGGCATGCGGGAGTAATGTGGCAAAACTCCACCCCACAATTGACCAAATCTAACGGCTCCAAATCTCGCACGACACCACCAACGGTGATCTCAGACGCTGGCTTCATCAAGCGAATACCACCGTTTTTACCGCGCACGGTATGCACGTAGCCTAGCTGCCCTAAACGGTTGATTACTTTGACCATATGATTACGAGACACACCAAACAAATCCGTCACTTCGGTGATATTGGTCAGCTCATCTTTTGGCAATGATGCTAAATAAATCAAGGTTCTCAGCGCGTAATCAGTAAAGCTCGTTAACTGCATGTTCTCTCCCAGAGTGCGACTTAATAGCTCAATGTCAGTGACGAAACAACCAACTTACGCTATCGACAAAAGTGTAAATCTTTTCTTGATCGAAAGATACATTTGAGATACAACTTTAAACATGCATTACAAATACAACTTAAAAATAGGAAGTTCTTATGCTCAGCAATCAAACCATTGAGATCGTGAAAGCGACCGCGCCACTAATCGCAGAAACAGGACCAAAACTGACCGCTCACTTCTATGACCGCATGTTTACTCACAACCCTGAGTTAAAAGACATTTTCAACATGAGCAACCAGCGTAATGGCGATCAGCGTGAAGCGCTATTCAATGCCATCTGTGCATACGCTGCTAACATTGAAAACTTGCCTGCTCTACTTGGCGCAGTGGAGAAAATTGCGCATAAACACACCAGCTTTTTGATCACGAAAGATCAGTATCAAATCGTAGGTAAACATTTGATCGCTACGATTGATGAGTTATTCAATCCGGGCCAAGAAGTTTTAAACGCGTGGGCTGAAGCTTATGGCGTATTGGCTAATGTATTTATCCAGCGCGAAGAACAAATCTATCAAGCAAATGCATCGCAAGAAGGTGGCTGGCGAGGGCTACGTGAGTTTGAGTTGGTTGGTAAACAATTGGAAAGTGAACACATTTGCAGTTTTGTTTTCAAACCGACGGATGGCAGTAAAGTGACGAAGTACAAGCCTGGGCAGTACCTCGGCATCTACATCAACAGCGATAAGTTTGAAAACCAAGAGATACGTCAATACAGCCTATCTTCTTCGGTTCAAGAGAACACTTACCGCATCTCCGTAAAACGTAAACAAGGCGGTAAAGTATCCAACTACCTGCACGATGAGCTAAACATCGGCGATAAAGTAAAACTCGCAGCGCCAGCGGGTGATTTCTTTATGGATGTAGATACCAATACACCAGTGGTGCTGATTTCTGCAGGTGTCGGCCTTACGCCAACACTGTCAATGCTAGAAAGCTTGACGGAACATCACGCGCCAGTGACTTGGGTACATGCAACAGAAAACAGCAAACACCACGCCTTTAAAGAGCACGTAAACCAGCTAGTCACGGCGAAAGAAAACATGAACGCGCTCATTTGGTATAACCAACCAACGGCAGAAGACAAGATAGGTGAAGACTTCCACTTTACCGGCTTTGTAAACCTGCATGAAATCGAAGCCGCACTCAAACAAGACAACGTACAAGTGTACTTCTGTGGTCCGGTGGGCTTTATGCAGCACGTCGCGAAACAGCTACAAGAACTTGGCGTCCCTGAGGAACAATTCCATTACGAATGCTTTGGCCCACATAAGGTGGTTTAAGCGCGTTCACCTATCGGGAAAACAACAAAGCCCACGAAGTGTGGGCTTTGTTGTATGAAGTTACCGAGAATTTTCTGGAGATCTACCAGAACATGTCACGCCTTTTTGCGCGTGCAATGATGTTTTGTGGCATACGCTGTTCTAGCCCACGCCTTAACACGGCAATGCGTTTGTGTTGACGCTGATCGGCGGTCACCGAGTTGTACAACCAGCGGTAAGCATCTTCATAGTCCAACGGACTACCGTAATCGCGTAGCAGCAATTCAGCCAGATGAATACGCGCGTTTAAATTACCCATAGAAGCCGCTTCACGCAAATACGGAATCGCACGCTCTTTGTCTTGTTGCACCAAAGTACCGCGCGAATAGTAACGTCCAATCTGCTCTAATGCCGCAGGTAAGCCTTGCTGCGCGGCATTTTCCATGTAGTAGAGCCCCAGCTCGACATCTTGCTCGACACATACGCCCCACGCCAACATGTCGCCATATAAGAACTCGTAAGCAGGCAAGTTAATTCGAGTCGCACGAGCTACGATATCTTCCACCAGCTGGCAGTTATCAGCGCGCACGCGTTGTAAATGCTTATTCTGCTCAATAAGCTTTATCAGTTCTGCTTCGGTGTAGATGGGGACTGGCGCGCCAACATCAGCAGCACTCGCTCGCACTGTTGTGGCAGACAGCATCAGTAACAGTGAAGCAGCCACTGTTCGTAACTTCATAAACGTACTCTTCAAGGTATCTGAGAAACCAAAGATCAGCCAAGGATCTCCTCTGCTTGATAAACTTATCGGCAATCAGCAGCTAAGCTTTAGACAATTTTTGCCTCTTCCTTAAGCTTAACGGCAATAACTTGCCATATGCAGATTATTTATCTCTGTGGGTATTTTTATCTCAGATACAAAAAAGCCGACCTTGAGGTCGGCTTTTAAAATCTCTAACGAGTACTTATTAAGCTTCGAATGGGTGAACCTTAATGATAGTTTCGTTACGGTCTGGACCAGTTGAGATGATGTCTACTGGTACGCCCGTTAGCTCTTCGATACGTTTGATGTAGTTTAGAGCTGCTTGTGGTAGAGCATCTAGTGACTTAGCACCAAATGTGTTCTCAGACCAACCTGGCATTGTTTCGTAGATTGGCGTCGCTTTTTCGAATGCTTCAGCAGCCATTGGCGAAACTTCTAATACAGAGCCATCTTCCATCTTGTAGCCAGTACAGATTTTAAGCTCTTCTAGGCCATCTAGTACGTCTAGCTTAGTTAGACAGAAACCAGATACAGAGTTGATTTGAATTGCACGACGCATAGCTACAGCATCGAACCAACCAGTACGACGTAGACGACCAGTGGTTGCGCCGAACTCGTGACCTACAGTACCTAGGTGCTTACCTACTGGGTCTTGCTTCTCTAGACCATCGTACAATTCTGTTGGGAATGGACCAGCACCAACACGAGTACAGTATGCTTTCGCAATACCTAGAATGTAACCGATGTGACGAGGACCGAAACCAGAACCTGCAGCAACACCACCAGCAGTCGTGTTAGAAGAAGTTACGTATGGGTAAGTACCGTGGTCGATATCAAGTAGTGTACCTTGCGCACCTTCAAACATGATCTTGTCGCCGCGCTTGCGTGCTGCGTCTAGTTCGTCAGTTACGTCGATAACCATTGAAGTTAGTAGCTCTGCGTAGCCTTTTGCTTCTTCAAGCACAGCTTCGTAGCTTACTGGCTCAGCTTTGTAGAAATTAACTAGTTGGAAGTTGTGGTATTCCATAACTTCTTTAAGTTTCTCTGCGAAAGCTTCCATATCGAATAGGTCGCCAACGCGTAGACCACGACGAGCAACTTTATCTTCGTATGCAGGACCGATACCACGGCCAGTTGTACCGATAGCTTTTTTACCGCGAGCGATTTCGCGAGCTTGGTCCATTGCAACGTGGTAAGGAAGAATTAGAGGACATGCTTCAGAAATGAAAAGACGTTCGCGTACTGGAATACCACGCTCTTCAAGAGGTTTCATTTCTTTAAGTAGAGCTTCAGGTGATAGTACAACACCGTTACCGATAACACATTTTACGTTATCGCGAAGGATACCTGATGGAATTAAGTGAAGAACGGTTTTTTCACCGTCAATTACAAGAGTGTGACCTGCGTTGTGACCGCCTTGGTAGCGCACCACGTATTTTGCATCTTCAGTTAAAAGGTCTACAATTTTACCTTTACCTTCGTCACCCCATTGGGTGCCTAGAACGACTACGTTATTTCCCATCTTTCCAAGTCTGATTGCTAGTTAAAAATGGATTCTAGCACCGAATCGCAATTCTTGCAGTCATTTTTTGTTCACAGAGTTGATACCAGAATGTAATCTCATCAACGCTGTACATTTCTAAATCAATACATCACTGATAATATTTACTTTTCTAAATTCGACTGGAAATCTTTATGTCTGACTCTATTTGGCTAGCGATTGGACTTGTTTTAATTGTCGAAGGCATAGGCCCTTTGATCGCGCCAAACGGCTGGCGAAACATGGTGGCACAGCTGAGTGAACAACCGGACAACCAGCTACGGCGCATTGGTGGCTGCCTTGTGGTGGCGGGAGCCGTCATCGCATTTATGATGAGCTAATGTTTGGTGGCATACCAAAACCAACGGTACAACCGATACAAAAAAGGCTCCTTACGGAGCCTTTTTAGATTTCAGATGGTTCGCTTATTCAGCTTTCGCACCTTTCGCGTTATTCATGTACTGGAAGAAGTCACTCTTCGGATCCAGAACAAGAATGTCGTTCTTAGAGCTGAATGATTTTTCGTATGCTCTTAGAGAACGTAGGAAGCTGAAGAACTCAGGATCTTTGTTGTATGCATTCGCATAGATCTTCGCTGCTTCTGCATCCGCTTCACCGCGTGTAACACGAGCGGTTTTATCCGCCTCTGCAAGAATGGTTGCTACTTCAAGTTCCGCTTGTGCACGAATGATTTCTGCTTTCTCACGACCTTGAGAACGGTGCTTACGAGCTACCGACTCACGCTCAGCGCGCATACGACGGTAAATCGACTCACTGATTTCATCAGGAAGGTTGATTTTCTTCATACGGAAATCGACAACACGAACACCCAAGTCTTTCATTGCACTTTCACGAGTATCTCGCAGTACGTCCGACATGATTAGGTCACGTTCACCATCAATTTCTAACGCTTCACGTGCCGCTTCTGTGTTCACTTCATCACTGCTTGCGTCTTCTGGTAGCACGTCATCATTACGTGGACCTGAAACGATTTGTTTGATTTCACGAGCACCGATTTCAGAACGAAGTACGTCTGTGACTTTACGCTCAAGAAGTGCTTCAGCTGTCAGAGAGTTACCACCGCCTGTTGCTAGGTAGTAACGGCCGAAGTCTTCAATACGCCATTTCACGTACGAATCGATGATAACGTCTTTTTTCTCTGACGTTACGAAACGGTCAGCACGTCCATCCATCGTTTGAATACGAGCATCTAACTGCTTCACGCGATCAAACAGTGGCATTTTGAAATGCAGACCCGGCTCATAAATTCGAGTGATGTCGTTGTTGTCTTTAAGAACACGACCAAATCGAACCACAATACCGCGCTCACCTTCAGGAATCACAAACAGAGACATCAGCATCAATGCTAGTGCGATTACCAGTACAGGGATCATTAACTTACGCATTCTTAGTATCTCCCTTGACGTGTACCTGTTGAACGAGACTGCGTGTTCGATGTTTCTTCTTGTGTACGCTCAGACTCTAGTTGAATGTGATCGTAGGTTGAAGAAGATTTCGATTTACGTTTAGTGTCTGTTTGGCCTTCTTGACCTGCCAATTTATCGATTGGTAGGTACAAAAGGTTGCCGCTTGATTCAGAGTCAATCAACACTTTAGATGTGTTGGTGTAAACCTCTTCCATCGCGTCAATGTACAGACGGTCACGTGTTACGCCAGGAGCCGCTTGGTATTCAGGTAGTAGTTTTTCAAACTGTGCTACTTGACCCAATGCTTCGTTAGTTACACGCTCGTTGTAACCTTGAGCTTCTTTCTTCAAACGTTCAGCTCGGCCCGTTGCCTTCGGCAAGATTTCGTTCTTGTAAGCTTCTGCTTCACGGATGAAACGCTCTTCATCCTCACGCGCAGCAATCGCGTCATCAAACGCATCTTTTACTTGCTCTGGCGGACGTGCAGACTGGAAGTTCACGTCAACAATCACCAGACCCATATCATAGCTATCGATGATTTGGTTTAGTGTTTCTTGAGTGCTTTGACGAATTTGCTGACGACCACTGGTTAGAATGCTATCCATTAGTGAATCACCAATTACCGCACGTAGCGCAGAGTCTGTTGCTTGACGCAAGCTATCATCTGCATTGGTCACGCGGTATAGGTATTTGTATGGGTCAGCAACTCGGTATTGAACGTCCATTGCAACCGTTACTACGTTTTCATCTTTCGTCAGCATTAGACCAGATGCACGTAGTGAGCGAATCGCTTGTACGTTAACCGCTTCGTATTCATCAATAAAACGAGGACGCCAGTTAAGGCCTGGGTCTACGATACGATCGTATTTACCTAAACGCAGTACAACACCACGCTCTGCTTCACCGATGGTGTAAAAACCAGCGAAAATCCACACCGCAATTGCAATGATCGCAATGACACCAAAGCCAATTGCACCACCGCCACCGCCGATAGAAGAACCACCGCCGCCTTTTTTACCAAACTTGCCACCCAGCTTTTGACTCAGTTTGTTGAACACTTCATCTAAATCTGGCGGACCTTGATCTCGGCCACCAGGACGCTGGCCACCACGATTATTATTACCCCAAGGGTCATTATCGCGGCCATTGTTGCCGTTGTTATTTCCAGGCTCATTCCACGCCATTAGAAAGCTCCATCATTTGATATGACGTTATACTGTAGCAGTCCTTTAAGTGACTATAAAGTCAGTCAAAACTGCCCCTTCTCTTTTTTCAAGTCTAGACCAATCTACTTGCTGCATTCGAATATCGATCAACAAGTTACCATCCTGGTCGTATTCCTCACGTTGAATACACTTCATTTGGAAGAATGTACTACGGAATCTTCCTTGATACTGTGGAGGAATTCGCAACTGATGCTCGACCATTTGCGACGCCAGACGTTCCGTCAGCGCATCAAACAGGAGCTCAATGCCCAATCCTTCCATTGCAGATACCCAGACCGCACGAGGAACCCCTTCCTCATCACGTTCTATACGAGGTGTCTGCGACTCTAGATTGTCGATTTTGTTCATGACGACAAGCGTCGGCACTTCGTGCGCGTCGATCTCTTCTAATACTTCATGAACAGCTTGAATATTCTCACGAAAACGCTCATCACTGGCATCAACAACATGTAACAAAATGTCAGCTTCTTGCGTTTCCTGCAAGGTCGCTTTGAAGGCAGCAACCAAGTCGTGAGGCAAATGTCGAATAAAACCAACCGTATCTGCCAGTATGGCTGGGCCAACATCCGCTAACTCCATCTTACGTAGTGTAGGATCCAAAGTAGCAAACAATTGGTCAGCGGCATACACGCCAGCTTCGGTTATTCGGTTGAAGAGTGTCGACTTACCCGCGTTGGTGTAACCCACGAGAGAAATTGTTGGGATTTCAGCTCGATTTCGGGCACGGCGTCCTTGTTCACGCTGCTTGGCTACCTTTTCTAGGCGGCGCAGGATGGCTTTGATTCGTTCACGCAATAAACGACGGTCGGTTTCCAGCTGGGTTTCACCCGGACCACGTAAACCGATCCCCCCTTTCTGCCTTTCAAGGTGCGTCCAACCACGAATTAAACGAGTAGAAATGTGTCGAAGTTGGGCCAGCTCGACCTGTAGCTTACCTTCGTGTGTTCGTGCTCGTTGAGCAAAGATATCGAGGATGAGACCAGTGCGGTCGAGGACTCGACATTTGCACAGTGCTTCGAGGTTACGTTCTTGGGCAGGAGAGAGGGAGTGATTAAAAATCACAATTTCAGCACCAGTCAATTGTACCGTAGTAGCAATTTCTTGGGCCTTACCCTCTCCGACATAGTATTTCGGGTGTGGGGATTGACGACTACCAGTTACAACTTGCAGCGTCTCAACCCCAGCGGAAGAAACCAGCATCTCGAACTCAGCCAGATCTTCCCATTCACCTTCTTGCGTGAAGTTGATATGAACAAGTACGGCTCGCTCACCGGATTCATAACGGTCAAACAAGCAATCAACTCCTTATTTTAAAAATACTCGATGAAGAATTAATCTTCTGATTTCTCTTGTGGACGGTCGCCTTGAGGACGATCACCGCTGTGGTGGCTCACTGGACGAGCCGGCACAACTGTAGAAATCGCGTGCTTGTACACCATTTGGTTTACAGTATTTTTCAGCAGGATCACGAATTGATCGAATGATTCGATCTGACCTTGTAGTTTGATACCGTTAACAAGGTAGATAGACACTGGAATACGCTCACGACGTAGCGCGTTTAGAAATGGGTCTTGTAGAGATTGCCCCTTAGCCATTTTATTTTCCTTATTTAATTTGTAGTTGTAATTATTTAGCTAGTGGTGCAATGCAAAAAGTACTGCTTTTGCATCTGAGCTAAACGAATCAAAAATGCACTCTAAGTAATTAGCAGCATAGTATAAAAACTGCCAACAACAGATCCTTTGAGAGTGCGTTCACGCAAAAACGATCACATTATACACAGCTATCTCAATCAGATGCTATTGCTTCTGACATGGTTTCGAGTGCCTGCTCAATGTTATCGCTATCCAACCAAGTTAAGTCATCCCAGCTGCGTAACCAGGTGATTTGACGCTTGGCCAATTGACGAGTCGCACATACGCCACGAAATACAGCTTCATCACGTGTGCACTCCCCATCTATATACTCCCACATCTGTCGGTAACCAACGCAACGAATAGAAGGAAGATCCGGATGAAGATCTTTGCGCGCATACAACGCTTTCATTTCATCTTCAAAACCCGCTTCCATCATTTTGTCGAAACGCAGTTCAATGCGACGGTGAAGTTCTGCCCTATCCTTGGGAGCTATTGCAAACTGTTTAACTCGGTACGGCAGGCTTTCACCTTTAGTTTGAGTCAACTCAGTAAGAGTTTTACCTGAAATACGATACACTTCCAACGCCCTAGATAAACGCTGGGGATCATTTGGATGTATTCTCGCAGCTGATACAGGATCAATTTCTTTCAGTTCATCGTGCAACACTGACCAACCTTTAGTCAATGCTTCTTGTTCAATTTGCTGACGAATTTCAGGATTTGCAGCAGGAAGAGGTGATAAGCCTTCAAGTAATGCCTTGTAATACAGCATTGTACCACCCACTAGGAGCGGAATTTTTCCTTCTGCAACAATATCATCCATCGCTTGCAAAGCATCGCGGCGAAAGTCCGCCGCCGAATAAGATTCGCTAGGATCTAGGATATCAATTAAGCGGTGCGGCGCTAAACTCAACTCTCTTTCGTCAGGTTTTGCCGTACCGATATCCATTCCTTTGTAGATCAATGCAGAATCCACACTGATGATCTCAACCGGAAACTTTTGACGCAAGCGAATCGCTAGCTCGGTTTTACCTGATGCAGTTGGCCCCATCAAGAAAAGAGCCAAAGGTAGTTTGTCTGTCATGGTTTTAATTTGGCTATCGTGGCAGAGAAATCAACAGCAGATACGAATGTTTTATCGTCTAGTGGCAATTGACCATGCCTTAACTGTTCAAGTTCCGCAATAATTTGAATGGCTTCAGAGAGAGTATAGTGACTCTTGACCGTTGTGACCTGCACAGCAAGCCAATCGATCAGCGCAGGAAGCATCTGAGTTGACGCCTTTTCTCCCTTCATCCACGTTTGCGCGTAAGATAACAGATCTGGCACTAAATTTTGTAAGTTTTGTTGGCGTAATGGTGCTGGCACGCCCATGACCATTAGCGCTTTATCATTTCTGGCTTTTAATTGGATACCCAACTGAGCAAAGTCTTGTTGATAATCTTGTGCCAACTTCACTAAGTCAGTGTCCAACTTCATCGACAACGGTACTAATAAAGGCTGCGCTTTTAACGCTCCTTCACTTGGTGTCAACTGACCTTTGGTGCGATAGAACTCAGCTCGAGGTAATGAAACTAATGCTACTCCACTGTCGCTGCTCATCAGTACAAATTGTTCATCCACAACAGCCAACGCTTTCCCCAACGCTGTAACTTGAGGCAAACTCACTTCTCGAACGGACTCTATCGATGTCGGTTGCTCAGCTTGTTGCGATTCGAAGTCGGGTGTTTTTAGCAGTTCATGGTAAGCGTGGACTTCTCGCTTACTTGGTGCAGGTTCAGCATGACGCTCTTTACCGACATTTGGTTTAGGCGCAGGTTTGGACTCAATCCAATCCGTTCGCTTAAAGGAATCTGCAATACGCGCTTCACGCACAGATGAATCACTCGGCGCACGATCGCGTGGCTTTATCTCATAATCAGTACGTCCAGGGTACGTAGGCGTTTTATCAATCGCTTGATACACACGCTCTGGGACAGTAGTACTCACTGATTGTGGCGAGTATTGAGGCGTCGTTTCCGGTTGGCTTTCTCGCTCTTCAGGCTCTGCTCGATGGAACGCGGACTCATTGACTTGCGGCTTATCAATCACAGAGCTTTGTGCCAGTGCATCAGCCAAAGCTTGATAGATAAAGTCATGTACCAATCTTGCTTGGTGGAAACGCACTTCATGCTTCGCTGGATGAACGTTCACGTCCACCTGATGCGGGTCTAGCTCGATGAACAACACATAAGCGGCAAATTGATCCGGCTTTAAGCTCATTTCGTAACTTTGACGAATCGCATGATTGATCAGTTTGTCCCGCATCATGCGGCCATTCACGTAACAATACTGCAAATCGCTTTGCTGACGAGCCCCATCCGGGGTGGTGATCCAACCATGCAACTTGAGGCCTTGATGCTCAAGCTCAATACGAAGCATATTACGAACAAATGCATTACCACACACCGCCGCTATACGCTTTTCGGTTTGCAGTTGATTCTTAGCCGCACGGTACTGGCGGATCACTTTGCCGTTATGACGCACGTTGATCGAGACATCAAAGCGGCTCAGTGCAATGCGTTTTAACAGCTCGTCAATGTGAGCAAATTCCGTTTTTTCGGTACGCAGAAACTTACGGCGTGCAGGAGTATTGAAAAACAAATCCAGCACTTCAACCGTGGTACCAATGGGATGGGCAGCAGGCTGCAATTTGACCTGCATATCACGCCCTTCCGAATATGCACTCCACGCTTCTTCTTGCGCAGCTGGGCGAGAGGTTAATGTAAGACGAGAGACGGAACTGATACTCGCCAATGCCTCTCCACGAAAGCCCAAGCTCATGATCGCTTCTAAATCATCTAAGGTATGGATTTTAGACGTTGCATGACGACTGAGTGCCAGCCCGAGCTCATCTTTCGCAATCCCTTTTCCGTTGTCACGAACACGAATAAGCTTGGCACCGCCTTTTTCGATGTCGATATCGATTCGGGTTGCGCCAGAGTCGAGGCTATTTTCCACCAACTCTTTGATGACAGAGGCAGGTCTTTCGACCACTTCCCCTGCCGCAATTTGGTTGGCGAGCCTAGCTGGCAAAATTTTTATCGTCATAATGAGTTAGAAGCTCACTTACTTATTTGTTTGGAATGATCAGGACTTGCCCAACAGCAAGCTCGTCCGAGCGCAAGTTGTTTGCTTGGCGAATACTCGCAACACTCACGCCATATTTGGACGCAATCTTACCAAGGTATTCCCCTCGCGCGACTTTGTGCTTGCGAATCGGTTTATCTTTCACTGCCACTGTGATCTTAAGTTTTTGACCAACCCATAAGGTATCGGATTTTAAGTTGTTCTGACGACGAATATCCGACAGCTTCACTTTATAGTGACTTGCGATCTTACCCAAGAACTCACCCGATTTAACGGTATGAGTAATCGTTTCAGTCTCTACTGTAATAGGCTTGCTTGGCACTTGGATCTTGCCAGCTGACGGAATACGCAGTTTTTGTCCAACCGCTAAGCTGGTCGATTTCAACTTGTTCTCAGCCATCAACGCTTTCGAGTTAGTACCGTATTTATTCGCAATCACAGACAGCGATTCACCACGCTTAACAATGTGCACCATTGGTTTAGAGGAAGGTGAGAACACCGTGCCTTCAGGTGGGTTATCTTTTAGATATTTAACCACCGCTTTAGAGATAGCCTGCGCTAACTTATCTTGGTGCGCGCGTTGGAACAGCAGTTTCTCTTCTGTTGGGTTAGAGATAAATCCAGTCTCTACAAGGACCGATGGAATTTGTGGCGAACGCAATACTGCCAAGCTAGTGTTGATTGGCTTGGTGTTGTGTAGATGCGCGACGCGTCCCATTTCACCCAAAATTTCGGTCGCCAACTTGTAGCCTTCTTTTTGCGAATGGCTGAACTGGAGATCGAGCAAAGTTTGGTTCACATTGCGGTCTTTCGTGTTCGTGACAAATGCATTGCCAGAACCACCGAGCAACTCGGACTGTTTCTCGTGGTTCTCAACCCAACGAGCAATCTCAGTGTTTGCGCGACGCGTATTCAATACGAATACCGATCCCCCACGAGGTTGTGGTGACGTGAACGCATCCGCGTGAACTGAGATTAACAGGTGCGCGTCATTTTCGCGGGCAAATGCAACACGGCGGTTTAAGTTAACAAAGTAGTCACCGGTACGCGTCATGCGCGTTTTGATTCCCGGCGTCGCATCAAGTTGCGCTGCAAGCTTACGAGAAATGCTCAGTACCGCGTCTTTTTCATACTTGCGACGAGATGGACCAATTGAGCCAGGGTCTTCACCACCATGACCAGGATCGATCACGATCAATACTTCTTGAGCACGCTGTACGGTACTCATGTCTTTGCTGGTTGTCGCCGGTTTGCTTGGTTTCGCTGCTGTTGTCGCGGTTTTCTTACCGTGTGGCAGGTCAATCACCAAACGATGCCCATATTGGCCGCCCGGCGTTGGACTGAGTTTGAATAACTCTGCCTGAACGTTCTTCTTTAATTCAAAAACAAGGCGATAGGTGCCTTTCTCTGGAGGCGAGCTTTTACGCACCAATTTAAGCACTGGGCTATCAGAAACAGTCACTGGCAATTTAGCTTGCATGGTGGTGTCTTTCATATCCACCACAAGACGGTCCGGCCCTGACAGAGAAAAATAGGAATAGTCCGCTTCCGAGCCTAAATCGATGACAACACGAGTCTCATCTGGGGAAGGCCACACTCGGAAACTTTTAACGACGTTAGCAAATGCTACATTGGGGATGATAAGGAGAAAAGTGGCGACAAACGTCGCCACTGCTCTAAAATTTGAAAGACTCAACATAGCTCCAATCGACTGAGTAACTGCACACCGTAATCATTGTTCGCCGTTATCTCAGCGACGCGTTGCTCACCTTGATAACGAATTTCTACATCTAAATCTGGTTGTGGCAGCAATCCTTGCCCTTTTTCAGGCCATTCAACCAAGCAGATCGCATCATCTGTGAAGTAGTCTCGGATCCCCATGAATTCCAATTCTTCAGGATCTGCCAATCGGTAAAGATCAAAGTGGTAAACCTGCCACTTATCTAATTGGTAAGGTTCGACAAGCGTATAAGTCGGACTTTTCACGTTTCCTTGATGCCCAAGAGCACGGACAAAACCACGACTGAAGGTTGTTTTACCTGCACCTAAATCACCATGCAGATAAATAGTGGTTTGTTGAGAACAAAGTTGAGCCAGCTCGGTGCCCAGTGCTACCGTTTCTTGCTCATCTTTTAAAGTAAATTGTTTCGTGCTCATTGATGCTTCTCTAACTAATGATCGTTGACTATATAAAAATCAAAAGAACAGGAATAGTAAACCGTGTTGGTTTTGAGAGACAAGCTTTCAAATGTCATATGTGCGAAAAAAGTAGCCAAAAACTGTAACTTATTTACCGAGTATTAACTTTGATCGAAAAGAGTTTAACTCACAGTTATAAGAACGCCGTACATAGCAAAAGGTTCCGTGATACATGCATAATGATTTTGCTGATAAAAACGCGCCAATGGCTATTCAGCCTGAACTTTGAGAAACGAATTTCCGAGTACCAACCTCAACTTTACGGTAGCACCAATAGAATAGATCCGTTAAGATCCCGCCCCCTTTATCTCGGTGATAAAACATGAACTACGAACAACTCGCACAACAAATCAAAGTTTGGGGAAAAGAGCTCGGCTTTCAAAAAGTGGGCATCTGCGACGTTGATCTTAGTGAACATGAAGCCGCACTACAAAAATGGCTAGATGCTGGCTATCACGGCTCAATGGATTGGATGGCTCGTCACGGAATGATGCGCGCCAGACCCAATGAGTTATTACCGGGAACCGTTCGCGTTATCAGCGTCCGGATGGACTACCTACCGCCAGAAGCGCAATTCGCTTCAAATCTCGCGAATAAAAATCATGCTTATATTAGCCGCTATGCGCTAGGGCGTGATTACCATAAGCTGGTCAGAAAGCAGCTCAACAAGTTGGGTAAGCTCATAGAAGAAGAAGTGGGTCAGTTTGGTTATCGCCCTTTTGTCGACTCTGCGCCAATACTTGAGCGCCCTTTAGCCCAAAAGGCCGGATTGGGTTGGACAGGTAAACACTCACTGATCTTAGATAAAGAGTGTGGTTCTTGGTTCTTCCTTGGTGAACTGCTGATTGACCTACCTTTGCCAGTCGATACTCCAAGTGTCGACCAATGCGAAAAATGCCGAGCGTGTATTACGTCATGCCCGACTCAAGCCATTGTAGAAGATAAAGTTGTCGATGCGAGACGCTGTATCTCTTATCTCACGATAGAGTTTGATGGTGTCATCCCTGAAGAATTCCGCAAACCGATGGGTAACCGCATCTACGGTTGTGATGACTGCCAACTCGTCTGCCCATGGAACCGCTATGCAGACGTAACCAAACAAGAAGATTTCCATCGCAGGGAAAGCTTTCACCATCCAGACTTAGTTGAATTATTCCAATGGGACGAGGCGACGTTCTTAAAAAATATGGAAGGTTCTGCTATCCGTCGTATCGGTCACGAACAATGGCTACGTAATATATCTGTCGCACTTGGTAATGCAGAATACAGCCAACGGGTGATAGACGCACTTAATGCGCGACTTGGTGAAAGTAAATTACTGGATGAGCACATCGAATGGGCACTTACCCAGCAGCTCAACCATATCCCTTCTGTAGATGCAGAACCGATTGAGACGAAGAAAAAGCGTTTAATTAGAATTGTTGAGAAAGGCTTACCTAGGGATGCCTAGTGCGTAGCCTATATGCAAGAGATTGAAAACACTTTTTGCATGCTCAATACATGACCCTGTTCTCAATTCTGTAATGTGGAAAAAAATTCTAGATTTGATTAAAAATGGGTTGCAAAAAAAAGTTAAACACAACCTGAGTAAATGACTAGGATCAAAAAAAGACAAGGTTGTGATCGTATTTTAACGTATTCGATCCGATGAAATAATACATTTAACCTTAAATAACAACAAGTTAAGACCAAATCACCAGCAACCAAGACTTCCTAAAAAAGAAAAGATCTTTCTTTACCCATCAAAATCCTCAAGCTAAAAACACTTTATCAACCAACTTATCCACAGAACGTTATATGTGGATAACTCTGTTAATTAACATAGGTAAAACGCTCCGAACATCATGAAATGATTACGCCAGCCGATTCATATCGTGTTTTAAACACAAACGAAACCGTCCGACATCATTTGATGCGGATTAAGATATGCTTTTAGGGGATTCATGCTTCGCAGCATTATGAAAAGAGCGATGGAATGGAGCGAAAGCCAAAGTGAACTGGGCGGCGCATCCGTGACGATCTGAGAGCTAGAAAATACCAACCACTCAAACTGTAACTATCGTCTGAAATTGGTTGCGGGGGCCGGATTTGAACCGACGACCTTCGGGTTATGAGCCCGACGAGCTACCAAGCTGCTCCACCCCGCGTCCGTATTACGTCACCGTTAAGTACGATGAGAACTTTGCTTTTTCATTAGAGAAAGTGGAGCGACACACGAGGTTCGAACTCGTGACCTCAACCTTGGCAAGGTTGCGCTCTACCAACTGAGCTAGTGTCGCACATTCTCTTAAAAGAATTGGTTGCGGGAGCCGGATTTGAACCGACGACCTTCGGGTTATGAGCCCGACGAGCTACCAAGCTGCTCCATCCCGCGTCCATGTATTATCGCGTAGTGCAATAATATAAATTTGGAGCGACACACGAGGTTCGAACTCGTGACCTCAACCTTGGCAAGGTTGCGCTCTACCAACTGAGCTAGTGTCGCAATGTCACTGTTAAGCACAATGAGGGCTATGCAGTTCACTTTGAAGAAAGTGGAGCGACACACGAGGTTCGAACTCGTGACCTCAACCTTGGCAAGGTTGCGCTCTACCAACTGAGCTAGTGTCGCATGTCACTGTTAAGCACAATGAAGGCTTTACTTTCCACTTAAAGAAAAGTGGAGCGACACACGAGGTTCGAACTCGTGACCTCAACCTTGGCAAGGTTGCGCTCTACCAACTGAGCTAGTGTCGCATGTAATTGTTAAGCACAATGAAGGCTTTACTTTTCACTTAAAGAAAAGTGGAGCGACACACGAGGTTCGAACTCGTGACCTCAACCTTGGCAAGGTTGCGCTCTACCAACTGAGCTAGTGTCGCATATCAACAGCAAATGCTATTGATTGAATTTGGTTGCGGGGGCCGGATTTGAACCGACGACCTTCGGGTTATGAGCCCGACGAGCTACCAAGCTGCTCCACCCCGCGTCCGTATTTCATTGTTAAGCACAATGAGAGCTATACTGTCCACTTAGAAAGAAAGTGGAGCGACACACGAGGTTCGAACTCGTGACCTCAACCTTGGCAAGGTTGCGCTCTACCAACTGAGCTAGTGTCGCATATCAACAGCAAACGCTATTGATTAAATTTGGTTGCGGGGGCCGGATTTGAACCGACGACCTTCGGGTTATGAGCCCGACGAGCTACCAAGCTGCTCCACCCCGCGTCCGTATTTCATTGTTAAGCACAATGAGAGCTATCAAATTGGAGCGACACACGAGGTTCGAACTCGTGACCTCAACCTTGGCAAGGTTGCGCTCTACCAACTGAGCTAGTGTCGCATGTTCTCAAGAAGAGAATTGGTTGCGGGAGCCGGATTTGAACCGACGACCTTCGGGTTATGAGCCCGACGAGCTACCAAGCTGCTCCATCCCGCGTCCATGTATTATTGCTTAGTGCAATAATAAAAATTTGGAGCGACACACGAGGTTCGAACTCGTGACCTCAACCTTGGCAAGGTTGCGCTCTACCAACTGAGCTAGTGTCGCATCAACAACGTTTCCGCTGTTCAGGGCTGCGAATTATAAGAGCATTTTTTTGTGATGCAAGTCCTTCGTTCAAAAAAACTTTAATTTTTTACTGAACGACGAAAAAGCAAGCAAAACAATCAAGAATGACAACAATTTAGATCGCAGCCTTAACAGTTAGATCTTAAAGATCGTTTCGCGGTAGTACTTTAACTCCGCAATAGATTCACGGATGTCGTCCAACGCTAAATGTGTGCCCTGTTTAGAGAAACCGTCCAACACCTCTGGCTTCCAACGACGAGTCAGCTCTTTTAGTGTGCTCACATCTAAGTAACGGTAGTGGAAGTATTCTTCCAGTTCAGGCATATGCTTGTACAAGAAACGGCGGTCCTGACCGATGCTGTTACCGCAGATTGGCGATACGCCTTTTGGTACCCATTTTTCTAAAAATTCGATGGTCTGTGCTACGGCATCTTGCTCAGAGATTTTGCTGTTCCGAACGCGCTCAACCAAACCGCTAGCTGTGTGCGTGTTGGTGCACCAATCGTCCATTTTGGCTAGCTCTTCTTCTGGCTGATGCACGGCAAGCACTGGCCCTTCAGCTAAAATATTCAGTTCGCTATCCGTGACGATAGAAGCAATTTCGATGATTTTGTGCGTTTCAGGATCAAGCCCTGTCATCTCTAAATCCACCCAAATTAGGTTTTGATCGCTAAAGGACATGGTTACGCCGCCTATTTGTTTATCGATAAAAGAGGTACTATACCTGAAAATACTTGAAACACGATACTCACGAACTTGAGCCGAGATCGAGCTCAATCGCTTGAGTTAACTCACTAAGTAAAACATTGTGGCAAAGAAGAAAAAGTTAACCAAAGGTCAGGTGCGCCGCGTACGCAGCAACCAACAAAAACGCCTAAAAAAGCAAGAAGAGTCCATCCAATGGGATGAGAACATGCTTGGCGCAAGTAAACAGGGTCTAGTGATTACTCGCTTTGGCCAGCACGCTGACATCGAAGATTTAGAAACTGGCGAGGTTCAACGCTGTAACCTACGTCGTGGCATTGAGTCTCTGGTTTCCGGTGACCGAGTGCTCTGGCGTGAAGGTCTTGAATCAATGGCAGGCATCTCAGGTGTTGTGGAAGCCGTAGAGCCACGTACATCAATGCTGACTCGCCCAGACTACTACGACGGCCTCAAACCAGTTGCGGCAAACATCGATCAGATGGTGATTGTCTCGTCTGTTTTGCCTGAGCTATCACTGAACATTATCGACCGTTATTTAGTGGCCGCAGAGACACTCAACATCGCACCATTGTTGGTGCTCAACAAGGTTGATTTGCTTGAGGCAGATGACCGTGCAATGTACGAAGAGTGGCTCAAAGAATACGAGCGAATTGGTTATAAAGTGCTGTTCGTGAGTAAAAATTCTGGTGAAGGCATTAGTGATTTAGAAGTGCAGTTACGCGATCGTATCAACATCTTTGTTGGTCAATCTGGCGTAGGTAAATCGAGTTTGGTTAATGCATTAATGCCTGAACTAGAACAAGAAGTGGAAGAAGGCGCAATTTCTGAAAACTCTGGCTTAGGTCAACACACCACGACAGCAGCACGCCTTTACCACATTCCAACTGGCGGCGATCTTATTGACTCACCAGGGGTTCGCGAATTTGGTCTTTGGCACTTAGAGGCTGAAGAAGTCACCAAAGCGTTCGTTGAGTTCCGCCCATACCTTGGTGGCTGTAAATTCCGAGACTGTAAACACAACGACGACCCTGGCTGTATTCTGCGTGAAGCCGTTGAGAAAGGCGAAGTGAGTGAGGTTCGTTTTGAGAACTACCATCGCATTCTAGAAAGCATGATGGAGAACAAGGCAAACCGCCAATACTCACGCAACAAGAAGGCCGATCTGTAACCAGATTGTCTGAGCAACTGTGTAAGAATTCTTCACCGAATACTGACAAGCACATTAAAGTTCAGTAACATCACGCGCCCAAAGCGCGAATCTAACAGAACAGACAGAAGTATCGGAATTAAAGATGGACAAGATTAAAGTTGGACTGCAGTACTGGATCCCACAACATGGCCTAACTCGCCTAATGGGCAAACTGGCATCAGCCAAAGCTGGTAGTCTAACCACCGCGGTCATTCGCTGGTTTATCAAACAGTACAATGTGAATATGGACGAGGCAAAGCACTCTGATCCTAAGCATTTCAAAACGTTCAACGAGTTTTTTGTTCGTGAGCTCAAAGAAGGCGCACGCCCAATCACTGAAGGTGATGAGATCATTACGCACCCAGCAGATGCTTGTGTGAGCCAATTTGGCCCAATTGAAGATGGTCAACTGATTCAAGCAAAAGGCCACAACTACTCGGCGCAAGAACTGCTTGGTGGTGATGAGAAACTCGCAGAAGAATTCAAAGACGGTTCATTCGCAACGCTATACCTATCGCCTCGCGATTACCACCGTGTACACATGCCATGTGACGGCACATTGCGCCAAATGATTTACGTTCCTGGTGATCTGTTCTCAGTAAACCCTCTGACAGCAGAAAACGTACCGAACCTATTTGCACGTAACGAACGAGTGGTATGTATCTTCGATACCGAATTTGGCCCAATGGCACAAGTTCTGGTTGGTGCAACCATCGTAGGCAGTATCGAGCAAGTTTGGGCAGGCACCATCACGCCACCTCGCGGTAACACGGTCTACAAATGGGATTACCCAGCAGAAGGTGACAAAGCCGTTATCCTGAAAAAAGGCGAAGAAATGGGTCGCTTCAAACTGGGGTCGACTGTGATCAACCTGTTTGCGAAAGACGCGATTGAGTTTGACGCAAGCATGGAAAACGGCCAGCCAACCGTAATGGGCACACCTTACGCCCTGAAAAAATAAGCGAAATTCAGTTAAAAGCGCCCTTTATCAAGGGCTCTTTTTTTATTGATGAAAAGCAAAATTCTGTTCGAAATTTAGACTCTCTTCTCCAAACTCATACCTGCCTCTAAGACCCTCAATCCACAATCATTTATCCTGCGCTTAGGATGAATATTTAGAGGGGCTACCAATGCCAAAGATGAATGTCAGCACACTGGCTAAATTGCTGGTGTGTTTTTTAATTCCGCTCGGTGTTTTGATGATGCCGATAGATGCTATTCCCATTGATGATCTCACTTTAATTCAGCATCGCTTGTTGGCCATTTTTCTTCTTGCTGCCCTACTTTGGGTTCTTGAGCCGGTTCCCGTTTTTGCTACGTCCATTCTTATTATCGCTCTCGAACTGATCATGATTTCTGACAAAGGCTTGCATCTGTTTCGCAATCCACCACCAGGGCACGATCTTGGTGAGCTGATCAACTACACTGATATCTTCTCTGCCTTTTCGTCACCAATCATTATTCTTTTTATGGGCGGCTTCGCATTAGCGATTGCCGCCTCTAAGTATGAGCTCGACAACAACCTCGCTCGCGTGTTGCTTAAACCGTTTGGCAACCAGCCCAAATTCATCATGCTCGGGCTGATGTTGATCACCGCGGTGTTTTCCATGTTCATGTCCAATACCGCAACAACGGTCATGATGTTAGCGCTACTTGGCCCTATTGTGGCGTCAGCACCGAAAGGTGACTTAGGCATTAAAGCACTGGTTTTGTGTATTCCAATAGCCGCCAATACGGGTGGTATTGCGACGCCAATAGGTACGCCACCGAACGCCATCGCACTGCAATATCTCACTGGAGAAAACACCATCGACTTCCTCTCATGGATGATGATGGGCTTACCTTTTGTCTTAGTGCAATTGACCATCGCTTGGTTCTTACTGCAAAAGCTGTTCCCATCGAGCGAGCCAGAAATGAAACTCAAGTTGGATGGCACTTTCAAAAAGAGCTGGCGCGCAATGGTGGTTTACGTGACCTTCGCCCTCACCATCGTCTTGTGGATGACCACCAAAGCTCATGGCATGAATACGTACGTCGTCGCGATTATTCCTCTGGCAGTCTTTACCTTAACGGGCATCATGGGCAAAGAAGAGCTCAAACAGATCAACTGGGACGTATTGTGGTTGGTTGCCGGTGGTATTGCGATTGGTATTGCACTCGATAAAACGGGCTTGGCAGAAGCGCTCGCCCACGCAATTGATTATGAGGCACTGTCTCCATTTGCGGTGGTGGTTGCACTCTCCATCGTGTGTTGGTTGATGGCCAATTTTATGTCAAACACCGCGACCGCGAACTTGTTGATGCCAATTGCCGCAGCTATCGGGGTTTCCATGCCGAGTTTGGCCGCTGTCGGTGGCTTACAAGGCTTACTGGTTGTGGTCGCATTCTCGGCTTCACTGGGCATGATTTTACCTGTCTCCACCCCACCAAACTCATTAGCTTATTCAACGGGCTTGATAGAAAGCAAAGACATGGCGAAAGTCGGACTCATCATTGGCTTAATTGGTCTGTTTATAGTTTACGGCGCTGTGTTGATTCTCTTCTAACGTTCTGGCTCTGTGAGGGGTTACGCCTTCACAGAGCCCCTTCATTCCCATTACCTCGACTTCGTTCCCCTTTGCACACCATGATGAATAGAGATTTAACATTGCATTGCTGAATAAAAATCACACCATGTGCCTCAAGTTTCATCACTAACTGTCGATAAATTCACTAAAGCCTTTCATGTAACGCTCTGTGCTTGAATCGTCTAAACCCTCTGGAGTCACACGTTGTGACACTGATCTTTTTGTCTGTTTATAAAGGTTAGACAATGAGAAATACCATTAAGTTAAAAATCCAGATTGCTATCGCAGTCATTATCGCCATCGTAAGTGGCGTTCAAGCTTGGGTTTCCGTTAATCAACTTCACGAAGAAACCACATCCACACTCAACCGAGAAATACAGAATATTTCTGAGTCGACTAACCGTTATATCAGCGATTGGCTCTCAATTCGTAGCGATATGATGTTGGCTAACGAACAAATCATCGCCGGTTCTGATGATGCAGATCGCGAGTTATTGCTGACCAAACGCGCGGGGAAATTTCTCTCTGTTTACGCAGGGTTCTCTGACGGCGCGATTGCCTACGGCGATAAAAGCGAATCATGGCCATCCGATTACGACCCTCGAACTCGCCCTTGGTATCAAGACGCGATGGCACAATCTGGGCTGATCATTACCGAGCCATACCAAGACTTTGATGGCAGTATTGTGGTCAGCTTTGCCAAAGCGTTTAACCAAAACAAACAAGGCGTATTGGCCGCTGACTTGGCCGTCACAGACATCATCAGCGAAGTATTGAATATCCAACTGGATAACAACGGCTTCGCGTTTTTGGTGGATGGCAACAATAATCTCGTCGCTTATAAAGATGAAAAGCTCAGCCAGAAACCGCTCACCACGTTAAATCCAGAACTGACTCGCGATAAAATGGCCAACTTGGCACAACACGCGAAGCTAGAAACAATCACGTGGCCAAAACAAGGCGACCAACTGATTTATGTTGCTCAAGTCCCCAACACCGATTGGTCTCTGGGCGTCGTGCAAGACAAACAAATGGCTTTTGCCTCCGTTTCGGAGCAAGTGACCTTTACTGCCATTGCTTCAATCGTGATGTATTTGATCATCGCTGCCACCAGCACTTACGTGATCACTCGCCTACTACGTCCACTGCAAACTTTGTCGGATGCACTCTCTGAACTGTCACAAGGTGAAGGTGATTTGACGCAGCGCATCGAGATTGAACGCATGGATGAAATTGGTGAACTGGCCACGCACGTCAACCAGTTCCTTGCTCAGATGCAATCAATGCTAAAAAACATCGTCGAAAACAGTCAGCAGTTGTCAGAACAAGCACAACAGGCGAATGAACTCTCAGCCATGGCGGCAGGACGCGTTGAGCACCAACAAAATGACGTAAACCAAATTGCTACGGCCATTCATGAAATGTCGGCAACCGCTGCAGAAGTCGCAAGTCATGCAGAATTGACCGCAAGTGCATCCCAAAACTCCGCATCTGCGTGTGTGGAAGGTCAAAGCGTTATTCAGAAAAACCGAGAAGCAATTGTGTCGCTTGCTGAGCAAGTGAGTGATGCGGCAAATGTAATTTCTGAACTGGAAGCGAACACCCAAAGCATCAACCAAATCCTGTCTACGATTCAAGGCATTGCTGAGCAAACCAACCTGCTCGCTCTCAATGCGGCCATCGAAGCAGCACGCGCGGGTGAACAAGGACGCGGATTTGCCGTGGTAGCAGATGAAGTACGTGTACTTAGCCAACGCACTCATGGCTCAACAGAAGAAATCCGTACCATGATTGAAACGCTGCAAAGCAATACCAAGCTTGCCGTAAACAGCATGCAAGCCAGCACTAGCTTGGCAGATACCAGCGTGGATTACGCACAGCAAGCGCACGACAGTCTAACCAGCATCACCAACTCTATCACTGAGATTAATGATATGGCGATGCAGATTGCGAGCGCAGCAGAAGAGCAGCGAGCGGTAAGTGAAGACATCAGCCGCAATACTCAAGGCATCAAAGACGATGCAGATGTCATTGCTGAGCAATCACTGAAAAGCAGTGAAGGCGCACGCAGAATGTTCAACACAGCGAACACCATGCGAGAAAACATCAGTCGCTTTAAAGTGTAAACCGCCCCGAAAAAGCAGCTCCCAGAGCTGCTTTTTTATTGATGTTATCTAGCCCTTTAACTTCCCAATAATAAATAAAAAAATGATGGCATTGCTCGTGGCATTTCATGCATATTAAAAGCCCTCAACCCTATTCAACAAGGACGTCTATCAATCATGGGTTACGAATGGCTTGCTCTGTGCGCTGCCTTTTTATGGGCGGTTTCCAGCCTGATTTCGGTTATTCCTGCGCAGCATCTGGGTGCCTTCTCTTACAGTCGTTGGCGGATGGGCTGCACAGCCGTAATTTTGTCGACCATGGCGTGGATAACCGGCGGTTGGCTAAGTGTGTCTTGGGAACATATTACGCCGATGATGGCATCCGGATTGATAGGGATCTTCATTGGCGACACCGCACTGTTTGCGTGTTTGAATCGCATGGGGCCAAGGCAAGCGGGCCTGTTGTTTTCCTGCCATGCCGTGTTTTCCACCATCTTAGGTTATTTCCTGTTTAGCGAAAGCATGACGGCCATTGAACTACTTGGTTCTGCACTGGTGTTTAGCGGTGTGGTGATGGCGATATTCTTTGGCCGACGCGGACAAACTAACAATGTGCTCGAGGAAATCAAAGGTAACATTTGGGTTGGAGTCTCACTCGGCCTTACCGCTGCAATATGTCAGGCGCTCGGTGGCATTATTGCCAAACCGGTCATGCAAACCAGTGTCGACCCAATCGCTGCATCGGCAATTCGAATGATCAGCGCGTTCGTTGCGCACTGCTTGTTACTTATCGTTGGTGTAAAAGTTGCTCGCTCCACCCAACGTATTACTTGGCGTGTTTTTGGCATTACGGCGTTGAATGGCTTTCTCGCAATGGCCGTAGGAATGACGTTAATTCTTTACGCGCTGCGCGAAGGGAACGTAGGTATGGTTGCACTGCTATCTTCAACCACGCCAATCATGTTGCTACCGCTGCTCTGGGTTTACACTAAACGCCGACCAAACCGATTTGCTTGGTTGGGCGCGGCTCTAGCGGTGATTGGTGCGGGGATTTTGGTTCAGTAATCTTACAAACCAGTCCTTATTACCAGACACAAAAAAGCCCGAGTTTATACTCGGGCTTTTGTCATTCTGGGTCGTCAGTTAATTACTTAACTAGCACATCACCAGACATTTCAGCAGGGATTTCTAGACCCGCTAGAGAAAGCATTGTTGGTGCAAGGTCAGACAGTTTACCGCCTTCTTTGAACTCAACCGCTTTGTCACCGACGTAGATTAGAGGCACTGGTAGGTTAGTGTGTGCAGTGTGAACGCCGCCAGTTTCAGGGTCGATCATCATTTCTGCGTTACCGTGGTCTGCAGTGATCAGTAGCTGACCGCCAACTTCTTTGATTGCTTCAACTACTTTGCCTACGCTTTCGTCTAGTGCTTCGATCGCTTTTTCAGCCGCTTCGTAAACACCAGTGTGACCAACCATATCTGCGTTAGGGTAGTTACAGATGATTGTGTCGTACTTACCAGACTTGATAGCCGCAACCAATTTCTCAGTTAGCTCTGGAGAGCTCATTTCTGGTTGTAGGTCGTAAGTTGCTACTTTTGGAGAAGCAACCAATTGACGCTCTTCGCCTTCAAATTCGTTCTCAACACCACCGTTGAAGAAGAAAGTAACGTGCGCGTATTTCTCTGTTTCAGAGATACGTAGCTGAGTTTGACCTTGCTTAGATAGCCATTCACCGTACGTGTTTTCTAGAGACGCTGGTGGGAATGCTGTTGCTAGAGGGATATCTGCCGCGTATTGAGTCAGCATCACGAAGTTGATTGCTGGGAATACTGCGCGCTCAAAACCGTCAAAACCAGGAACGAATGCACGTGTGATTTGACGTGCACGGTCAGCACGGTAGTTCATGAAGATAACCGCATCACCGTCTTGCATGATTGCGTCTTCTTGACCTTCTGCTTTAATCGCCGTTGCTTTCACGAACTCGTCGTTTTCGTCACGAGCGTAAGCCGCTTCAAGACCAGCAACAGCCGTTTCTGCTGTGAATTCAGCTTTAGCTTGGGTTAGTAGATCGTAAGCAACTTGTACACGTTCCCAGTTGTTGTCACGGTCCATTGCGTAGTAACGACCAACTAGAGAAGCAACGCGGCCTTTACCTAGTTTCGCGAATAGATCTTGGAAACGTTGTAGTGAGTTTTCTGCACTGCGTGGTGGTGTGTCACGACCGTCTAGGAAACAGTGTAGGTAGATTTTCTCAGCGCCACGAGCTGCCGCCATTTCAACCGCTGCGTAGATGTGATCTTCGTGAGAGTGTACGCCACCTGGAGACATAAGACCCATGATGTGTACCGCTTTTTCTGCTTTCACTGCAGCGTCGATAGCTTCCACTAGAGCAGGAGTTTGTTCGAACTCACCATCAGCAATTGATTTAGTGATACGAGTTAGATCTTGGTATACAACGCGACCTGCGCCAATGTTAGTGTGACCAACTTCTGAGTTACCCATTTGACCATCAGGAAGGCCAACATCCATGCCTGAAGCAGAGATTAGAGTATGTGGGTTGTTCGCAATCAGAGCATCCATTACTGGTGTTTTCGCATTCGCAATTGCGTTACTTGCTGTGTCTTCACGGTAACCGTAACCGTCAAGGATAACTAGAGCCAGTGGCTTCTTAGCTGACATAGTGATGACCTCATCAAATTTAAGTAACTTTTGGCGTAGGGCTTCGCTGCCCTATCTAACCTTGAAACAAAACTAGCGTAATTTTACTACACTTTTTAACCAAAACTGTAGGTTAAGATCAAATAATGTTTGCGATTTAATGTTGCTATCTTACAAGTTAGCGAGCAACCAAGCGTCACCAACAAACGTGTTCCACAAGCATAGTCATTCCCAATACGCTTTGTACACCCAAGCCAACATTCGATGGCGCGCCTCTCAACGTTGCCACAAAACTGTCAAAACGGTCTGCTTTTAGAGCGCTCAACATAACTGGCTGAGGATAGGTTCTATTGTTCTCTTTTCTTGGCAAAACAAAAGTCACTTAGACCGATTACTTCGATAGGAAAAAGTGATGAATAAGGATAGGAGAAGGGATGCGACAACAAGGACGTAGCGAGTTTATAGAGATCTCAATTATTCGTTAGAAAATTTTAACCCTCTCGCCTAAGAGGCTTAACCCCGCTATACTCCTGCTTTATTTTTCCGCCAACAGCGTAAGAGCTCAAGACATGCAAGAGTACATTGAATTTTTCCAACAGAACATGATTCTATCTTTGGTTTGGGTAGGTCTTCTTGTCGCATTTATCATGAACATCGTGAAGTCAGCGACGGCAGCATACAAAGAAATCAACGTAAACCAACTGACTCACCTAATGAACCGTGAAAACGGCGTTGTTGTGGATATCCGCACAAAAGATGAGTTCAAAAAAGGTCATATCACCGACTCACTTCACATTTTACCTTCAGACATCAAAGCTGGTAACTTGGGTAGCCTTGAAAACCATAAATCAGACCCAATCATTGTTGTATGCAAGACGGGCCAAACCGCTCAAGAAAGCGCGAACCTTCTAGTAAAAGCGGGCTTTGAAAAAGTTAGCCTACTTAAGAATGGTTTGATTGCATGGAACGAAGCAAACCTACCTTTAGTTCGTGGTAAAAAGTAGGAACGTGGCAAAAACTAAGGTACGCATTTAAACGCGATTTTGCCAAGCCTCGTGGATATAAAACTGAGCAAATAGAAAGCAGTTGAAGCCCTAAGTTGTGACGCTTTGCACGTAATACACGCTTCATCTAGTCAAGGTACATTTGCTCAGTTAGTCTCAGGACAAACCAAATTTCTGAGTTTAGGCGTTTCTAGACTCAACAAATGTTTATTAAGGATTAAAAAATGGCTGAAGCAGCACCTCAAGAAGCACAACAAAACTTCGCAATTCAACGCATCTTCCTAAAAGACGTTTCTTTCGAAGCGCCAAACTCTCCAGTAATCTTCCAAAAAGAATGGAACCCAGACGTTAAACTAGACCTAGACACTCAAAGCCGTGAGCTTGGTGAAGGCGTTTACGAAGTGGTTCTACGTCTAACTGTGACTGTGAAGAACGAAGAAGAAACTGCGTTCCTATGTGAAGTTCAACAAGGTGGTATCTTCACTGCTGAGCAAATGGAAGCTGGTCAACTAGCACATTGCCTAGGTGCATTCTGCCCGAACATCCTATTCCCTTACGCTCGTGAAACTATCTCAAGCCTAGTTGTTAAAGGTACGTTCCCTCAACTGAACCTAGCGCCAGTTAACTTCGACGCGCTATTCATGAACTACCTACAACAGCAAGCTCAACAAGGCGAAGCTCAAGCGTAATTCACGTTTTATAAGTGACGAACAGCCATAAGCGCTTTCGTCACCGACTCGAAGAAAATGCACATAGCGTCTACCATCCGATGCAATGTGCATTTTTTATTTCTGACAAAAGTTCCTAGTTCCTAATCCCTAGAGAGCGTAAAATCTGGTGATTATGAACTAGATTCTACTAGTAGAAAGACAATTAGGCGGTAGCATGACACAAGCAAATACAAACAATGCTTACGGTAAAGACATCGCAATGACTGTAATTGGCGCAGGCTCATACGGTACTTCTCTAGCGATCTCCCTCGCGCGTAATGGTGCGAACGTTGTCCTTTGGGGGCACGAGCCAGAGCACATGGCACGCTTAGAGGCGGATCGCGCGAACCACGCATTTTTACCAGGTGTTGATTTCCCAGAAAGCTTGATTATTGAATCGGATTTAGAAAAAGCCGTTCAAGCAAGCCGTGACTTGTTAGTTGTGGTTCCAAGCCATGTCTTTGGCATCGTGCTTAACAGCTGCAAACCGTTCCTGCGTGAAGATTCGCGTATCTGTTGGGCAACCAAAGGTCTTGAACCTGAAACTGGCCGACTGCTCAAAGACGTCGCGTACGACATCATCGGTGAGAACTACTCGCTGGCCGTTCTATCTGGCCCAACGTTCGCGAAAGAGCTCGCGATGGGTCTACCAACTGCGATTTCCGTTGCCTCTCCAGATGCAGAGTTCGTGGCGGATCTGCAAGAGAAAATCCACTGTAGCAAAACCTTCCGCGTGTACGCGAACAACGACTTCATCGGCATGCAACTTGGCGGTGCAGTGAAAAACGTTATCGCAATTGGCGCAGGTATGTCAGACGGCATCGGTTTTGGTGCAAACGCACGTACTGCGTTGATTACCCGAGGCTTGGCTGAAATGAGCCGCCTTGGCGCTGCACTTGGTGCCAAACCAGAAACCTTCATGGGTATGGCTGGTTTAGGTGACTTGGTTCTTACGTGTACTGACAACCAGTCACGTAACCGCCGCTTTGGTTTAGCTCTCGGTCAAGGTAAAGACGTTGACACGGCACAAGAAGAAATTGGTCAAGTCGTAGAAGGCTACCGCAACACGAAAGAAGTATGGATGCTCTCCCAACGCATGGGCGTTGAGATGCCGATTGTTGACCAAATTTATCAAGTATTGTATCAAGGAAAAGATGCACGCCTGGCAGCGCAAGATTTACTTGCTCGTGACAAAAAAGCCGAAGGAAAGTAGCACTCTACGCACCTTCGCACCTCATCTGAGAAGAATAGAAGTTGTCGGGTCACGGAAGAACCACTCAGGATATTGAGAATGAAACACTGCGAAAAACAAAAAGTCTGGAACAAAATTGTCTCAGAAGCCCGTGAAATGTCAGAGCAAGAGCCTATGTTGGCGAGCTTTTACCACGCTACCATCATCAAGCATGAAAGTTTGTGTGCGGCACTGAGTTACATTTTGGCCAACAAATTAAACACGGCGTCGATGCCAGCAATGGCCGTTCGTGAAGTGGTCGAAGAGGCATTTGCCGCAGACCCTACCATCACGGATTTTGCTGCGTGTGACATTTGTGCGACGGTCAACCGCGACCCTGCTGTTTCCATGTACTCAATGCCATTATTATATTTGAAAGGTTACCACGCGCTGCAAGGCTATCGCGTGGCAAACTGGTTGTGGAAACAAGGCCGTCATGCCCTCGCGACGTATTTGCAAAACCAAATTTCTGTGGCGTGTCAGGTAGACATTCACCCAGCAGCACGTATTGGTAGCGGCATCATGCTCGACCATGCGACGGGCATCGTGATCGGTGAAACAGCGGTGGTTGATAACGATGTGTCGATCCTACAAGACGTCACCCTAGGTGGTACAGGTAAAGAGTGCGGCGATCGTCACCCGAAAATCCGTGAAGGCGTGATGATTGGTGCAGGTGCCAAAATTCTTGGTAATATCGAAGTGGGCGAAGGGGCGAAAATCGGCTCTTGCTCCGTAGTATTGCAAGCGGTGCCACCGCACACGACCGTGGCGGGCGTACCCGCAAAAATCGTCGGTCGACCAAAAACAGACAAACCGTCTCTCGATATGGACCAAGGCTTTAACGGTAAATCACAAAGCTTTATCCATGGAGATGGCATTTAACCGTCTTCTGATCCTTTGACAATAATGTGGTAGGTAACTCTCAAGTGCGAAAACAAAATCACCCAGTGCTCCGCTCGGCTATTTTATTAACTTGTGCTTTATCTGCCACCTATCCCCTCTCTTCTTTCGCCGCTAGTCAGCAAGAGCTCAAAGGCGTTTCCAGCGAAATCAATCGCCAAAAGAAGGCGCTAACCTCGCAAGAGAAACAGCTTAACGAGCTGCAAAAATCGCTCAAAGACCAAGAGCTTGGCATTTCTAAGCTGGAGCGAGAAATCAAGCAAACTAAAGCCGACCTTGCTCAAGCAGACAAGAACATCAATAAACTGGAAGAGAAAATCTCCTTGCAAGAAGCCCAGCGCCAAGCACAAGAGGAAGAGCTCAAGCAGTTGCTGCAAACGTATTACGTGACCGAGCGAGCGAAAGCGAATGGGCACTTATTGAATCAAGGTGTAGAAGAAGACCGCATTAGCCAATACTTTCAGCACTTAGCCAAGGCTCGTGCCGAAGTGATTGATGCCATCACCAAGACCACTCAAGAGTTGGCGCACAACAAAAACCAACTTGAGCTAGAGAAAGAGCAGATCGAAACCCTGCTCAAGCAGCAATCAGAAAAGCGTACCGCACTGGCCAGTACGCAGTCGAATCGTAAGCAAACGCTGAACAAAATTCAGAGCAGCATTAAAAACGACAAACGTTACCTTGCTGAACTACAACGCAATGAAACCCGTCTAAAAGCCGAGATTGCAAAAGCCGCCAAACGAAATGCAGTACCAATGGACGGGCTCGGCAAACAGCGCGGCAAACTACCATGGCCACTAAAAGGCAGTGTGTTACATAACTTCGGTACGCGTCAAACCGGACAAGTAAACTGGAAAGGTATGGTGCTTTCCGCTAACTATGGTCAACAAGTTAAAGCGGTTTACCCTGGCACAGTCGTATTTGCAGAGTATTTAAGAGGTTACGGTTTAGTGGTGCTGCTTGATCACGGTAAAGGTGACATGACGCTTTACGGCTACAATCAAGCGTTAACCAAAAAAGAAGGCGACAAAGTCACCGCAGGCGAAGTGATAGCACTCGCTGGTGATACAGGTGGTCAAGACCGACCATCACTGTATTTCGAAATCCGCCGTAATAGTGAAGCACAGAACCCGAAGTCTTGGTTAAAGCGCTGATTATCTGACTTATTTACTTGTAGTAAAAACAAAGGAGCCACTCGGCTCCTTTGTTGTATTCATATTTTGGAAAATGCTATGCGTAGTACGTTTCTACCGCATCAATAAATGCATTCACATCTTCTTTGCGTAAGGCATTAATACCTGCAGCCGCCTCTCGCCCACCACCTGTCGGGAACTGCCCACACACGGCAACAGCACCTTGTTTATTGTTCAATGGTGCACGGAGTGAAACTGTGTAAGTACCATCTGCGTTTTCTGTGAGTACCGCATGCGCAGAGTCTGGATTTTGGTTTGCCAGCCAGTTGCCATACACACCGCTGATTCGACGTGATGCAGCCGTGTTTGGTAGCTCAAACAACTTCAATGTGTCGCTTTCATATGTGGCTGGTACCGCTTGCGCGGCATCCATGTCTTGTTGGTAAGCTGATTGCAATTGATAGTAAGGCGAGGCTTTATCTTCAATGACTTCGAATGGCGAAATATATTGGACCAATGCTCGGTATAAATCCGCAGGATGGAAATGAAGGTCGTCGACTTTCGAGCCATAACCGTTGTAGTTGATTAATGTACCGAGCTCTTTTAACTGCGCTTTTTGCTCGTTATTAAGTCCGGCTTGATCCGCCAGCGTATCCGCTTTAGCAATCAAGTTATCACCGTAAGCAGCGGTGATCGCCCAAGTATGAAAGCGTCCTTCCAGCAACTTATCGACAATCAAAGCGGTACACATATTAGCGTCAAGATCGATATTGGCGTCCAAATTACCATGTTGAGGAATGTCACCAGCTTTGTGGTGATCGGCGTAAAACACGTGCGCGCCTTGAGCCAATGCTTGCTCTAAACCAGCCATGTTCTTTTCCATCGAAATGTCTAACACAGTCAGCTCATCACCCGCTTGCACGTCCACTTTTTCCACCAGCTTAATATCGCGCTTTACGCCGGTAATTAATTGGGAATCGATAGGGTCAGCCAAACGCAGTTGTAGAAGTGCGATGATGCCGTCTGCATCACCATTGAAGATGTCGTAATTCATTGAGCGATAGTTCCTTTATCGAGAGTCAATCCCTTGAACTAATCGAGGGAGATAGTCGTCTTATTGTGCGTAGCAAGTATGACAAGTCAACTCAAGGCGCGACTCGAAAATGAGAGTGACTCTCGAAATATTGAAGCAAGTGACCGATCAGCCCTGCAGTGTGCTGACCGCTTCTTCCAATAGCTGTAGTTGCTCCAAACCTTGTTCAGTCGCGACAGGTTTCACAACATTCAGCATCTGCAGCATCCCCTGCTTCACCATTTGCTCGGTAATGCTGGTTTTCGATGCCATTGCAGATTGGTAAGCTAACCAACTACAAGCGATCAAATGCAGCGTGCACACCAATGATTTCAACTGCTGTTCATTCACATCCAGCAACTTCAAAGAAACAAACTCCTGCATAATCGCAATGAGGTTGGCTTGCAGCTTCTCTTGCACATCGATGTACTGCTCGTGCAGCTGTTCATCTCGTGACAAGATTTCTGGTAGGTTTGCGTAGAAAAAGCGGTATTTCCACATCAAGGTAAAAATAGAGTCTAGGTAGCTCTTCAGCATAGTCAGGCTCTCTTGCGAGCCTTGAATAGGGGTAAATCTTTCTAAAAGTTCTGCTGAATAAAGCGCAAAGATCTCACGAACGATTTCTTGCTTATTGCGGAAGTGGTAATACAGATTACCAGGGCTAATTTCGATGTGATCGGCAATGTGATTGGTGGTGATGTTGCGCTCACCATGTTGGTTGAACAACTCCAGTGCCGCGTAGACGATTTTGTCGCGCGTTTTCATTGTTATCGTATTCCCTCTTCATTAACGAATCGAGTATAGCGGCTTCACCAACCTAGGTCGATAGAGGCTCCAAATACGGTAACATAACAGACCAGTTAAGATGCCTGTCGAGTTGGCGACAAGGTCTAACCAAGAGGTTTGTCTGCCGACATAGCCTTGTAGCCACTCAATGACGGCGCTAAATAGCAAAATACCCATCGCCACCGCCCAACGTTGGCGCCAACGCCACACGCAAAAGCAACCTAAAAACGCAAAGCCGCTGTACGCCATGGCGTGCTGCATTTTGTCGAGGTACGCGATATTGCCCCAGTCTTGTAGTTCACCTGAACTCAGAGATAAAAAAGCGATCAATATGGCGTAGCTCAAGATGACGAAACGTGCAGCCGTCAAGTTCATTGGATATCCTTATGCGATTGGAAATGGAAAGGCCGTGACTTGATCAATGTGGTCACAGCCTAGCGCCAGCATGATCAAACGATCAATACCCAGCGCGACACCTGCACAGTCTGGCAACCCTGCTTCCAGTGCAGAAATCAGATGATAATCGATCGGCTGCGGTTTTAAACCCATTTCGATACGCTTTGCGTTATCTTGTTCAAAGCGCGCTAATTGCTCTTTCGGATTGTCCAGTTCATGGAATCCGTTCGCCAACTCTATCCCCTTAAAGTACACTTCAAAACGATCCGCGACGCGATGATCTTGAGGATTGATTTTTGCGAGCGCCGCCTGTGACGCAGGGAAGTCGTACACAAAAGCCGGCACATCCTGACCAATTTTGTTTTCTACTCCCACGCTAAATAACAGTTGCAGCAACGTATCGCGATCTTCTTCTGGCTCAGCAATGTCACTCAAGCCCAGCTTGCTTGCCGCCGCTTTCAGCTCAGTCATCGAGCCTTCTAGTGGACACACACCCAACACATCAATGAAGGCTTGTTGATACGTCATGCGCTGCGCTGCGCCACACTTCAATACTAGTTGCAACAGGTCATCCATTTCATCCATCAATTTATGATGGTCAAAGCCAACGCGATACCACTCCAACATCGTAAACTCGGGGTTGTGGTATCGACCATTTTCTTCGTTACGAAACGCTTTATTGATTTGATAAATACAACCACTGCCCGCTGCCAAAAGGCGCTTCATATGGAATTCTGGACTGGTCATAAAGAACAGCTTACTGCCATCAGCGTAACCGGGGCCAACAAACTCGGTTTGGAAAGTATGCAAATGAATGTCGGTCACGGTCGCGTGACTCATGGCTGGCGTGTCGACTTCCATCACCTGTCGATCAGCGAAGAATTGGCGAATCGACGCGATTAACGTCGCACGTTGACGCAGTTGGTCAATGGAAGCGGTAGGTTGCCAGTTGGTTTGCATAATAAGTCTCTCAAAACTCTAATTTAGCGCGTAAAAACCCCATTCTACATGCTTTTCACGGTTCGACGAGAGGGGAATTTCCCTTCTCTATTTTCCCGCCACATTGTTTAAATTTGAAGCAAGCAATACTCGTGCTGCAGTACAAAAAGCATTCGAAATAAAACCTGTTATCAATGACAGCAATGTCGGGCAACACTCATTTAACATTCATGGATATGACGTTTGAGTTTCAAATGTTTCGTGCCGTGATAGCAGTCACATAACCTATAAATTCTATGCCCTTAAGTGCATTACCGAAGCAAAAACCCAATTACATCAATTTTTCTGCCATGTGGCTCATCTACACTAACCCTACTACTTTTGGGGGGTTCTTTTTAAAGAGCGCCTCGCAATCACAATAACAAGCGGATTTCCGCAATCACACACTGGAGGATAACTGTGCAAATTATCACCACAGATATCGCAGTCATCGGCGCAGGCGGCGCTGGTCTTCGTACTGCTATTGCAGCGGCTGAAGCAAACCCTGACTTAGAAGTCGCTCTGATTTCTAAAGTTTATCCAATGCGCTCCCACACGGTCGCTGCAGAGGGTGGCTCAGCAGCAGTTATCAAGGATGAAGATAGCTTAGACAACCACTTCAACGACACTGTTGGCGGTGGTGACTGGCTATGTGAACAGGATGTTGTTGAATACTTTGTAGAGAACGCGACTCGCGAAATGATCCAAATGGAGCAATGGGGTTGCCCATGGAGTCGTAAAGAGAACGGTGAAGTCAACGTACGCCGCTTTGGTGGTATGAAGGTTGAACGTACTTGGTTCGCTGCAGACAAAACTGGCTTCCACATGCTTCATACGCTATTCCAGACATCAATGAAGTACAGCAACATCAAACGTTTTGATGAGTACTTTGTGGTGGATCTGCTTGTTGATGAAGGCGAAGTTCAAGGTCTGATTGCTATTCACATGTCTGAAGGCGAGCTTGTTACTATCAAAGCAAAATCTGTTGTTCTAGCAACAGGTGGCGCGGGCCGTGTTTACCACTGTAACACCAACGGCGGTATCGTAACGGGCGATGGTATGGCAATGGCTTACCGTCACGGCGTTCCTCTACGTGATATGGAATTCGTTCAATACCACCCAACAGGTCTTCCTGGCACAGGTATCCTGATGACGGAAGGTTGTCGTGGTGAAGGCGGTATCATCGTTAACAAGAACGGCTACCGTTACCTACAAGATTACGGCATGGGCCCTGAAACTCCAGTTGGCCAACCGAAGAACAAATACATGGAACTGGGTCCTCGTGACAAAGTTTCTCAAGCTTTCTGGCACGAACAACAGAAAGGCAACACCATCAAACACCCACTGGGTGACGTGGTGCACCTAGACCTTCGCCACCTTGGTGAAGAGTACCTACAAGAGCGTCTACCGTTCATCTGTGAGCTAGCAAAAGCTTACGTAAACGTGGACCCAGCAAAAGAGCCAATTCCAATTCGTCCAACCGTTCACTACACCATGGGTGGTATTGAAACGGACGGCGGCTGTGAAACTCGCATTAAAGGCCTATTCGCGGTTGGTGAATGTGCGTCTGTTGGTCTTCACGGTGCAAACCGTCTAGGTTCTAACTCACTGGCTGAATTCGTGGTATTTGGCCGCGTAGCTGGTGAAAACGCAGTGAAACGTGCGGCAGAATTCAAAGGCTGGAACGACGCGGCAATTGACGCGCAAGTAAAAGCCGTTGAAGAACGCATCGCGAAACTGATGAACCAAGAAGGCGACGAAAACTGGGCAGAGATCCGCACAGAAATGGGTCACACCATGGAAGCGGGCTGTGGTATCTACCGCCAAGAAGATTTGATGCAAGCGACTATCGACAAAATCACTGAGTTGAAAGAACGCTACAAACGCATCAGCATCAAAGACAAAGGTAAAGTGTTCAACACAGACCTTCTATATGCAATCGAAGTGGGTTACGGCCTAGAAGTCGCAGAAGCGATGGTTCACTCTGCGATTCTACGTAAAGAATCTCGCGGCGCGCACCAACGTCTAGACGATGGTTGTACAGAGCGTGATGACGTGAACTTCCTAAAACACTCACTTGCTTTCTACAAACCAGATTCAGCGCCAAGTATCGATTACAGCAATGTGACCATCACTAAGTCACAACCAAAAGCTCGTCTATACGGTGAAGCAGCAGAAAAAGCAGCGGCTGAAGAGAAGAACGCAGAGGAGCAAGCATAATGTCAGCAAATCGCATTCAAAAAGTAGACATCCTGCGTTACGACCCAGAAAAAGATGCAGAACCATACAAGCAAACATTCGAAGTACCATTCGATGAAACCATGTCTGTGCTTGACGCACTTGGCTACATCAAAGATCACCTAGACAAAGATCTGTCTTACCGTTGGTCTTGCCGTATGGCGATCTGTGGTTCTTGCGGCATCATGGTGAACAACGTACCGAAGCTTGCTTGTAAGAGCTTCCTACGTGACTACCCAGACGGCGTGACTATCGAGCCTCTAGCAAACTTCCCAATCGAGAAAGACTTGATTGTTGATATGACACCGTTTATCGAACGTCTTGAAGCAATCAAACCATACATCATTGGTAACGACCGTAAACCAGAAGACGGTACGAACTTGCAAACGCCAGAACAGATGGGGAAATACAAGCAGTTCGCTGGCTGTATCAACTGTGGTCTGTGCTACGCAGCATGTCCTCAGTTTGGTCTAAACCCAGAGTTCATCGGCCCTGCGGCACTAACACTAGCGCACCGCTACAACCTAGACAGCCGTGACAACGGTAAAGATGAGCGCATGAAGCTTATCAACGGTGAAAACGGTGCTTGGGGTTGTACGTTTGTTGGTTACTGTTCTGAAGTTTGTCCGAAGAATGTTGACCCAGCAGCGGCAGTAAACCAAGGCAAAGTGGAGTCTTCTATGGACTTCGTGATTGCTATGTTGAAACCTCAGGAGGCATAAGGATGAGCAACCGTAAACCTTACGTTCGTGAAGTAAAACGCACTTGGTGGAAGAACCATCCTTTCTACCGCTTCTACATGCTACGTGAAGCGACTGTGCTTCCTTTGATCCTATTCACTCTGTTCCTAACTTTCGGTTTAGGTTGCTTGGTGAAAGGTCCTGAAGCTTGGCAAGGTTGGTTAGCGTTCATGGCGAACCCAGTCGTAGTCGCAATCAACATCGTTGCGCTGCTAGGTAGCCTATTCCACGCTCAAACTTTCTTCAGCATGATGCCACAAGTAATGCCAATTCGTTTGAAAGGCAAACCAGTGGACAAGAAAATCATCGTATTGACTCAGTGGGCCGCTGTTGCGTTCATCTCACTGATCGTTCTCATCGTGGTGTAAGGAGCTGAGCAATGAAACCGAATTATAGTGTAAACACATCACCAAAACGTTCTGATGAGCCAATCTGGTGGGGTCTGTTTGGTGCGGGCGGTACTTGGTTCGCGATGCTGACGCCAATCACTGTTCTTGTGCTAGGTATCTTGGTACCACTAGGCGTGATTGACGCAGAAGCGATGAGCTACGAGCGTGTCTCTGCATTCGCAACCAGCATCATCGGTGCGCTATTCATCATTGGCACGCTAGCATTGCCAATGTGGCATGCAATGCACCGTGTACACCACGGCATGCATGACCTTAAATTCCACACAGGTGTGATTGGTAAAGTAGCATGTTACGCATTTGCAGGCTTAATCACTGCACTAGCAGTTATCTTTATCTTCATGATTTAAGAGACTGACCCAAAAGAAAAAGCTGGCTCAATGCCAGCTTTTTTATTGCTTTGGGTTACCAATGATCTTTTTGCTTTTTAAGCTTTTGACCACCCATGATCTTATTGCTGTGTGACCTTCTTTGTTTGGTCCATAAGACCCAGCGCACCAAAGCCAGTAATCACATCTAAGTTCGTTTTCAAGCCCGTTTCGTCACTTCCACCGATGTAGTTTTGTGGCATCTGAACTTGGAAGTTTTGCAAGTTGTTGTACAACGAGTTCGCTACGTCTCGATTCAATTCCGCCAAGTAAACTTCACGGTTTGCTCCTAACGCCGCATACTTACCTTTTAGAACTTCAGATTCTGCGCGACCTTTCGCTAATATCGCTTTCGCTTCAAACTCTGCGGAAAGTGCGTTTGCTTTTTGAATCGCTAAGTTAGCCTCGGCAATTGCCAACTCTTTCTCTTTCTCAACTTCTGCAAGTCGTTTGGTTTTTTCCACTTCGACGATTTCACGTTCCGCGATTTGGCGCGCAACCTCGACCTCTTTTTGCTGTGAAATAATCGCCAACTCTTTCTGACGCTGTGCATCTTGCACTTCACGAGTACGTTGAATTTCTTTTCGCAACTGCTCCGTTTCCGCCTGTGCTTTCGACGTTTCTTGTTCCTGAATCGCACGAATGCGATCTGCCACTAAACGCTTTTTATCCGCCAGCAATTGGTCGAGCTGTTTCTCTGGTTGTGGATCACCAATGGTCACCTGCGTTACCTGAATACCGTATTGTTGCAACGGGTTATCTTGACGAATCGGTTGCCCGGTTTTGTCTACGACTGGCACGGTTTTCCAAACCAGCTGATTGGTACGTTGCAATTGGTTCGCGTTAGCCTGATTCGCCCCAACAGGCGCAAGGTCCAGTTCTTCCACTTCAACCTGACGTCGCTCTGTAAGATAAATTCCCTCTCGCAACTGATCACCAAGTTTCGATTTGAACTGGTTCAAACCACCTTGGAAAAACTCCTCTCCGGTGTATTGCGTGGCGGTAATCACTGTCACGTTACGCGCATTTTTCACAAGCAGTGCGTCGATCAAGTTGTTGTTATTGCGAAACTCACGATGCATCTTTTTTAGAGCTTCTGGATCGTTACTCAATTTAAAGCGGAACGTCACCGGAATTTGACCAATATAGGTATCAGCGAAACGAACTTGAACCGAATCAAGACGTTGGTAAAAGTCTTCACCCTTGCTATTACCAAAAGACACAGTGATCACTTGATCGTACTTAGTGATTTTGGATAGAAACGGCATCCGGAAATGAATACCAGGTTCAGTAAACACATCCAACTCACCAGTGATGTTGTTTTGATGCACATAACTATAGCCAGCATCTGTCATCAAAACCGAACTGTTGATCGTTAAACCTACAGCCAATAAAGGCACACCAATCAATGCAGCTTTTATCCCGCGATGAAGCAACTGACGTCGTTCTTCTACTTTTAAGCCTTGTCCTAAGCTTCTGCTTTCCATGTTTTTCTCCTTATTATTTCGGTTGTCATTGAGTTAAATCGATGAAAATCAAGCTGCTAAGCAACTCGCTGACAACAGGTGTTAATGTATCAAATTGTTACATTAAGAAATAATCGAAAGATTCATGAAATTAATGCGATTTTTACGAATAATACAAAATAGATAAGAATATGCGGTGAGCTTCGTATTTCGCTGAAAAGCAGTAGAAAAGGGAAATTGCGGGCAATAAAAAAGGCCGCCGAAGCGACCTTTCTCAGAGAAGTATTAATTACTTCACACGACCTACGTATTCACCAGTACGAGTGTCAACTTTGATCACTTCGCCAATTGCGATGAATAGTGGAACACGAACAACAGCGCCAGTTGCTAGTGTAGCTGGTTTACCACCAGTACCTTGAGTATCACCTTTCAGACCTGGATCAGTATCTGTAACTTCTAGCTCAACGAAGTTTGGTGGAGTAACGGTAATTGGGTTACCGTTCCAAAGAGTGATCATACAAGTGTTGTTTTCTACCAACCACTTAGCGTTTTCACCTACCGCTTTCGCGTCAGCTGCGATCTGTTCGAACGTTTCATTGTTCATAAAGTGGTAGAATTCGCCGTCTGAATATAGATAATCTAGGTCGATATCCATTACGTCTGCCACTTCACAAGTGTCACCAGACTTGAATGTTTTCTCTAGCACTTTACCAGAAAGAAGTTTACGAATTTTCACGCGGTTGAACGCTTGGCCTTTACCTGGTTTAACGTATTCGTTTTCCAGAATTACACAAGGCTCATTATCAAGCATTAACTTAAGACCGCCTTTAAATTCATTGGTGCTAACTGTAGCCATTTTTTCCTCTTACATTCTTAGAGCTAAATTCCAATGCCGCACATAATAACCCGAAAAGTCGATTCTGTTGAGCAAAACTGGCTCAAACAGTTGGCGAATGGGATCTCTGATCCTGCAAAATTGCTCGAAATACTGGAAATAGATCCCTCACCGTGGCAAGACGGGTTTGCCGCACGCAAGCTGTTTGCACAGCGTGTACCGCAAAGTTTTGTCGATAGGATGGAAAAAGGCAATCCTAAAGACCCTCTTTTGCGTCAGGTTTTACCCTTGAGTGACGAGTTTGAAGTGCATGCAGGCTATTCCAATGATCCTCTTGACGAACAAGACAATGCGATCCCGGGATTGCTGCATAAATACAAAAACCGAGTGCTGATGATCCTCAAAGGCGGCTGTGCGGTGAATTGCCGTTATTGCTTCCGTCGTCACTTCCCATATCAAGAGAACAAGAGCGGCAAACAAGCTTGGAGCCAGTGCATCGAATACATGGCGGAAAAACCAGAGCTCAATGAGGTAATTTTCTCTGGCGGTGATCCATTAATGGCAAAAGACGATGAGATTCATTGGCTGCTGGAACACATTGCTAAGATTCCGCACATCAAACGTCTGCGCATTCACAGCCGTTTGCCTGTAGTGATCCCAGCTCGAATCACAGATGAGCTGTGTCAGTTGCTAAAAGCGTCACGCTTGCAAATTATCCTGGTTACGCACATCAACCATGCTAATGAGATTAACGATGAGCTGCGCCAGGCAATGAAAAAACTAAAAGAAGCCAATGTCACCCTGCTAAACCAGGGAGTTTTACTAAGAGGCGTTAATGATTCCGTTGATGCCCTGAGCCAGCTCAGCGAGGCCCTGTTCGATGCTGGGATCCTGCCGTATTACTTGCACGTGCTAGACAAAGTCCAGGGAGCGGCCCACTTTATGGTCGATGACGAACGAGCCCGACAACTAATGGCAGGCTTATTAGAAAACGTCTCTGGCTACCTGATCCCGACCCTCACCCGTGAAATCGGCGGCCGAAAAAGCAAAACGCCGCTCGACCTACACCTCGCATAACCATCTATAACTCCTACAAATCATGAGATTTTGTGTCGGTCGAGACGCAAAATCTTACGATTTCTCTCTGATTTTTGTTTATTTTCAGAAAACTCAATAAAAAAGACACCAAACCGTTCTAAAACATTTAAGTCTCATGTAGTCTCTGCCGCCTAGATTATTTGCGACACAAAATATGGAATGAAAATCACACTATTGTGATGAAAAATGGTCGAGTTTACGACATCCATATTCAACCAAACTGAAGATGAAAGACGTTAAGAACGGTAGCCAGTAAACGTGAAGTCTACGCAATGGTAAATGCCTTCATCGCCTTTAAGGCAGCCCTGCGGAAAGTTAACCCGTCCACCAGAAAGTATTGCGGCAACCATTACCTAGCTGACACCGATGATTCGGGATGTAATCAAGCATTCTGTCGACCAGGCCAACGCCTCACTTAACGGTTTACGCAGCGAAATCTCAACCGTTGCCAAAGCATGGAAGAGAGGACTGAATCGGTCAAAGAGAGAACTCTTCCTGCGAACACTTATCATTCAATCTTGCCGCACTGAACAACAGTGCCGAAGAAAACCGATTATCTACTAAGGACGCACAACAAGGGGTTGAAGAGCGGAAACGCAAAGCTACTGCGCTACGCGACGTTGTACATCTATTTACACTTTAACTTCAACCAACAAGAAGAAAAAACTCATAACAGGAGATATCCTTTGAAACTGAAACTTAGCCTAACTGCACTGGCTCTGATGGGCCAAACAGCCGCACATGCCGCTCCTCTGCTAGTTGATTTTGATGACAGCGAGCGCGAAGAGCGCGTTCAGGCGAGCAACGCTTGGCTAGAAATTGATACTCAGGCATTTTCAAATAATATTCAGTTGCTTCAGAAGGAGCTAAAGGGCAACACTCAGATCTGTGCCATCATGAAGGCTGACGCGTACGGTAACGGTATCGCAGGCCTGATGCCTAGCATCATCGCGAACAACGTTGCATGTGTAGGTATCACCAGTAATGAAGAAGCTCGCGTAGTGCGTGAGCACGGCTTCGAAGGCAAGATCATGCGTGTCCGTGCGGCTAGCCGCAACGAAATTGAAAACGGCGTACAGTACGAAATCGAAGAGCTGATTGGCACTAAGATGCAGGCGGATCAAATCATCGAGATTGCATACAACTACAATACCGTTATTCCTGTTCACCTTGCTCTGAATACTTCAGGCATGGGTCGTAATGGTCTGGATCTGACAACGTATGAAGGTCAGGTTGAAGGTGTAGAAATCGCAAGCGATCCTAACCTAAAAATCGTAGGTATGATGACCCACTTCCCGAATGAAGGTCTTGATGAAATCCGCCGCAAGGTTGACCGTTTCAAAGTAGAAACAAAGTGGCTAATGGACAGCGCAGGTCTGAAACGTAAAGACATCACACTGCACGTGGCTAACTCTTACATCACGCTAAATCTTCCTGAAGCACATCTGGATATGGTTCGTCCTGGCGGCATGCTGTACGGTGATTACCCTGCAACCCTACCTTACGAGCGCATCGTGTCTTTCAAAACACGCGTAGCATCACTGCACTTCTTCCCTGCAGGCAGCACAATCGGCTACGGCAGCACTAAAGTTTTAGAGCGTGACTCTATCCTGGCTAACCTGCCTATCGGCTACTCAGACGGTTTCGCCCGTTCACTAAGCAACAAAGCTGACGTTCTGATCAACGGTCAGCGTGCTCGCGTAATGGGTAAAGCGTCAATGAACACTACTATGGTTGATGTCACTGACATCATTGGTGTTCAGGCAAACGACGAAGTAGTTGTATTTGGCCGCCAAGGCTTTGAAGAAATCACAGCAGAAGAAACCGAAGAGAAAAGCGGTCGTATTCTGCCTGAGCACTACACTATCTGGGGTGCAACTAACCCTCGCGTTTACCGTTAAATGGCAAGTGCAATAATCACCAAGGCCAGTCTCATACTGGCCTTTTTTATGTCTATTGTTTAATAAAATCATTCCATCAAAACGATAAAATAAGATCATCGCCAATTTGATCGTTTTTGCTCACCATTTGGCTCATCGTCGCGCTCCAAACCAGAAGCAGATGTTCAATGTAAATTTGTCGACACGAACGATCCTTTTTGTTCGCTTTGCAGGATAAGTCTATGCATACTCCGCTGCTTTGGAGGTCAAGATGCATACAACATTCGAACAAATTTTCGATCTTGGCCCATTCAGTTGGCCTGCCCTATTTTGCTGTGCCATCAATGGGTTAATGATTGGCATAGAACGCCAAACCCGTGGTAAACCAGTAGGTATTCGCACAGCAATTCTCATTATTTCAGGCACCTACCTGTTTATGTCGATGGCAGTGTCGTTATCACCAAACACGCTCGACCAAGCTCGTGTGCTTGGTCAGATAATTACTGGCGTCGGCTTCTTGGGTGCTGGCGTGATGATGACGCTGGATGGCAAAATCCATGGCGTCACTTCGGCAGCCGTCATTTGGGTACTGGCTGGGCTTGGTTTGATGATCGGCCTCGGTTACTTAATGCAATCGGTCGTGATTACCTTGCTTGCGTTGAGCGTTCTGCTTGGCGTGGATAAAGCTGAAAACCGTATCAAGGCGTTACGTCGCGGTGTTCATCAAAAAATTCAGCAGCGCAAAACCTCCTCTCGCTTGATCAAATAAGAGAATGGTTGGCCTGTTTCAATTTTCCAATAAAAAAGCCCGCGAACATCGCGGGCTTTTTGGTATCTGGCTTTCGCTAAGATTATTTAGCGAAGTTGATGATAGGGAAACATTTGAAGAAGCCGTTATCCGCACAGTTCAACAGACCAATTTGCACGCCATCGATTTGGTCTGTCATGTTGAAAAAACCAAGTTGGAAGTTAGACTTTTTAGAAATACTCGCCAGACCAACGTCTGCCATGGTGTAACCTTCTGAGTAGTTCACCGCACTCCAGTTTAGGCCTTTCACGTTGTTCGTGATGTTTACCGCACCAAAGTTCACACCGGTTGTTTGGCCTTGGTTCCAGTTAACCAAACCAAGTGACGCACCTTTCATTTCTTGGTTTACTTTCGCTGCCCCAAAGAACAGACCGAAGTTCACACCCGTAGTACGGTCAGTTTCAGACATACCTAGAACTGAGAAGTCGACGCCTTTTACTTCGTTTACTTGGCCATGCAGTACCGCCAAACGAACACCACCAACAGCAGAGTTTGATGGAGCGTTAGTATGGTCGATCGTTGAAAACATCACAGGGGTACTGTTCGCAAGAGCAACAGGTGATGCGATAGTGGCTGCAACAGCCAATGACGTCATAAGCTTTTTCATTTTTATCTCCATGATGGTAAGCAGTAATTTACAACATAGTGTAATGTTCAGATTTTGCGCTATTCGGACACAAAAAGTGTTAGCAATAGGTCATATTTAACAATCTGACTATCCTAGAAAAAATTCATCTCAGTTATTTTTCTGTTTTTCCACTGACGCTGCCGGAACGCATCCCTCACAATTCACATCTTCTTTTACCTGTACTGAAAAATACACAGTGGGTAAACGCCAGACGCAAAAAAGCCGAGGTTCACACCTCGGCTTTTTGTTCTACTCGGCTTGGAATAGCGCGGGATGATTACATCATGCCCATGCCACCCATACCGCCCATACCACCCATGTCAGGCATGCCTGCACTTTCTTTTTGTGGTAGGTCAGTTACCATCGCTTCTGTTGTGATCATTAGACCAGCGACAGACGCTGCAAATTGTAGAGCGCTACGAGTTACTTTAGTTGGGTCTAGGATACCCATCTCTAGCATGTCGCCGTATTCACCCGTCGCTGCGTTGTAGCCGTAAGAACCTTCACCCGCTTTCACGTTGTTCGCAACAACAGAGTCTTCGTCACCTGCGTTCTTCGTGATTTGACGGATTGGCGCTTCCATTGCGCGTAGCGCAACGCGGATACCAACGTTTTGTTCTTCGTTGTCGCCTTCTAGGTCAACAATCTTAGATGCAGCGCGGATTAGTGCAACACCACCACCAGCAACTACGCCTTCTTCAACCGCTGCGCGAGTCGCGTGTAGCGCGTCTTCTACGCGGTCTTTTTTCTCTTTCATTTCAACTTCAGTCGCTGCACCAACTTTGATTACTGCAACACCGCCAGCCAGTTTAGCAACGCGCTCTTGTAGTTTCTCTTTGTCGTAGTCTGAAGTTGCGTCTTCGATTTGTTGACGAATTTGAGCAACGCGGCCTTGGATCATCGCTTCTTCACCCGCACCATCGATGATGGTTGAGTTTTCTTTCGTGATGCTTACGCGCTTAGCCTGACCTAGATCTTCAAGCGTTACTTTTTCTAGTTCTAGACCGATTTCTTCAGAAATCACAGTACCGCCAGTCAGGATAGCGATGTCTTGTAGCATTGCTTTACGACGGTCACCAAAACCAGGCGCTTTAACCGCAGCAACTTTCACGATGCCGCGCATGTTGTTCACAACCAATGTCGCTAGTGCTTCGCCTTCTACGTCTTCTGCGATGATTAGCAGTGGACGAGATGCTTTTGCTACTGCTTCTAGAGTTGGTAGAAGCTCACGGATGTTTGAGATCTTCTTATCAACTAGAAGGATGAATGGGTTTTCTAGCTCAACGCTGCCCGCTTCTTGGTTGTTGATGAAGTAAGGAGATAGGTAACCGCGGTCGAACTGCATACCTTCTACTACGTCTAGCTCGTCTTGAAGAGCCTGACCTTCTTCAACAGTGATAACACCGTCGCGGCCAACGCGTTCCATTGCTTCAGCAATGATGTTACCTACGCTTGCGTCAGAGTTCGCAGAGATAGTACCAACCTGTGCGATTGCTTTGGTGTCGTTACACTCAACAGAAAGCTCTTTTAGTTGCTCTACTGCCGCTGCAACAGCTTTGTCGATACCGCGCTTAAGATCCATTGGGTTCATACCCGCTGCAACTGCTTTTAGACCTTCATTTACGATTGCTTGCGCTAGTACGGTTGCTGTTGTTGTACCGTCACCCGCAGCGTCGTTTGCTTTAGACGCTACTTCTTTAACCATTTGCGCGCCCATGTTCTGGAACTTGTCTTCCAGCTCAATTTCACGCGCTACAGATACACCGTCTTTAGTGATGGTTGGAGCACCGAAAGATTTATCTAGAACTACGTTACGACCTTTAGGACCCAGTGTTACTTTCACTGCGTCAGCCAGAACGTTTACACCTTCTAGCATCTTAACTCGTGCGTCATTACCAAATTTAACGTCTTTAGCAGCCATCTTTGATTTCCTTTCTAAAATTCTTTGTGTTTGATTTTCAATTTGAATCTGAGCAAAAAATTACTCAATGATTGCTATTATTCAACGATCGCCATGATGTCGTTTTCAGACATGACAAGCACTTCTTTACCGTCGATTTTTTCAGTTTTAGTGCCGTAACCTTCAGCGAAGATAACGGTGTCACCAACTTTTACGTCTAACGGTAGTACTGTGCCGTTTTCTAGGATGCGGCCTTTGCCTACAGCTAGAACAACACCGCGAGTTGATTTTTCCGCAGCAGAACCAGTAAGAACGATGCCACCAGCAGACTTAGATTCAACTTCTTTACGTTCAACGATAACTCGGTCATGTAATGGACGAATGTTCATCGGTCGTCTCTCCTGAAAATTTCCATGTTTATTTGATAATTGCCCGCGTTGGGGCACGTGATCCCTATATAAGGGGTCAAACGAGTAATCCCAAGGGGGAGACGTATTTTTTTTGTGACTTAGTTAAAATAACGAACAGCTAAGCAACGGTTTGCGTGCGAAATGCTCACTCGCCCAGCTTCTCGCTTTCTTGTATCCTTGCAGTTTGCCCACCAGATAGATGTTCAACATGCTGGAAAAGAACAAGCCAGAAAGCCACGCGACAGATAAGCATGGTTTGCTGAGCGCGCCCATTCCCGAAACACTGCGCAAGATGACCATCCCCATGACCATGGGCATGATCGCAATTTTGATGTTTAACTTGGTGGATACGTTTTTTATCTCGTTGTTGGGGACGCATGCCCTGGCGGCAATCAGCTACACGTTTCCTGTCACCTTTGCGGTTAACTGCATCACGATGGGGATCGGGATGGGGCTATCGACCAACATTGGCCGCTTACTTGGTCAAGGTCACGCTCCACAAGCGGCGCGATTTACGACTCACGGTTTGCTGTTGGCGGTGTTGCTCGTCGCTATCGCTTCTTCTATTGGCTTTGCTACCATTGCGCCACTGTTTCGTTTCCTTGGCGCGACCGACGATCTGATTCCACTCATCGAACAATACATGCAGGTGTGGTATCTCACCATTCCACTGTTGGTGATTCCAATGGCGGGCAACAGTGCGATTCGTGCCACTGGCGACACTAAGACACCCGCTAAGATCATGATGTTGGCCGGTCTGATCAACGGCATGCTCGATCCACTACTGATTTTCGGTTACGGCCCCTTCCCAGAACTTGGCATTCAAGGCGCAGCTATAGCGAGTGCCTTTAGTTGGCTAGGCGCTTTGTGCGGCTCTTTCTATGTGTTGGTGAAACGCGAAAAACTGCTCGCACAACCTCAATGGGCCTCATTGAAACAAGATTGGCAACAGACGTTAAAAATTGGCACCCCTGCAGCGCTATCCAATGCGATGAATCCGTTGTCGGGCGCGATTTTGATGATGCTGCTATCTAGCCACGGCACGGCAGCGGTGGCAGCTTACGGCGCTGCGCAGCGTATTGAGTCGATTCTGATCTTAGTGTTGATGTCGCTAACCTCCGCACTCACGCCATTTATGGCGCAGAACTTAGGGGCAAAAAATCCTCAGCGCGCTTTCTCTGGTTTGTTTCTCAGCATGCGTTTTGCAGTGGTTTTCCAAGGGTTTATCTTCTTGATGATGGTGCCATTGAGCATTCCTTTAGCGGCGTTATTTTCACAAGAAGAAACTGTGAAGAATCTGCTTTGGCACTATCTACTCGTGGTTCCATTTAGCTATGGTTTCCAAGGTATTGTGATGATGTTGGTGAGTGGGCTGAATGCGATGCACAAGCCGCTACGCGCTTTCCAATGGAGCTTCATGCGTCTATTCGTGTTTACGTTGCCTGCTGCATGGGTTGGCAGCCAAATGTACAGCATTGAAGGCTTGTTCATCGGTATTGCGCTGGGCAACACACTAGGTGGGCTACTGGGTTACATGTTCGCATTGCGCGAACGTAAATTGACGCTGATTGAACAAAACGGCGCTTCGTAAGATTCTACCCGATACATCAGCTTCCTTTCGCTGATACTCAAATACAAAAAAACCGCGGAAAGCCGCGGTTTTTCTTTATCTATTTCAAGCTTGCTTAGAACAGTTCTTCAGCAACTTTGTATAGATCGTTACGCACTGGACGCTTCATGTTTTCGATCGCATCGATGATGTCGTGGTGAACAAGTTGCTCTTTCACGATACCGACACAACGACCGCCATGACCTTCAAGCAGTAGGTGAACAGCGTAGTTACCCATGCGAGATGCTAGAACGCGGTCAAATGCAGTTGGACGACCACCACGTTGGATGTGACCAAGTACTGTTGCACGAGTTTCACGACCTGTAGCCGCTTCAATGTCACGAGCCAGTTCATTTGCATCCATCATTAGCTCAGTAAGCGCGATGATTGCGTGTTTCTTACCTTTTGCGATGCCGTCTTGGATGTTGCTGATCAGCTTGTCTTTGTCTAGACCTGTTTCTGGAGTGATGATGTACTCACAACCACCCGCGATTGCAGACATCAGAGTTAGGTCACCACAGTGACGGCCCATGATTTCTACAATTGAAATACGTTGGTGAGATGAAGAAGTATCACGTAGACGGTCGATTGCATCGATAACTGTGTTTAGTGCACTTAGGTAGCCCACTGTGTAGTCAGTACCAGCGATATCGTTATCGATTGTGCCTGGAAGACCGATACATGGGTAACCCATTTCAGTCAGTTTCTTCGCACCCATGTACGAACCGTCGCCACCGATCACGACTAGCGCATCAATACCATGTTTCTTTAGGTTCTCGATCGCTTTTTCACGCACTTCCACTTGTTTAAATTCAGGGAAACGTGCAGAACCTAGGAACGTACCACCTTTGTTGATCACATCTGAAACGCTAGAACGATCTAGCTTCTCGATGCGGCCTTCGTATAGGCCTAGGTAGCCGTCGTACACACCGAAAACTTCCAATCCCTCGGATAGTGCTGTACGTACTACGCCGCGTATAGCAGCGTTCATACCAGGTGCGTCACCGCCACTTGTTAAAACACCGATCTTCTTAATCATGCTCACCCTCGATCTTTGGCAATCAATTATTTAATTTTCTTTTAGGCCCCTTGTTACCAAGCAACCTGCATAATCCAGAACTGTGCGTTATGTTACATTTCCTCTACAGGAATACCAATTAAAACGCACTTTTTTATGTAACTTTTCTACTTATGTAAGAGTATTACAGTTTCTCTTTGAAACTTTGTTGATTCACATCAGGATCACGAATCTTAATAAGCATTGATGGAAAGATAGTCAATAAGCGCTTGTTTGTCGTTAAGATCAAAACGTTTTTTCGACTCTTACCAATCTTGTGCTTTTTGCTCTTTTTCTGGCCCAAATACCACCGACAACGGATCTTGATGGATCAATACATCCGCTTCTGGGAACAATGCCAATAAGTTATCTTCCACTTTATCGGCAATATAATGCGCCTCAATTAAACGCAAGTTGTCATCCAATTCCAAATGCAATTGAATAAAACGTGTTGGCCCAGACATACGGGTACGCAACTGATGTACGCCCAGCACGCCTTTCACGCTCAAACAAGCTTGGTTAATTTGCTCAAGCTCTTCATCGGGCAGCTTTCTGTCGAGCAACGTTTGAATCGCTTCGCTGACCATTTTGAAGGCGCTGTAAAGAATGAAGATACCAATACCAATCGCGAAGACCGCATCCGCTTGCGTTACACCAAAATAGCTGAGCCCAAGCGCGACCATGATCGCCCCGTTCATGTATAAATCCGTTTGGTAGTGCAACGAATCTGCCGCGATTGCTTGGCTGCCCGTGATGCGCACCACGCGTTTCTGGAACACGACCAAACCAAACGTCACCATCATCGCAAACAAGGAGACATACACACCCAGCTCCGGCGCGTTCAGCTCGTGTGGTCTGAAGAAACGATCGATACCGTTGAGGATCAAAAATACCGCAGAACCGGAGATAAACATCGCCTGTGCCAACGCAGCGAGAGACTCGGCCTTACCATGCCCAAAAGTGTGTTCTCTGTCGGCTGGTTGCAGCGAATAGCGAACCACCACCAAATTCACCACTGAAGCGGCGATGTCCAGCATCGAATCAATAAGCGATGCCAATAGGCTGACCGATCCCGTCACCCACCATGTGATGACTTTTACAATGAGAAGAAGCGTCGCCACTATGGTTGCTGTCCAAGCTGCCGTCGTGACTAAGCGTGCATATTGCTGTTTCATAATCAAAGAGTTAACTCAAACCGTATTTTGAGTATACGTTGAATGCGCGTGAAATCGCCAGATCAAAAAGAGGCAACCGGTGGCTGCCTCTTCATATATATCATCGGATCATGACTTAATTATTGCGGTGTTTTCCCATGCGTTGTTGCATTTGGTCACCACATTCTTGCATGCGCTCGTTTTGCAGTTTTACAAATTCAGCTTTTTGCTCTGGAGTCAGCACGCTCAACATTTGGTGTTTTCTCTCCAGCATTTTCACGCGGTGCTCAGTTTGGCGCTCAACCATCTCTTTCGCTAGAGCAGTGGCTTGCGCTTCATCGAACGTATCCGCTAGCAATAGAGACTGCATTTTCGCGTGATGCGCTTGGCGCTCTGCCATGCGTGCTTCGCGGTTTTGTGAATATTTGCCTTTCATTTCCGCACGGTTTGCATCACGGAAAGATTGCAGTTGGTCTTTTTGTGCGTCAGTTAAGTTCAAATCGCGCATGATGCCACGGTCCATACCCATACCACATTCATCACGTGGGCCTTTGTGGTGATCTTTACCGCCAAATGCGAATGCACTCGCAGTGCCTAAAGTTAGAGGTAGAACAACAGCAGCTAACACAAGTTTTTTTGCAGATTTCATAATTCGATTCCTTACACAAGTGAGTGATTCTTCTGGGCTGTTCTCACAGCGCTTGAGTATAGAATACGACTCGCTAGGTAAAGCGGCGTATAGGGAGCGTAAAGAATCGTAAAGAGTGATTTTTGCCCTCTTCGTCGCACATCAATCCAATGTAATATTAAGTAAACGGTAACTGACCAAAGGTGCCCCGATGGCAAACATTCTTTTAATTGATGACGACATAGAACTGACAAGCCTATTAAAAGAGGTGCTCAGCTTCGAAGGATTCGAAGTCAGTGAAGCAAACGACGGTGAAGCCGGCCTTGCCGCAATCAACAGCGGTATCGACCTCATCCTACTGGATGTAATGATGCCAAAATTGAATGGTATGGAAACGCTGAAGCGTCTGCGAGAGAACTGGGAAACCCCCGTGTTGATGTTGACCGCCAAAGGTGAAGAGATTGATCGAGTGATCGGTTTAGAGCTCGGCGCAGATGACTACTTACCAAAACCTTTCAGCGACCGAGAGCTGCTCGCTCGTATTCGCGCGATTTTACGTCGCACCAGTAACACGCAGAAAAACGGCAAAAATAGCGATTGTATTGAGTACCAAGAGTTGCGCCTGTATCCGGGCAAGCAAGAGGCTTACTGCGATCAACAACTGCTGGATCTAACCGCAACCGAGTTCGCGCTGTTGACCCACTTTGTCCAAAACCCAGGACACGTACTCACCAAAGAGACGTTGAGCCTCGACGTACTAGGTAAACGACTGGCGGCCTTTGACCGCGCAATCGATATGCACGTGTCGAACTTACGCAAAAAGCTGCCCGACCAAAGCAATGGCAAACCGCGCATCAAAACCCTACGTGGTCGCGGCTATATGCTGCTTGAGGAGGATTAATGCGCCTATCACGCATCAAACTGCCAAAGATTAATAGCTTGTATGGACGCATCTTTGCCATCTTTTGGTTCACTATGCTGTTGGTGTTGATAGCCGTGCTATCACTGCCACATTTGGATCCAAGGAAAGCACGCGACATCCCAGACGAGCATTATCAGCGGATCATTGAAACGCGTGATGCCATTCAAAACAAGTACAGCAAAGAAACCGATCTAGGACGCATTTTGTTCCGCGTAGAGGGCAATCGCGCAGGGAAGCATGACCCACGACCACGAGTGTTCTTTTCGGATTACAACGGCAACGTCTTAACCACCGATAAGCGCAGCAACTTCCAACTGCGTGCGATGCAAAACTTTGTCACCAGTATTGAAGATTACAACAAGCCAAAACAGAGACTTTATGGCCGCTATATGATTGCCGGCCCTGTGCCAATCGTTCTGGCCGACTCTGAACTGCTGATGTACGTTGGCTTTAAATGGAACGAGCCACCACCGCTGCTGCTACGTCTCTTCGACCACCCATTCCAGTTACTGTTGGCCGTCATGCTGGTGAGCACGCCATTACTGCTGTGGCTTGCTTGGGCGCTGAGCCAACCCGCACGACGCCTTGAAGCCGCCGCGCAGCGAGTAGCAAAAGGTGAGTTCGTCATCGATCCGAACCTTGAAAAAGGCACCGCAGAATTTCGTCAAGCGGGCAGCAGCTTCAACCAAATGGTCGAAGCGGTGATTCAGATGATTTCAGGTCAGCAGCGTTTACTGTCGGACATTTCTCACGAATTACGCTCGCCACTCACTCGCTTGCGCATGGCCAGTGCATTAGCAACGCGCAAACAGGGTGACAGCCCTGAATTGGTTCGCATTGATACCGAAGCGCAGCGCCTTGAGCAGATGATCAGCGAATTGCTTGAGCTCTCGCGCATGCAGGTGAACAGCCACATGACACGCGAGACACAGCCAATAGAAAGTTTGTGGGAAGAGATCATTAAAGATGCGCAGTTTGAAGCCGAGCAAATGGGTAAAACACTCCGCTATTCAGAGATCCCTGAGCGACATATCTCAGGCAACCCAAAACTGTTGATGAGCGCGGTAGAAAACATCATCCGCAACGCGATTTATTACGGAAAAGATGAAGTGCAGATAGACATTCAAGACAAGACTGACACACTGACGATTACCGTCGATGACAACGGTGATGGTGTGCCGGATGAAGAGTTAGAAGCGATTTTCCGTCCATTTTATCGTGTGTCTACTGCTCGTGATCGTCACTCTGGCGGCACAGGATTAGGGTTAACCATCACCGAAAGTGCGATTCGTCAGCACAGCGGTACGATAGTCGCGAGCCGCAGCCCACTGGGAGGTTTACGCGTCTCCATCACGTTGCCTTTAGTTAAAGTAGGCAAATAACCCTACAAGATCTTAGTTGATAATGATTTTCATTAACATTAGAGTAAATCCTCCGATTAAGGAGGATTTACTATGTCGCATACATTTCCCGCTCTGCCTTACCCATACGATGCGTTAGAGCCATACATCGACGCAAAAACCATGGAAGTGCATTACAGCAAACACGACAAAACTTACTTCGATAAATTCGTCACCGCCGTGCAAGGCAGTGAGCTTGAAACACAATCGCTAGACGAAATCTTCGCAGCCGTTTCGCAACATAGCCCAGCCATTCGCAACAATGGCGGCGGCTACTACAACCACATCCTTTACTGGAATTGCATGTCGCCAGAAGGCGGCGGTGAACCACAAGGCGCACTTGCGCAAGCCATCAACGACAAGTTTGGTCACTTCGAAAAGTTCAAAGACGAATTCGCTCAAGCAGCCGTTAATACGTTTGGATCTGGCTTTGCATGGTTAGTTGTGAAAGATGGCGACATCCACATCTCCTCCACCAGCAATCAGGATAACCCGTTAATGGACGTGGCCGATGTACGCGGCGAGCCTATCCTTGCATTAGATGTGTGGGAGCACGCGTACTACATCAGTTATCAGAACCGTCGACCAGAATACATCGACGCTTGGTGGAATGTGGTGAACTGGCGCGCCGTCGAAGAGAACTACGCTCGCGCGCTCGTGTAACCGCTAACGATGAAGGGGTAAGGTTGGTAAGCGCCAAGCCCTCTTTTGTACCCAAGTCGCTGCACTTGAGTATATACTGCCCCTCTCTTTGACCAACTCTATTTCAATACCATGTTTGATATCGCTTTATACGAACCAGAAATCGCGCCGAATACCGGCAACATCATTCGACTTTGTGCCAACTGCGGTGCAAATCTGCATTTGATTGAACCGCTGGGTTTCGATCTGGAAGAGAAAAAAGTCCGCCGCGCAGGATTGGATTATCACGATTTGGCTCGCGTAACGCGTCATAAGAACTATCAAGCATTCTTGGAATATCTCGATAAAGAAAAGCAAGGCAATTACCGTCTGTTTGCTTGCACCACCAAAACCACAGGTCACCACGTTGATGCGCAATACCAAGCAGGTGATGTGTTGATGTTTGGTCCTGAAACTCGCGGCCTACCAGCAGAGATCATTGAAGGCTTGCCAATGGAACAGCGTATTCGCATCCCAATGATGCCAGACGCGCGCAGCCTGAACCTTTCGAATGCCGTTGCGATCATTGCTTTTGAAGCCTGGCGTCAAATGGGCTTTGAAGGGGCGTTGTAAGCTCAACGAATTCCAGGCACAAAAAAGGGCGCGGAATGCGCCCTTTTGTTTTCTTGATTCACTGATTCAATCAGTTGAGCTTGTTACGATCATCGTCGTCTTTACGCTCAAATTCACCTTCGAAGGTGTTGCCGTTGTCCGAGCGAGAATCAAACGGGTCACGATGAAACGGATCTTGCTCAAATGGCCCTTGGTTTGAGAAACCACCTTGGAAGCCACCACCATGCATGGTTTTGACGACCATCTTGCTCATCAAATATTTCGCAATCGCGGCACGCGGCGCAGGCAGCAATACCACCATACCCAACGCGTCGGTCATAAAGCCGGGAGTCAGCAATAGCACACCGGCAACCGCTAGCATCACACCTTCAAAAATTTGCTGTGCTGGAATTTCGCCTTGTTCAAGACGGCCCTGAACAGACATCAAGGTTTGAATACCTTGGCTGCGCACTAATGACGCGCCGACAAATGCCGTGATCAGCACTAATGCGATGGTTGGCCAGAGACCTAAAAAGCCCCCCACCTGAATAAATAAGCCAATTTCAATGATTGGGACGAAAATAAACGCCAATAATAAGATAGGAAACACACGCCCTCCTTTGTTTAATTCAGTGTAATGGTAAAAGCCAAGTAACCTCAAACGAATCGTTGTAAAAAAGCGTGTTCATACTCATGGCTTTTTTATTCAGGCGAACACACAGGCAAACTTTGCGAAAACACGCTATACATTTATACGTTGCATTTGTGCGCATACCGATTTTTTCGTGCTTGAAAAGTGCCAATTTCGAACTCTAAAAAACCATGTTTGTCGAGGAAAATTGAATACCCACAAAGGGTTATTAATAACCCGTTCATACTTTGCAAATTATTGACTCATGAAAAGCGAAAAAGGTGATCTAGTTACTATTTTTATGCGCTAGGTGCAGTATGATGTGCCACATAAGTCAGGACGGATTTTCCAGCCAAAAATTCTGATGAATGGATTCTAGATTGCAGAAATGGCTAATAAATAACTTTATTATCAGAATTATCATCTAAGGATCCTGCTATGGCTACCCTATCTGATGCTCCAAAAACAGCAAACCAAGCCACTCGTATTGAAGAAGATCTATTAGGTCAACGTCATGTCCCTGCTGATGCGTACTACGGCATTCATACCCTACGTGCGATCGAAAACTTCAACATCTCTAACGTAACTATTTCTGACGTACCTGAGTTCGTACGCGGCATGGTGATGACGAAGAAAGCAGCGGCGTTGGCGAACAAAGAACTTGGCGCTATTCCTAAAGAAGTTGCTAACTACATCCTAGAAGCGTGTGATTTGATCCTAGAAACAGGCAAGTGTATGGATCAGTTCCCTTCAGACGTATTCCAAGGCGGCGCGGGTACTTCCGTTAACATGAACACTAACGAAGTTATCGCGAACGTTGCACTTGAACTGATGGGCAAAGAAAAAGGCCAATACGAGTTCATCAACCCGAACGACCACGTTAACAAGAGCCAATCTACTAACTGTGCGTACCCAACTGGTTTCCGTATCGCGGTTTACAACAGCGTACACAAACTAATGGAAGCGATTGAATACCTAAAAGGCGCATTCGATCTTAAAGCAACTGAATTCAAAGACGTATTGAAGATGGGTCGTACTCAGCTTCAAGACGCGGTACCAATGACTGTTGGTCAAGAGTTCCACGCTTGGGCTGTAACGCTAAACGAAGAGATTCGTGCTCTAGATTACACATCTAAACTCCTACTAGAAATCAACCTAGGTGCAACCGCAATCGGTACTGGTCTTAACACTCCAACTGGTTACCAAGCTCTAGCAGTGAAACACCTAGCAGAAGTAACTGGCCTTGACGTTGTGCCTGCAGAAGACCTAATCGAAGCGACTTCTGACTGTGGTGCATACGTAATGACTCACGGCGCGCTAAAACGTCTAGCAGTGAAACTATCGAAGATCTGTAACGACCTTCGTCTACTTTCTTCTGGTCCTCGCGCGGGTCTAAACGAGTTGAACCTACCTGAAATGCAAGCAGGTTCTTCAATCATGCCAGCGAAAGTAAACCCAGTTATCCCAGAAGTAGTAAACCAAGTTTGTTTCAAAGTTCTAGGTAACGACAACACGGTTTCTTTCGCAGCAGAAGGCGGTCAGCTACAGCTCAACGTAATGGAACCGGTTATCGCACAAAGCATGTTTGAGTCTATCTCTCTACTACACAATGCGTGTGTGAACCTACGTGATAAATGTATCGACGGCATCACTGTAAACAAAGAAATCTGTGAGAACTACGTTTACAACTCAATCGGTATCGTAACTTACCTAAACCCATACATTGGCCACCACGAAGGTGACATTGTCGGTAAGATTTGTGCAGAAACTGGTAAGAGTGTTCGTGAAGTCGTACTTGAGCGCGGCCTGCTAACTGCAGAAGAACTTGATGAAATCTTAACAGTTGAAAACTTCATGCATCCTACTTACAAAGCGAAACGCTACGAGTAAGCATTGAAGCTAAGGGGGGCCATCCAGGCCCCTTTTTTAGGCTTTTTCACGGTAACCACATTTTTAATAAGCTTTTATTGCCGTAGGCCGCTGGGTTCTGATTCTCTGAACATTTACTCCTGTTCCTGAGTGTTCAAAAAATCAGAATCAAATAAAAAACTAAAGAGGTATCAATATGGTCATGGTCGAACTCTTCGTGGTTCTGCTCTTCATCTATTTGGGGGCAAGAATCGGCGGTATCGGCATTGGTTTTGCCGGTGGTGCTGGGGTCATTGCGTTGTCTTTGATCTTGGGTGTCCCGACAAGCCAAGCGTACATTCCTGTTGACGTAATTTTGATCATCATGTCTGTAATCACGGCTATCGCAGCAATGCAAGTGGCTGGTGGTTTGGATTGGATGGTACAAGTTGCGGAAGACTTTTTGCGTAAACACCCTGAGCGCATCACCTTTTACGCGCCAATCGTGACATTCCTAATGACACTAATGGCGGGTACAGGTCACACAGCATTCTCTACGCTACCGGTTATTGCAGAAGTAGCGAAAGGCCAAGGCGTTCGTCCTTCTCGTCCACTGTCTATAGCGGTTGTGGCATCGCAAATCGCTATCACAGCTTCTCCAATTTCAGCGGCAGTTGTGGCGTTTGCTGCAATGTTGCATCCGTTTGGTGTGGATTACCTAACGCTACTTGCAATCTGTATTCCAACCACGTTCATCGCTTGTATGATCGGTGCATTCGTTGCGAACTTCATGGGCTGTGAGCTAAAAGACGATCCTGAATACCAAGAGCGTCTAGAGAAAGGCCTAATCAAGCTAAACACAGAAGCAAAACGCGAAATCCTACCAACGGCGAAAAAAGCGACGTTCATCTTCCTTGGCGCTATCGCTTTCGTCGTGTGCTACGCAGCGGCTATCTCTGGTTCTGTGGGTCTAATCGAGAACCCAGCACTGGGTCGTAACGAAGCAATCATGACGGTAATGCTGGCAGCAGCCGCGGCGATCGTAATGAGCTGTAAAATTGATGCTGGCAAAATCCCAGCAGCAGCGACATTTCGCTCTGGTATGACAGCGTGTGTGTGTGTTCTTGGTGTGGCATGGCTAGGTTCTACGTTCGTTAACGCGCACGTTGATGGCATCAAAGAAGTGGCTGGTGCACTACTAGCTGACTACCCATGGATGCTAGCACTTGTTCTATTCTTCGCGTCTATGCTGCTTTACTCTCAAGGTGCAACTACCGTTGCGCTTATGCCTGCAGCACTTGCAATCGGTGTAGCGCCACTAACAGCGGTTGCGTCTTTCGCAGCAGTAAGTGCGCTATTCGTACTACCAACTTACCCAACGCTACTAGCTGCGGTTGAGATGGACGACACGGGTTCAACTCGTATCGGTAAGTACGTATTTAACCACCCGTTCTTCGTTCCAGGCGTGGTCACCATCGCATCAGCGGTAGCACTTGGCTTCGCATTCGGTGGTCTACTGATCTAGTAGAAACAGAGTCTTACTCGGGGAGCTTCGGCTCCCTTTTTTCTTTTCTGCGCCTTGAGTATTGCTTAACAAATCTTCACTTGGATGAAACTTATTAACTCGCCTGCGGGTCTGATTGAGTTACACTAACGGCAATTATCTAAGATGAATTGAACCTTTTATGCGCGCATTACTTTCCGTTTTACTCTTAGGGCTCATTACCTTTTCCACTCCGTCTTTGGCTTTATTTGGCAAAGACCAGTTTAACAATAGCCAGAATAACAGCTTTGGTAACAACAACGACAGCTTTGTTCCGGTCGACCAAGCGTTCCCATTTAACTTCTACCAACAAGACGACAAGTTGATGCTCGATTGGCAGGTACGAGACGGCTACTACCTGTATCAAGAGCGCTTGTCTGTGTCTGGTGAAAACATCTCTCTGGGCGAACTGCAAATGGAAAACGGCACGCCACATAAAGATGAATTTTTCGGTGATGTGCATATCTACACCACGCCTTTATTTGTGAATGTACCGCTTGATGAGTGGCAAGAAGGCGCACGCGTGATCGTGCAATATCAAGGCTGTGCAAAGGCTGGATTCTGCTACCCGCCAGAAACTCGCATCATTCCAATTGACGCTTTTACGGCTTCCATTGCTGATTCCGCAGTCGCAACAAAACCAACTCAATCAACAGCGAACAATAACCAAACAAGCACGACATCACCAACGGTGAGCACGTCAGTGTCATCAAACAACGCTCCAGCACCAGTCACTGAGCAAGACAGCCTCGCGGCGAACCTTGCTGACAATTGGTGGACTCCGCTGCTATTTTTAGCTCTCGGTGTAGGCTTAGCGTTTACGCCATGTGTTCTGCCAATGTACCCAATTTTGACCAGCATCGTACTTGGCAGTGGGAAACTCAGCCAACGCCGCGCTCTGGGTTTATCCCTAGTTTACGTGCAAGGCATGGCGCTGACTTACACTCTTCTCGGCTTAGTGGTGGCATCAGCGGGCATGCAGTTCCAAGCGGCGATGCAACACCCATATGTGTTGATTGGTTTGAGTATCTTATTCGTCACGTTGGCACTCTCCATGTTTGGTGTGTACACCCTGCAATTGCCAAGCAGTGTACAAACGTGGCTAAACAACCTGAGCAACAAACAGCAAGGCGGCAGCAGCGCAGGCGTATTCGCGATGGGCGCGATCTCAGGTCTGGTGTGCTCACCGTGTACCACAGCACCTCTGTCGGGCGCACTACTCTACGTTGCACAAAGTGGTGACTTGCTGACTGGTGGTATTGCGCTTTACGCACTGGCGATGGGTATGGGTATTCCGCTGATTCTCGTAGCGGTATTTGGCAACAAATTGCTGCCAAAAGCCGGCGGTTGGATGGACCGCGTGAAGACATTATTTGGTTTCATTCTGCTGGCAGCTCCAATCTTCTTGCTTGAGCGCATCTTGCCAGAAATATGGTCGACGGCGTTGTGGTCTGCGCTCGGTATCGCGGCATTTGGTTGGTTGTATCACATCAAAAACAGCTTGGAATTTGGTGGCTGGAAGCAAAGCGCAATTGGCATTATTGCCGTCCTCGGTTTGTTCGCCTCCGCGCAACCAGCACTGAATTATTGGTTTGGCAATCACGAAACCCAAGCACAGCAAACAACGGTTAGCTTTACTCGCATTGCTAATGTGGCCGAGCTTGAAGAGCAACTGACGCAGGCGAAAGCAGCAGGTAAACCTGTCATGCTCGACTTCTACGCCGACTGGTGTGTAGCGTGTAAAGAGTTTGAGAAGTACACCTTCCACGATCCAAAAGTCGAAGCCAAGCTGCAAGACTTTGTGTTGCTGCAAGCGGATGTCACCAAAAACCAAGTGCAAGATATTGAGCTACTCAAACACATGAACGTGCTGGGTTTGCCGACCATCGAATTCTGGGATGCGAAAGGCGAACACGTTTCAAACGCTCGTTTAACTGGTTTTATGCAAGCCGAGCCTTTCTTAGAGCACATCAATCGATTCTGATATCACATCATTCAAACGCCAGCGATTTTCGCTGGCGTTTTTTGTTGCACAGATTTGAATGAGAAAAATGCGGCTATATGCAATTTTCCTAATAAAAGTCGATTTGGTTCAGACTTTTAGCGAATAAATATTGTCCACCTTCTCAAAGCTGGACAATAATTCATTTAACGAAATAGTCAAAAGTGTTTAACGTCATGGATTCGACCTACACCATCATCATCGCCGATGATCACCCTCTCTTCCGTAATGCATTGTTCCAATCGGTACACATGGCTGTCAGTGGTGCCAATCTGCTTGAAGCAGACTCTCTTGATGCCCTGCTTGCATTACTCGCCAAAGAGGAAGAGCCGGATTTGGTGCTGTTGGATCTCAAAATGCCTGGGGCTAATGGAATGTCAGGGCTTATCCACTTAAGAGCGGAATACCCAGATTTGCCTATCGTCGTGGTATCCGCCAGCGAAGAGCCAACGGTGGTGAGTCAAGTGAAGAGCCATGGTGCGTTTGGCTTTATTCCGAAATCGAGTGATATGCGTGAATTGGTCAATGCACTCAACCAAGTGCTCAATGGCGACCCGTACTTCCCTGAAGGGCTGATCACCAATAACGCAGCGTGTAATGATTTAGCAGAGAAGATTGCCGCGCTAACGCCACAGCAATACAAAGTGTTGGGGATGTTGTCTGATGGCTTGCTGAACAAACAAATCGCTTACGAGTTGAATGTATCAGAAGCCACCATCAAAGCACACATGACGGCGATTTTCCGCAAGCTCGGCGTGAAGAACCGCACGCAAGCCGTCATCATGTTAACGGAAATGAATGATTAGGACTTAGTCCTCCTCTTCCCCTTCCTCTTCTTCATTGGGTAAACGTAAACCAACCTTAGTCACTTGGTGACCCACCACGTCCGCGATTACCCATTGCAAACCTTGCCATTCAAACTGGTCGCCCAAAACAGGCGTGCTACCCAGCTGTTCTTCAACAATATTGCTCAAGGTTTTATCTTGCAGTTCATCGCCCAAATTCAAACCGTACATCATCGCCACGTCGGCCAGCTTCACTTCAATATCTAAGAAGAAATCACCAAAGAAACGAGTCAGAGAGGCTTTCTCCGGCGCTTCACTGAACAACAAGCTCAGTGCAGCTAAGTCTTTCTCTTGAGCCAATACACATAGGGTATCGTCTTCTTCCAACCTGGTACTACCCGATGGGTGAAGCAGTTCTTGGTTACGGAAAACAGCCGCAATGCGCGTGCCTTCAGGCATCGACAAACTACGCAGCGGTTCGCCAATGCACCATTTATCCGCTTTCAATCGGTAGATAAACAGTTCCCACTCACTGGTTGGGTAAATCTCCACACCAGTGCGAGAGATTGGCTCAGGCTTTGGTGGCAACTCAACCTTGGCAAGCGACATCGCTTTGGTCAGCGTACCGCCCTGAACGATCAGCGATACCATAACCACGAAGAAGGCCAAGTTGAAGTACAGCTGCGCGTCTGGTAAACCAGCCATCATAGGGAATACCGCAAGAATGATTGGCACCGCGCCACGCAAACCAACCCAAGAGACAAACCACTTTTCACGTGGCGTGAAACTCTTAAATGGCAGCAGTCCAATCCACACGGAAATAGGACGGGCAAACAAAATCATACCAAACGCAAGCGCCAAGCCTGGCACCGCAATACTCAGCAAGTTCGACGGCGTAACCAACAAACCAAGCACGAGGAACATGCCAATTTGCGCTAGCCACGTCATACCATCTAATACATGCAGAATCGAATGACGGCTGCGCGTTGGACGGTTACCCAGCAATAAACCCACTAGGTAAATCGACAAAATACCGCTGCCGCCTAACGAGTTCGACAACGCGAAAATGATCAAGCCGCCGCTGACGGTCAAAATCGAGTACAAGCCATCCGGCAGTTGATTGCGATTGATGACTTTCCACAAGACCCAGCCACCAGCAAAACCAAGTAGCGCACCGATACCAAACTGCTTAACAAAACTGAGCGCTAAAAATCCGGCGCTTAACTCCGTTCCCGTACTAGAAAGAATCGCAATTAACGTGACGGTCAAGAACACCGCCATTGGGTCGTTGGTGCCCGATTCAATTTCTAACGTCGAGCCAACACGTTCGTTCAGACTGCGGCCTTTCAATAAAGAGAAGACCGCGGCCGCATCCGTTGAACCGACAATCGCGCCAACCAAGATACCTTGCAATAAATCCAAATCGAACAACCAAGTCGCCATCAAACCGGTTAACAATGTCGTGATGGCTACGCCTATGGTTGCCAACGACACCGAAGGCCACAAGGCGACCCGAAAACTGGCGACTCGCGTTCGCATCCCGCCATCCAAAAGAATGATGGCGAGCGCTAAGTTACTGACTAAATAAGCGATGGAATAATTATCAAATAAGATTCCGCCAAGGCCATCTTCCCCAGCCAACATACCTACCGCAAGAAATACGAGAAGGATTGGAATCCCCAATTTTGAGGACACGGGGCTTAAAAGAACGCTCAGTGCAATCAGTAATGCACCAATCAGAAAAAAGCTGTTAATGGTGTCTGCGTCCATTCTCACCCTCCCTAAATGAAAAGCTACAAACAATCTCAACGAGTAAGCATATAAGTTCCTAAATCACCTCAACTTTAAGATGTAAGCGTGATGAGTTAAGCACAGGCTTTATTGTGCCTCAAAACCGAGCTCCGGTACGAAAACTTTATGTAAACAAATCACTTGAGAAGGTTGAATCTAGGTATAGATTCGGTGAAATCAATGAAGAAAAGATTAACCAATGCAACATATTGAAAATTTTATGCATCAAATCATTAGACCTTAGGCTAATTTAACACCTTTTTAACATCATTAAATCTTATCAATTTCGCCGTAAACGCCCATTATTCGGTCGTTTTTCCTTTTTTACGCCCCGACTAAAGTTGAAAAGAGTTATTGCCAACACCTTGCTAATGTACATTGTGAAACATTTTTTTAACAACAATACCAATCGTAAGGAGACGGCAATGGCATTTGAAAGCGAAGAAAGAGCCAAAGCCTATTGGGACAAAAACGTGAAGCTCATGATCGGTCTAATGGTCATCTGGTTCGTCGTGTCTTTCGGCTGCGGCATTTTATTTGTCGACGTACTTAATCAATTTCAATTAGGTGGATACAAACTTGGTTTCTGGTTTGCTCAACAGGGCTCCATCTATGCCTTCCTAGGTATTATTTTCTACTACGCGTGGAGAATGCGCCAAATCGACCGTGAATTCGGCGTGGATGAGTAAGGAGTCACTCAGATGGATTTGAAAACTATCACTTATCTGGTTGTTGGTGCGACGTTTGTCCTCTACATCGGTATTGCGATTTGGGCACGCGCTGGATCAACCAAAGAGTTCTACGTCGCGGGCGGTGGTGTAAACCCTATCGCTAACGGCATGGCAACCGCAGCAGACTGGATGTCTGCGGCATCGTTTATCTCGATGGCGGGTCTGATTGCCTTTATGGGTTACGGCGGCAGCGTATTCCTAATGGGCTGGACTGGTGGTTACGTGCTGCTTGCACTGTTGCTTGCCCCTTACCTACGTAAGTTCGGTAAATTTACCGTGCCTGAGTTTGTCGGCGAGCGTTTCTACTCCAAGACAGCGCGTATCGTAGCCGTAGTGTGTCTGATCATCGCGTCGGTCACTTATGTTATCGGTCAGATGAAAGGCGTTGGCGTTGCGTTTGGTCGCTTCCTTGAGGTGGATTACTCAACCGGTCTACTGATTGGTATGTGTATCGTATTCATGTACGCCGTTCTTGGTGGCATGAAAGGCATCACTTACACGCAGATTGCTCAGTATTGCGTACTCATTTTGGCTTACACTATTCCTGCAATCTTTATCTCTCTGCAGCTTACCGGCAATCCAATTCCACAAATAGGGCTCGGTAGTACCATGGCCGGCACCGATGTCTATCTGTTGGATCGGCTCGACCAAGTGGTGACGGAGCTCGGCTTTAGTGAATACACCACTCAAGTCCGCGGTGACACGCTAAACATGTTCGTTTACACCATGTCACTGATGATCGGTACTGCAGGTCTGCCACACGTAATCATCCGTTTCTTCACTGTACCGAAGGTGCGTGATGCACGTACCTCTGCAGGTTGGGCACTTGTGTTCATCGCTATCCTATACACAACGGCTCCAGCAGTATCAGCAATGGCACGTCTAAACCTAATGGATACCGTTAACCCAGCTCCGGGCCAACACTTGGCTTATGACGAACGTCCTACTTGGTTCAAAAACTGGGAGAAAACGGGTCTGCTAGGCTTTGATGATAAGAACGGTGATGGAAACATCAACTACACATCAGATGCTGCAACTAACGAACTGAAAGTTGATAACGACATCATGGTACTGGCTAACCCTGAGATCGCGAAACTACCTAACTGGGTTATCGCACTGGTCGCAGCGGGCGGTCTAGCCGCCGCACTATCAACCGCAGCGGGTCTATTGCTGGCGATTTCGTCCGCGATTTCCCATGACTTAATCAAAGGGGTAATTAACCCGAATATCTCAGAGAAGAAAGAGCTGCTCGCGAGTCGAATCTCGATGGCGGTGGCCATTGCAGTCGCAGGTTACTTGGGTCTGCATCCACCGGGCTTCGCGGCAGGTACGGTAGCACTGGCCTTCGGTCTGGCGGCGTCCTCCATCTTCCCGGCTCTGATGATGGGTATCTTCAGTAAGAACATCAACAAAGAAGGTGCTATCGCGGGTATGATTGCCGGTATCAGTATCACTCTGTTCTACGTGTTCCAACACAAAGGTATCCTATTCATCGCAGATTGGACTTACCTAGAAAGCTGGGGCAGCAACTGGTTCCTAGGCATTGAGCCAAACGCATTTGGTGCGATTGGTGCCTTATTCAACTTCATCGTCGCGTTCGCTGTATCGAAAGTAACAGCAGAAACACCACAAGAAGTGAAAGACCTAGTCGAACACGTTCGCGTACCGGTAGGTGCTGGTAGCGCAGTGGATCACTAAAATATAACCAAAACCACAAAAGCCCCGTTTGGAACCTGCCGTCCGGGGCTTTTTTATTCTCACGTTTCAGTTACCATATTCGCAGTATGTCGTTGCAAGGAAGCCAAGATGTTCAAAAGCAAGCACTTTATTCTCGCCCTGTTAATCGCGCCCATCCTTTCTATCATTGCCTACTTTGGTACCGATATGGCACTGAGCGAAAAGCCTCATGCCGCTAAAGAAGGGGAAACTTACAAGCTCGCGAGTAAGTCCAACTGCCGTTACACCAGTGGCCTATGTGACATGGAAAATGGCGATTTTAAAGTTAAGTTCCGTTCTGAAAAACTGACAAAAGATAGCCTAGAACTGTCTCTCAACGCTGCCTATCCGCTGGAAGGCGTCAAGCTGTCCGTAGTCGATGACCAACAACAGAACGCTCAACCGATTGATATGACACGCGCCGATCAAGCTGGCCAAAACTGGTACATCACTCTGCCAAAGCCAACCTCCGCAGAGAGCTGGTTGCGAGTCGTTATCCAAGCCGAAGGCACGCTTTACTACGGCGAAACACAAACAGCATTTGTGAAATACGAAACCTTGTTTACTGAGTAACATTACGCTGCTTATCCTTCTAAACAACGGATAAACTTTGCTGCGGGATGAAAACCCAACCATTTCTGCCGATGCGACTGCGTCGGCTTTTTTATATCTAGCCTTGCTGAAAATAGAGGGTTGCTAATTTATTCTTAATTGATAATAATTATCATTATCTAATTTATTGAGGCAGATATGAAACGCAGAAAGGACATATTCAACGCCTTCTTCAAAGCGCAAGATCGCTTCCAACTTGCCGCGCCCAGTGGCTTTGAGCCCGACGTCATTCATGACTATATTCATTGGGGTATGGTGTTGTCATCCAGCTATGAGCATGAAGCAGAAGACGAAAACTTACTCTTGTGCGAACTGTTTTTACGCCAAGTGTATTTCCACCTTCTCGAAGCGATTCAAGACCCAACTCGCACTCGTACATTTCGCCGAGTCTGCCTTGATTCGGTTCACACCCCCTTATTCTGCCTCAAACGTTACTACTATCAGTTTGAACATGGCGACGTAAAGTTTCTCCAATTACAACAACAATTACGCCTCATTCAGACTTCTCTTGATTAAACGAAAGGAACCCTACTATGACCACCGAATTTCGTATTGAAACCGACAGCATGGGCGAAGTAAAAGTCCCGGCGAATGCCTTGTATCAAGCGCAAACTCAGCGCGCTATCGATAACTTTGCATTCAGCCAGCACACCATGCCAAGCGGCTTCATCCAAGCTTTAGCCCACATCAAACAAACGGCAGCACTGACCAACGCACAACTAGGGTTACTAGAAGGTGATATCGCCAATGCGATTGCAGACGCCGCGCAAGCCATTATTGATGGGCAACATCTCGATCAGTTCCCTATCGACCTGTTCCAAACCGGTTCTGGGACAAGCTCCAACATGAACGCCAATGAAGTGATTGCCACGCTTGCGTCTGAATTGCTTGGCGGCAACGTCAATCCGAATGACCACGTTAACATGGGTCAAAGCAGTAACGATGTGGTGCCGACGGCGATTCAAGTCAGCTCAGCACTTGCTATTGAACACAAGTTGTTGCCTGCACTGGCTCATCTTAGCCAAAGCCTAGAAACCAAGAAGCAAGCTTTGCAAGGTGTGGTAAAAACAGGCCGAACTCATTTGATGGACGCCATGCCAATCACTTTCGCGCAAGAGCTGGGCGGCTGGCAATTCCAGATTGAACACGCTAAACAAGCCATTGAACAAACACTGCCGATGGTGAAAGCCCTTGCTCAAGGCGGCACTGCCGTTGGCACAGGGATCAACGCCGATCCGCGTTTTGCCTCTCTGTTTGCAGACAACCTCACTCAGTCCACTCGAGTCACCTTTACTTCAAGCGACAATTTCTTCTTCAACCTCAGCAGCCAGGATGCGATCGTCGCACTGTCTGGACAGCTCAAAACAGCAGCAGTTGCGATCATGAAGATCGCAAACGATCTTCGCTGGATGAACTCTGGCCCATTGGCTGGCTTGGGTGAAATCGAACTGCAAGGCTTACAGCCGGGTTCATCAATCATGCCGGGCAAAGTAAACCCGGTTATTCCTGAAGCCGCAGCCATGGCGTCAGCGCAAGTGATTGGCAACGACGCAACCATCACCATCGCGGGTCAGTCTGGCAACTTCCAGTTGAATGTTATGCTACCTGTGATTGCACATAATATTTTGGAGAGCATTGAGCTCGTTGCGAACAGTGCGACCGCCCTTGCCGATAAGGCGATTGCGACCTTTGACGTTCGACAAGATAACCTCGATATTGCTTTGGCCAAGAATCCGATTTTAGTCACCGCACTAAACCCGGTGATCGGGTATTTGAAAGCGGCAGAAGTCGCGAAAAAAGCCTACAAACAAGGACGAGCCATCATTGATATGGCCGAAGAGGAAACGGATTTAGACCGCGAAACGCTTGAAAGGCTGCTTAATCCAGCCAAATTGACTCAAGGTGGCGTGGCAGAGTAAAGCACTTACTTTGAATTTCCGCAGAATATAAAGAGACCTCTCATTGGAGGTCTCTTACTATCTGGCTCATGCGCTCAACTTATCTAAGTTACGCGACTCGATTGAGCACCGAGCGTAATTTGAGTGGCTTAACGGGTTTGGCAATAAAGCTGAAACAGTTCGCTTTGATGCCTTCCATCATATCGTCAGTACGGTCAGCACTGATGATCACCCCTTCAAAACGATTCCCCAGACGCAAACGACACTGTTGCAACACTTCTAACCCCGTACGTCCGTTATCCAATCGATAATCAGAGAAAATGACGTCTGGCACCCAATCGCCTTCGAGCGCTTGTAAACTTTCGACGAGATCCGTCGCAACGCGTATGTCGCATCCCCAACGAGAGAGAAGATTTTCCATTCCGACCAAAATGTCAGGTTCGTTATCGACACACAGAATTCGCAAGTGGCACAACTCCGATTGAGGACTGGTCTCGACTTTCGCAGGGTGTGGCTGAACGTGATGAGCCTTATCCAACGTTATCGAGAACACGCTGCCTTTACCAAACCACGAACGCATTGAAATTTCGTGCCCCAACACCTGCGCAATCCCTTTGGAAATCGCCAAGCCTAATCCCAAACCTTGATCGGAGCGCACTTGCGTTCCGCGATTAAACTCTTCGAAAATTTCCTGCTGTTTTTCTTCCTCGATGCCCATGCCGTTATCCCACACATCAATGCGCACACGTCCTTGAACTCGGCGCACACCCAGCGCAACTTTTCCATTTGGACTGTAACGAAAGGCATTGGTGAGGAAATTCTGCACCACACGGCGCAGTAATTTAGGGTCCGATTTCACCATTAGAGAAGATGGAATCATAGTGAACTCGATCCCCTGTTGTTTGGCCAATGCGCTGAATTCCGCATTGAGGTTCGCCAGAACATCGTTGACCGCGAAGCCATGCACATTGACTTCCAACTTACCCGATTCCAAACGCGAAATATCCAGCAAATCTCCGATCAAATCTTCTGCCGCGCCTAACGCACTTTCGATATGTGCCGACAACTTGCGAGTTTCGCTGTCTTTGGCTACTTCAGAAAGTGAAGACGCAAACAAACGGGCGGCATTGAGCGGCTGCATCAAGTCGTGACTCACGGCCGCTAAAAAACGCGATTTCGATTTCGACTCCAAATCCGAACGCTGCGTCGCTGCCACCAACTGTTTGTTGAGTTGCTCCAACTCTCTGGTGCGCGCGCGCACTCGTTCTTCTAACGTTTCATTGGCGTCTTTCAGCGCTTGCTCGGCATCGCGGAATACGGTGATGTCCGTAAAGCTCATTACAAAACCACCGCCGGGCATTGGGTTCCCTTGCACTTCAATTACTCGACCGTCAGGACGCACACGGGAAGAGGTATGTCGCGTGCCTTGCTCAAGGTGATACACGCGGCGGCGTACGTGGTCTTCCGGATCGCCGGGGCCACACAAACCTTGCTCAGCATTGTGGCGAATCACATCAGCAATCGGTCGGCCGACTTGAATTAATCCTGGTGGGAATACAAACAGCTCTAGGTAACGCTGGTTCCACGCCACCAGCCGCAGTTGTTTGTCGACCACCGCAATCCCTTGGCCGATATGTTCAATCGCCCCTTGGAGTAATCCGCGGCTAAAGTCGTACAACTCGGATGCTTCATCAACGATGGTTGCGACTTCTTCAAGCTGCATATTTCTGCCTTGCAACGCAGAAGTAAGTACTAACTTAGCGGAAGAGGCACCAAACACCCCTGCCAACACGCGCTCAGTGTGACGAATCAACGAAGACGGCGCTTGTTGGTTCGGTAACAACTCCTCTCGCTGCTGACTCCAATAGGCTTGGAAAGCCACTTTTACCCGAGTGCGGCCAACAAAGCGCGAGGCAAGCATTTCCAACTCAGCCACGGTAACTCGACTTTGATACAAGCTGATGTTTTCGCTTTCAGGCAGCGGTGTTCCGACAAAAGACGCCGACTGTAAGCGCTCACTTAGGCTTGGACGCGTCGCCAGAGACACCGCGACAAAACACACCGCGTTCGCCACCACACTCATGATCATGCCCCAATCCGAAATCGCAATGTCGAAGCTCGACAGCATCTCTGGCGGCGTGATTAACCAAATCAAAAAGTTGTTGCTGGCATTACCAGCCAACATGTCGGTTTGGCTCATTAAGGTAATCAACCAAATCGTAAAACCGACCGCGAGGCCAACATAAACGCCTTTCTTGTTACCCTGACGCCAATACATACCGCCAATCAATGCAGGAGCAAACTGGGTAATGGCTGCAAACGAGAGAAAACCTATCGCAGAGAGTGAGTGGATACTATCTAAGGCCTGATAAAATCCCCATGCACCAATCAACAAAATCAGAATTAGAGCGCGGCGAATACGCAGCAAAAGCTCAGAAAAGTGGTGATGGTTGCGCTGTGCCAAGCGCATTCGACGCAATATCAGCGGCATCACTAAGTCGTTCGATACCATGATCGCCAACGCAATGGTTGAAACAATCACCATACCGCTCGCCGCCGAAGTACCGCCTAAAAACGCCAGTAACGCAATCTCGCTTGCCCCCACCGCCATCGGCACACTGATCACGTAAGTATCGGCAGATGTTCCGCTCAATAACCCTTGCCCGACCCACGCGATTGGCAACACAAATACGCCCATCAAAATCAGATACAGCGGGAACAACCAACGCGCGACATGCAAGTCTTGCGCACGTTCATTTTCCACCACCATGGTGTGGAACTGACGCGGCAAACAGACAATCGCCAACATGGTCAGCACAGTATGAATCAATAAGGTTGGAATGTTTGGCGACTGGTAGGTTTCAGAAGCCACTTCAACCAGACTCAAGTTTTCCGTGCTCATCGCCAACCAGACAATGAAAATCCCCACCACCAAAAACGCCAGCAATTTGATGATGGATTCAAACGCGATCGCCATCATCATCCCACGGTGATGCTCGGTGTTATCAATATGGCGAGTACCAAACAACATGGTAAAAATGGCCAGTGCCACCACGACAAACCAAGACACGCTGTCATTCTGATAACCAAAATCGGTCGCCAATTCTGGGGCGATGATCTCCAACCCCATGGTGATGCCACGCAGCTGCAAGGCGATATAAGGTAAGATCCCCGCCACCGCAATCAATGTGACGACCACCGCCAAACCTTGCGATTTTCCGTAACGGGCACCAATAAAATCAGCGATGGAAGTGATGTGTTCGCGCTTCGCGATCAGAATGAGTCGAGCCAGAACCCGCCATCCGATGGTAAACACCAAAATCGGCGCGATATAGATGGGCAAGAAAGACCAAGGATTGCTGCTCGCCTGTCCGACCGTGCCGTAGAAGGTCCACGAGGTACAGTACACCGCAATCGAGAGACTATAAATCCACGGTCGCCAACGGGCGAGCCAGCGCTTCTGTATGTCTCCGTACCACGCGATTATAAATAGGGCTCCCAAGTACGCCAAAGAAACGGGAACCACCAGCCATCCTTGCATCTGATATCCTTTCTAGCTTTTCTTACAGAAAATAAAAAACCTCTCCTTGAGGGAGAGGTTTCATTTAACACTGCTTTCACAATGGAGACAAAGATTAGTTTTTAACCTTTGTCACAGAAGTCTAATTCTGTGTTTCAAGTGCCTTTTCAGACACATCCACCACGTTGTGGCTAGGCTCTTGAGGGTCCAATTTGATGAACAGCGCCAATAGGCCCATTGCCGCCATACCCCAGAACACCAGCGCCCCCCAGTGCTCGTAACCCCAACCACTGAGCACCGTCATCAGCGCGATAAATGCGCCAAGCGGAATTGCATTGTATAGCGCTTGCAGCGCCACCATTTTGTGCTCTTCAGAGTTTTGGATGTATTGAATGGCCGCAATGTGCGCCGTCGCGAATGTCACGCCGTGCAGAAGTTGCACAATAACCAACGCAACGATAGACGTTGTTGCTGCGGTCATGCCCCAACGCATCATCACACCACAAGCTGCAACAATAAACAGCGTGCGCAGCGCCCAACCAGCAAACAGACGCTTACTCAATGCAAACACAGCCACTTCTGCCGCAACGCCTAGACTCCACAAGTAGCCGATCACGTCTTCTGAGTGACCCGCCGCTTTCCAGTGAATGGCACTAAAGCCGTAGTACGCCGCATGGCTACCTTGGATAAGTGACACCAAAACCAAGAACTTCACCACTGATTTATCGGTAAGCAGTGCGGATAATTTCGGACGTTCAGCATGCTGGTCACCGCGAGTGACAGGCATTGGATTGATGCTGCGCATCGCGAAAAGCAATGAAAAGAACACCCCCACCATCGCGGTGTACAGAATCATATCCGAGCCAAATTCTGCGACAAGGAAACCCACCACCGTCGAACCCGCAATGAAGGCTATAGAACCCCACAAACGCGTGCGCCCGTAATCCAACATTTTCAAGCGAGCATAGTAGTTTGCCATCGCGTCTGATAGCGGTACTACCGGACCACAACACAAGTTAAACAACACCGTTGCCAATGCCATGAGCCAAAAACTGCCGCCCGTAAAAAAGTGGAAACCAACAAAAATGAGGGCAGCAAAACTCAACCAACGCAACGTTGGCATTAGATGTTCAACTCGGTGTACACGAGGGGTAATGACGATGTTAGCCACGCAGCGTGTCGCCAACCCTAAACCAACCAGTAAACCAATGTCCGTGGAAGAAACGCCCTGTTCTTTAAACCACAACGACCAAAATGGCAGGTAAACGCCATACGCAAAAAAGAATCCGAGAAAGTACTGGGAAATCCAGCCATACGGAGAAGGTTTCAACATTACTAATATCCTAAAACGGGAACACCATCGCTCGAACCGTGGATTATGGATCGCTATGCGTATTAGAAAAAGGGAAGAATAGGCAACTTACCGTTTCCTCGATGTCATTCTGACTTTTGAAGCGCCGAACTCGCTCATCAATGTCCAGCGGTTTAGACCAAAGTCGTCTGGCTTACGGCAAGAAATTTGTCAGACTTATACTGTGTTCCTCCCAATTTTAGGTGTCTCCATGCCTGACAAATTTAATATGCAATCTCCCCCGTTCGATCGTCTGACCGATGCCCAGCAAACTCGGCTACGCTCGTCCTTAGATGTGGCGTACTATCGAACTCGAGATGTCATTTTATCTAGCGGGCAGACCAACCCTCACTTGCACATATTGATCAAAGGCGCAGTCGAAGAACGTTCCAAAGACCAATCCGAAGTGTTCGCTCACTACGCCAATGATGACATGTTTGATGTGCGCTCGCTGTTTGAAGAATGCGTTCGACATCAATACATCGCGCTGGAAGACACCCTTTCGTACTTGCTGCCAAAAGACGTTTTTCTCGAGCTTTATAACGAGAATGGCCAGTTCGCGGCTTACTTCGACAACAACTTATCCAAACGACAAGAACTCATCGAAGCCGCGCAGCAACAGCAAAACTTGGCCGAATTCATTCTGACTAAAGTCGATAACAGCATTTATCATCCGCCGATGATCCTCGCGCCAGAAACGCCAATCAACGAGGTAACTCGAACTCTAAAAGATAACGGCATCGATGCTGCATTGGTTCAGCTCCATGACGACGACCCGCGATTGGCAAAATGGCCGTCAGCTCACCCGTACGCCATCGTGACTCGTACCAACATGCTGCACTCGGTTATGTTGGATAATTGCGCCGTGAACACGCCCGTAGGTGAGATCGCAACTTTCCCTGTCTACCATGTTGATGACGGGGATTTTCTGTTTAACGCCATGATCACCATGACACGTAATCGCATGAAACGTTTGATGGTTTGCGAAGGCAATCGCGCGGTGGGCATGCTCGACATGACACAGATTCTGAGCGCGTTTTCGACGCACTCCCACGTGTTAACACTCAGCATTGCACGAGCAAGCAGCGTAGAAGAACTGGCGTTGGCCTCAAACCGTCAACGTCAACTGGTAGAAAGCTTGCTGAGAAACGGCATCCGCACTCGCTTCATCATGGAGCTCATCTCTGCGGTAAACGAACAAATTATCGAAAAAGCCTTTGAACTGGTGGTGCCACCCGCTTTGCACGACCACTGTTGTTTGATCGTGCTGGGCTCAGAAGGGCGTGGCGAGCAAATTCTTAAGACCGACCAAGACAACGCGCTCATTATTGAAGACGGGCTAGAATGGCAACATTGCAAACAAGTGATGCAATCATTCACCCACACTCTGCAGCAGCTTGGTTACCCACTCTGCCCCGGCAAAGTGATGGTCAACAACCCGAAATGGGTCAAAACGCAGCAAGAGTGGATCCACACCTTAGATCATTGGATTGCGAAGGCGGAACCTGAACCAATCATGGACTTGGCGATTTTCAGTGACGCACATGCAGTAGCAGGGAATCGAGAGCTTCTCACCCCAATAGCAAATCACCTCAGAGACAGCATGAAAGATCGCATGCTGGTTTTGTCGGATTTCACGCGCCCTGCTTTGCAATTTTCCGTGCCCCTGACTCTGTTTGGCAACGTAAAAAGTGCCAAGGATGGTTTGGATATCAAACGTGGTGGCATCTTCCCTATCGTGCATGGTATTCGCACCTTGTCGTTGGAATATGCGATTGAAGAAAAAAACACCTTTGAACGCATCGAAGCACTAAGAAAAAAACGCATCTTAGAACCGGAGACCGCAGACAACTTAAACGAAGCGTTGAAGCTGTTCTTTAAGATTCGCCTTCATCAGCAATTGAGTAAACAAGAAACACTTAACAACATTGATATCAAACAGTTAGACCGAACCGAGCGTGACTTGCTGCGTCATAGCTTGCATGTGGTGAAGAAGTTTAAGCAGTTCTTGGGCTTCCACTATCAAATCCGCGATTAAGCGCTTACACAAGTCAAAATGAGGCGTAGAGGATGAACTGGTTACAACGCAAATATTGGCATTACAAACTGAAAGGCTCGCCTTATCAGTCGCTGTTTTGTGCGCCACACAAAACCGAGTTTGTGTCTCTAGATTGTGAGACCACCAGCCTTGATCCGAACCGTGCTGAGTTGGTAACCATCGCGGCAACCAAGATCATCGACAACCGCATCCTCACCAGTCAGCCTTTTGAAGTACGCTTACGTGCACCCCAATCGTTAGATTCTGGGTCAGTGAAAATTCATAAAATTCGCCACCAAGATCTGGCTGATGGTATCAGCGAGAAAGAAGCGTTGCTGAAACTGCTCACGTTCATCGGCAACCGTCCTTTAGTCGGATATCACATTCGCTATGACAAAAAAATTCTCGACCTTGCCTGCCAAAGGCAACTCGGCTTCCCACTGCCAAACCCATTGATTGAAGTCAGCCAGATTTATCACGACAAACTAGAACGGCATTTACCCAATGCCTACTTCGACTTAAGTCTGGATGCGATTTGCAAGCACCTTGAACTGCCCATTCAAGATAAACACGACGCGCTGCAAGATGCGATTTCTGCCGCCTTGGTTTTTGTGCGCCTCACCAAGGGCGATCTGCCAAATCTCACCGCGCCATACACATAAATCCTGTTGACCTAGCTCCCATAATTACTTTTATTTCAAGCATTTTCCGGCACACCCCTCTGTCTCATCCTAAAGTCTAATTGTGGAAATACGCGCTGTGACTGACAGTTATAGGCACAACGTCGTTCTAGGACGACTGAGTATTTAAGAACCAAAAGACAGCCCTACAAAAATACATATTCAGAATCTTAAGTAGATTGGTGTAAGGCCGAGAATTAAGGCACAAGGAGAGAAGCCATGAGCGAAGCCCACGTTTATCCGGTAAAAGAAAATATTAAAACTCATACACACGCGGATAATGATACCTACCTAGCCATGTATCAGCAGTCAGTCACCGATCCAGAGGGCTTCTGGAACGAGCACGGCAAAATCGTTGATTGGATCAAACCTTTCACCAAAGTAAAAAGCACCTCATTCGACACCGGCCACGTTGACATTCGCTGGTTTGAAGATGGCACACTGAACGTATCTGAAAACTGTATCGACCGTCATCTCGCGGAACACGGCGACGACGTAGCGATCATCTGGGAAGGCGATGATCCAGCAGACGACAAAACGCTGACTTTCAACGAACTGCACAAAGAAGTGTGCAAGTTCTCTAACGCATTAAAAGACCAAGGCGTGCGCAAAGGCGACGTGGTGTGTTTATACATGCCAATGGTGCCAGAAGCAGCTATCGCTATGCTGGCGTGTACACGCATCGGCGCGGTGCATACCGTGGTGTTTGGTGGTTTCTCACCAGAAGCACTGTCTGGTCGTATCATCGACTCTGACGCGAAAGTTGTGATCACTGCGGACGAAGGTGTGCGCGGTGGACGTGCCGTTCCACTGAAAAAGAACGTGGACGAAGCACTCACTAACCCAGAAGTAAAAACCATCAGCAAAGTTGTGGTACTAAAACGCACAGGCGGCAATGTAGATTGGCATGAGCATCGTGATGTTTGGTGGCACGAAGCAACCGCAAAAGTATCTGATGTTTGTCCACCAGAAGAGATGAAAGCGGAAGACCCACTGTTCATCCTCTACACATCAGGCTCGACAGGCAAACCAAAAGGCGTACTTCACACAACAGGTGGCTACCTTGTTTATGCTGCCATGACGTTTAAATACGTCTTCGATTACCAACCAGGTGAAACGTTCTGGTGTACCGCAGACGTAGGCTGGATTACTGGCCACACGTACCTTATCTACGGACCACTTGCGAACGGTGCGAAAACCATCCTGTTCGAAGGTGTACCAAACTACCCGAACACAAGCCGTATGAGCGAAGTGGTCGATAAGCATCAAGTGAACATTCTGTACACCGCACCAACGGCTATTCGTGCGCTGATGGCAAAAGGCAACGAAGCGGTTGCTGGCACGTCTCGCTCAAGCCTTCGCATCATGGGCTCAGTGGGCGAACCAATCAACCCAGAGGCATGGGAGTGGTACTACAAAACGATCGGTAACGAAAATTCACCTATCGTCGACACTTGGTGGCAAACGGAAACCGGCGGCATCTTGATCGCTCCACTTCCGGGCGCGACAGATCTCAAACCAGGTTCAGCAACTCGCCCATTCTTCGGCGTACAACCTGCACTGGTTGATAACATGGGTAATATCCTTGAAGACACCGTGGCTGAAGGTAACTTGGTAATTCTTGATTCATGGCCAGGTCAGATGCGTACGGTTTACGGCGACCATGAACGCTTCGAACAAACCTACTTCTCAACCTTTAAGGGCATGTACTTCACCAGTGACGGTGCGCGTCGTGACGAAGACGGCTACTACTGGATCACTGGCCGCGTCGATGACGTACTGAACGTGTCTGGACACCGTATGGGCACCGCTGAAATTGAATCTGCGCTAGTCGCGCATCACAAAATTGCCGAAGCCGCGATTGTTGGTATTCCACACGACATCAAAGGCCAAGCGATCTACGCCTACATCACGCTCAACGATGGCGAATTCCCATCCGCAGAACTGCACAAAGAAGTGAAAGATTGGGTGCGTAAAGAGATTGGTCCAATTGCAACGCCTGATGTACTGCACTGGACAGACTCTCTACCAAAGACTCGTTCAGGTAAGATCATGCGTCGTATTCTGCGTAAGATTGCGACAGGTGATACAAGCAACCTAGGCGATACTTCAACGCTTGCCGATCCAAGTGTAGTAGACAAACTCATCGCCGAAAAAGCAGAACTGGTATAAGCTCGCCAGCCTGTTTTAAACAGTGAACGAAAACCGCCATCTTTGCATGGCGGTTTTTTGCTTTTGGGCGCAAATTAACCACAGCATAGATATGGTGATTATGTTGTTTTTGTTAACTTGGTTACAGAAACGAAGCGGGCAATTGGGAGATTAGACCAGTAAATTGCTGCTAATTGCTATGAATTAGCTATAATCTTGGTCGATTTTTTAAAATTTGCTCGGTTTTAACAAAAAAATCGTGCTGAATTATCGTATATTTGGGAATATAAACGTTCCACTCACGATAAGGGAAGATAGCAACATAATGTCTGCAAAGTCACGGATTCTTGTTCTAAACGGACCAAATCTTAACCTATTAGGTCTGCGTGAACCGACACACTATGGTAACAACACCCTAGCACAAATTGTGGACGCTTTGACTGAACAAGCGCACAACGCAGGGGTGGAATTGGAACACCTACAATCAAATCGTGAGTACGAACTGATTGAAGCCATTCATGCCGCTTACGGCAAGATTGATTTCATCATCATCAATCCAGCTGCTTTCACTCACACCAGTGTAGCACTGCGAGATGCATTACTTGGCGTTGCCATCCCATTTATCGAGGTGCACCTATCGAACGTGCATGCACGTGAGCCGTTTCGTCATCACTCTTACCTGTCTGATAAGGCAGAAGGCGTGATCTGCGGTTTAGGCGCACAAGGTTATGAATTCGCTCTGTCTGCCGCGATTAAAAAGCTACAGGCAAAGTAACCCTAACACTCTGCAACCCCACAGGGGTTGTCTTAATCACAAGATAAAAGAGAAAGAAAAGATGGATATTCGTAAAATCAAGAAGCTAATCGAGTTAGTTGAAGAGTCTGGCATTGCTGAGCTAGAGATTTCTGAAGGTGAAGAGTCAGTACGCATCAGTCGTCACGGCACAGCAGCTCCAGCACCAGTTCACTACGCAGCAGCTCCAGTAGCAGCACCTGCGCCAGTAGCAGCACCTGTAGCAGACGCGCCAGCAGCTGAAGCTCCAGCAGCAGCGGTACCTGCAGGTCACCAAGTTCTTTCTCCAATGGTTGGTACTTTCTACCGCTCTCCAAGTCCTGATGCGAAATCATTCGTAGAAGTGGGCCAAAAAGTTAACGCTGGCGACACGCTATGTATCGTTGAAGCAATGAAGATGATGAACCAAATCGAAGCGGACAAATCTGGCGTTGTTACTGCAATCCTAGTTGAAGACGGCCAACCAGTTGAATTCGACCAACCTCTAGTTGTAATCGAATAAGCGAGGCTTGCCTTATGCTAGACAAAGTAGTCATCGCGAACCGAGGTGAAATTGCACTTCGTATTCTTCGCGCTTGTAAAGAATTAGGTATTAAGACCGTTGCTGTTCACTCAACAGCTGACCGCGATCTTAAGCACGTACTACTTGCAGATGAAACCGTATGTATCGGCCCTGCTCGTGGTATCGACAGCTACCTAAACATCCCACGCATCATTTCTGCAGCAGAAGTAACTGGCGCGGTAGCTATCCACCCAGGTTACGGCTTCTTGTCAGAAAACGCTGACTTCGCAGAGCAAGTTGAGCGCAGTGGTTTCATCTTCGTTGGTCCAAAAGCGGACACTATCCGCATGATGGGCGACAAAGTATCAGCGATCACCGCAATGAAAAAAGCGGGCGTTCCATGTGTACCTGGCTCAGACGGTCCACTAGATAACGACGAAGACAAGAACAAAGCTCACGCTAAGCGTATCGGCTACCCTGTTATCATCAAAGCATCTGGCGGCGGCGGCGGTCGTGGTATGCGCGTAGTTCGTGCAGAAAAAGACCTCGTTCAAGCTATTGCTATGACTCGTGCAGAAGCAAAAGCTGCATTCAACAACGACATAGTTTACATGGAGAAATTCCTAGAAAACCCACGTCACGTTGAAGTACAAGTTATTGCTGATGGTCAAGGCGGTGCAATCCACCTAGGTGAACGTGACTGTTCTATGCAGCGTCGTCACCAAAAAGTAGTGGAAGAAGCTCCAGCTCCTGGCATCACTGAAGAGATGCGTAAGTACATCGGCGAACGTTGTACTCGTGCATGTATTGAAATCGGTTACCGTGGCGCGGGTACGTTCGAATTCCTATACGAGAACGGTGAATTCTACTTCATCGAAATGAACACTCGTATTCAGGTAGAACACCCAGTAACAGAAATGGTTACCGGTATCGACCTAATCAAAGAACAGCTTCGCGTAGCAGCAGGTCAACCACTGTCATTCACTCAAGATGACATCAAGATCCGCGGCCATGCGATTGAGTGTCGTATCAACGCAGAAGACCCAGAGCGCTTCCTACCATCTCCAGGTAAGATTCAACGCTTCCACGCGCCAGGCGGCATGGGTGTTCGTTGGGAATCGCACATCTACTCTGGTTACACAGTACCACCTCACTACGACTCAATGATCGGTAAGCTGATCACTTACGGTGAAAACCGTGACGTAGCGATTGCACGTATGAAGAATGCACTGGGTGAGATGATCATCGAAGGCATTAAAACTAACGTGCCACTGCAAGTGTCAATCATGAATGATGAAAACTTCCAACACGGCGGTGCGAACATTCACTACCTAGAGAAGAAACTAGGCCTACAATAAGCCTCAGCGAACCTCTAAATAAATGCCCACATCTGTGGGCATTTTTGTTTTGTATAAAGTCTATACTCAAACAAATCGCAGAGTTCTGGTAAACTCTGCGCCACTTCATTCACTTTAAGAGCAAAAACAAATGCCTTGGATTCAAATCAAACTCAACGCGACCAATGAAAACGCCGAGCAAATCGGCGACATGCTAATGGAAGAGACTGGTGCGCTGTCTGTAACTTTCTTAGACGCGCAGGATACACCTGTATTCGAACCTCTACCTGGCGAGACTCGCTTATGGGGCGATACTGACATTCTGGCACTGTACGATGCAGAAGCCGATACCAACTTCATCATCGACCAAATCAAAGCAAGCAATATGCTAGCAGAAAATTTTGCTTACAAAGTTGAACAGCTTGAAGACAAAGACTGGGAACGCGAGTGGATGGAAAACTTCCACCCAATGAAATTTGGTGAGCGCCTATGGATTTGCCCAAGCTGGCGTGAAGTGCCAGAACCAGACGCTGTCAACGTAATGCTGGATCCAGGTCTTGCATTCGGTACTGGTACTCACCCAACAACCGCGCTTTGCCTTGAGTGGCTAGAAAGCATGGACTTAAGCGGTAAAACCGTTATCGACTTCGGCTGTGGCTCAGGCATTCTTGCGATCGCAGCGATCAAACTGGGCGCAGAAAAAGTTATCGGGATCGACATTGATCCTCAAGCGCTACTTGCTTCAAAAGACAACGCAGAGCGTAACGGCGTTGCCGACAAACTAGAAGTATACCTTCCTCACAACCAACCAGAAGGTCTGATTGCAGACGTGGTTGTTGCTAACATTCTTGCTGGCCCACTACGTGAACTTGCACCAATCATTAAAGGCCTAGTTAAGCCAAATGGCGCCCTAGCGATGTCTGGTGTTTTGGACACGCAAGCGGAAGATGTTGCAAGCTATTACCGTGATGAGCTTCACATTGACCCTATCATTGAGCAAAGCGAATGGTGTCGCATCTCTGGTCGTAAGCAAGGCTAGACAAGGTTTTCAGGGCTAATTGTTTGAAATTCATACAATTTACAAAAACAATTTGTAAATGCTCAAATATTAGTCTTTTCACGCAGTGAAAAAATGCGTAAAATGCGCGCCCTTGCTGGCACAGAACTGTGATGACGTTTTGAAAATCGGAAACTACCAACTTAAGAACAATCTAATCGTAGCCCCTATGGCTGGTGTAACGGATAGACCGTTCCGCGAGTTGTGTCTTCGTTATGGTGCGGGAATGGCCGTCAGTGAAATGATGTCCGCCAACCCAAAACTATGGAAAACGTCGAAGTCGAAACAGCGCATGGTACATGAAGGCGAATCGGGCATTCGCTCTGTACAAATTGCCGGTTCCGATCCACAGCTTATGGCAGATGCAGCTCAATTCAGTGTTGAAAACGGTGCGCAAATCATCGACATCAACATGGGCTGCCCGGCAAAAAAAGTGAATAAGAAGCTGGCGGGCTCTGCACTGCTTCAATACCCAACCATTATCGAAGAGATTTTGAAAGCGGTAGTGAATGCGGTAGACGTTCCTGTAACGTTAAAGACCCGAACAGGCTGGGATACAGACAACAAAAACTGTGTCCAAATCGCTAAATTAGCCGAAGACTGCGGCATACAAGCTCTTGCCCTGCATGGCAGAACAAAAGCGTGTATGTACAAAGGTGAGGCCGAATACGACAGCATTAAAGCGGTAAAAGAGGCGATTTCAATTCCGGTTATCGCGAACGGTGATATCGATAGCCCGGAGAAAGCCAAATTTGTACTGGAGTACACCGGTGCGGACGCTTTAATGATTGGACGCCCTGCCCAGGGCCGTCCTTGGATTTTCCAGGAAATCCATCACTATTTGGAAAACGGCACCACAATGGAGGAGCTTCCCACTCAGGAAGTGAAAGCCATTATGCTTGGTCATGTGAATGCTCTTCATGAATTTTATGGTGAGTATTTAGGTCCACGTATCGCGCGTAAGCACATAGGTTGGTATCTGAAAGAACATGAACAAGCGAGTGAGTTTCGCCGTACCTTCAACGCTATCGACGCAGCTCCGCTGCAAATTGAAGCGCTAGAAGGTTATTTTGATAACGTTGCATCATAATTAAGAGAAGAGCTAGACCGAATATGTTCGAACAAAATCTGACTTCAGAAGCATTAACAGTAACTACAGTAACGTCACAAGACCAGATTACTCAAAAGCCTTTACGTGACTCTGTTAAAGCGTCTCTTAAAAACTACCTTGCTCAACTAAATGGCCAGGAAGTAACAGAACTATACGAATTAGTTCTAGCTGAAGTTGAACAGCCACTATTAGATACTATCATGCAGTACACTCGCGGTAACCAAACTCGCGCAGCAACTATGATGGGTATCAACCGCGGTACTCTTCGCAAGAAACTTAAGAAATACGGCATGAACTAAGACCGGATTTCAAAAGTATTTGGAACAAGCCGTTACCTTCGGGTAGCGGCTTTTCTTTATCTACTGATCTAAAAATATTAGTGAAGAAACACGCGTGACACTTTCGCATCACGCGATTCACACTCTTTTATGAGTAGCGCTGGAGTTGCTCCATTTCCTGAATGGGCTTCAATGCTGCGATACCGAAGCCAAAGAGTAATACGGCCAATACAGCGACCCATTCACTCCCTACATCATAGGCAAATCCAGCAAGCGCAGACCAAATTGCGACGCCAAAATGCATCATGCTCATCGCAGATGACATTAAAACTCCTCGATATTCATCCGATAAGCTCGCTATATAAGCCTGTAGAGCCGGAGAGCCTATACCGCCTGCCAACGACCAAATTGCCAATATGGGAAGATAGGCCACGAATTGGCTCGCACCACACGCAAATACCCAGATGCTACATGGCATGCACACCATAAGCGCAATACGCATTACAGCTCGGCCACTTCCAAGGCGATGAGAAGCTCGAGTCGTGAGTAGATTTCCAAGAACACTCACGATTCCTAAAGCTGCGTACATCATGCCAATCCAACTTATCGACACTCCCGCGACATCTCGCATATTGAGCCCAATGAGATTGAACACACCAATACCACCACCTAAGCCAAAACACATAGCCGCAATCGCACCCAAAGCTCCAGGAAGGCGAAATGCCTCTATAACGGGAGGTAATGTCATTAACCGCTCGTTCTGCTCATGGTGCTCTCTCATGCATCCCCAAACTAAGGCCCCAACAGCAAGTGCCGCCATCCCTAAGATGATAAAAGCAGCTCGCCATGATAAGAGCTGAGTGATCAGTGCGCCGATAGCAGGGCTGGTTATCATTCCTAATGTCAATCCAGCTTGCACCATCACAATCTGCCGCATCGAGCGCCCACCTTTTGCATCACCAGCCAACGCAAATGCGATTGGCAGCATTCCTGCGCTAGCAATGCCCGTAACAACACGAGTGACTAAAGCCCATTCAAACTGGCTAACCAAGCCAGTCAGAATCGAGGAGATGCCAAAAACGAAACAAGCAGGCAGCATAAGAAAAATCAAATTCAGTCACGGCATCTGTTTTATGCAACTGAATCCTTTCAATTTTATCCAATTGTTTCTTACGGCCCTTCGCAATGCTCGCATTCACACCTGCGCCATTTTTCGCAATAAACTGTTCCAGTTTCTTAATCTCAGCTTGCTGTGAGTGGTACTCTTTTTCCAACAGCGAATTGTTGTGTCGCTTTTGCGCCATTGCTTTGTGGTATGAGCCGGTGTATTTCTGGATTTTTTGATAGTCGATATCACAGATGCAGGTAGTAACCGCATTCAGGAAACTCACATCATGAGACACCAACAGTACGGTTCCTACATAAGCATTGAGATAACTCTTCAACCACTCAATATGAGTTGCATCAAGATAGTTAGTCGGCTCATCTAACAATAAGACGTCTGGTTCACGCAACAATAAGCGCGCTAATAAAACCTTATGGCGTTGCCCGCCACTTAACGCACTCATTAGAGTATCCAGTCCCAACTGCTGTATACCAAGCCCTGCGGATACACTTTCAATTTGGGCATGTAAGGCGTAAAAGCCTTGGGCTTCCAATTCCGTTTGTAACTTAGCAACTCGGCGAAGCAAAGAAGGCGATGCAGATTCAGCCATCTCTTGATACAAAGAAAATAATTCACGTTCAGCTTCAAACAACTCATTAAATGCCGATTGTAAACATTCTCTAATCGTCTGAGTTTTATCAACCACAAGATGTTGATCAAGATAGCCAATCTCTAAGTTTGGCTGCCAATGAATATCTCCCTCATCGGCAGAAATTTCACCAACAAGCAACTTTAACAACGTACTTTTTCCTACTCCGTTTGCACCGGTGATTCCTACATGCTCTCCAGCATGAATAGTGAAGTGGGAATGGCTATATAGGTGATGATCAACAACCTGATAGGACATATTTTTAACGTGTAACACACTCATGTTTTTTACCAAATAAAAAGGGCCGGTACTTACATACCGGCCCCTATTTCAACTATGGGTAACTTCATATCTGATTTCAAACTTCAGATACAAAAAAGCCAGTGATGAAATATCACCGGCGGTCTCTTGTCTTTACTCAGATGTAATACAACTTACGCATTTTCCAGCTTAGCTGTGCACGTATTTCCACATCTGATGAAGATAATTTATGACTCCGAGCAACACTTCATCGCGTTTTATGCACGGAGTTCAGCCTTCTTACGAAGTTTTTAAACAAGAGATATAACATGAATTTTTGTCTCAAAAATATACAGGCAAGAGCCTACACCCGCACGAAACAAAGTGCTATAAAAATTTCACTCAAACAGCTCAAAAGCTAACACACACAGATTAGCTGAATCGATAAACCATTATGTGTTCCATATTGATTGTGTCATCAATACAAACCTATATAATCGGCTACTTGCCGAAAAGAAGGAAAGTAACCACATGATTTATAAAGAAAGGGAAACATGGTTAGAAGCCATTTTAAACACCCTACCTGATCATGTGTTTATCCTAGACGAAAGCGGGCGCTATATTGAAAGCTTTGGTGGAACCCACCACTCCAAAACGTTCAACGCAAAACGCTACACTGGCTTACAGCTTAGCGATGTCCTTTCCCCAAGCAAAGCAGATGAACTCATGGGGTTCATTTTTGACGTTATGCAAGATAACGAAGCGAAAGTCGTGAAATACAATCTTTCTCTGCATGACCACCTACTCCTGCCTATAGAAGAACTAGAAGCGTTAGAAAATCCAGAAGAAATGTGGTTTGAAGCGATTATCAAACCAGTTAACGCTCCTGAAAATGCAAACAAACTGGTGATCTGGTCTGTACGTGATATCACCAAGACTCATTTGCTAGAGCAACGCCTTAAACAATTATCAGAAACTGATGCACTTACTGGTCTTCTCAACCGCCGGGCGTTTATCTCCAATTTAGATAATGCGATCATTCAACATACAAAACGTTCTAAAACACTTTCATGCTTGATGATCGATATTGATCACTTCAAAGATATTAATGATAGAGTTGGTCATTTTTCTGGTGATCATGTTATCACTCGCATTGCTCACGTTTGCCAAGGAGTCATTCGTGGCAGCGACTTTATAGGTCGATTGGGAGGAGAAGAGTTCGCAGTAATCTTAACAGATACGAATGCGATTCAAGCGTATGACGTAGCTGAGCGCATACGCCAAGCTATACAAGCAACGATCTGTCATGTCGATGACGTTGAAATTACGACCACTGTTAGTATTGGTGTAGCAGGGTTGAATTCACAACAATCCAACGCAAAAGAGCTTCTAATCGAGGCCGATAAAGCGATGTACTATTCAAAGCACTCAGGACGCAATCAAGTCACCCTAGCTTACGAAAACCTGCCAGATCTTAAGCTTTATCAAGCCGGTCACTTAAAAATACAAAGAGTTTCTTAAATATAAGTTCCCCCCTTTCTGACCACAATAGCCTCTTTACTAAGAAACCTCCGTCCTACGCACTCCCCACAATAACATCGCTAAAAACTCGCTTATCTAAAACCTTTATAACTATTAGTAAAAAGTGCTCTATATGTGTTCGCTATTTATCGAACCAAACCACCATCATTACATCCTTAATATCGACTTTAAAAAGCTCGCAAGTCAGCAAAAATCCATTCAGATGAAAATGAGCCTGCAGGCCCTTGCTCATTTCAAATGATGGACATTCACGCACACAAATCGCCAAGTTTCTCAAGGTAAGCCGAACCAGTGTCAATAAGTGGGTTCAGACCTCTCTTTAAGAAGGGACGGAAGGACGGCAAAGAAAAGCCAAGAAGAGGAAGATCACCATTCTTAACTTCCGAGCAAAAAGAACAATTGAGTCAAGATATAAAAGATAAAACCAATGATACACAAGGCGGACGACTGACTGTTTTCGATATCCACGCTTATATCATGAAAAAATTTGGCAAGCACTACCGCCCTGACTCTATCTATTACCTGCTCGACCACATGGGCTTTTCATGAATAACTTCCCGCTCAAAACACGACAACACGCTTATGGGCTGAAAAAGCAACTCGCCCAAGAGCCGTGAAGCAAGAACAATTTGTGTATACTTATCTGTTCGGTTCAGTCTGTCCCAGAAAAGGAATTGGTGAGGCTATCATTGTCCCTGGGTTAATAAAGACATCATGATAGAGCACTTAAAACCAATATTAGCAGTCACGGAGGAGGGATGTCGCGCCGTCGTTGTAATGGATGGAGGAGGATGGCTTACAGAAGAAATTGCCAATGACTTTAAGAATGTCAGTGTCATCAAACTTTCGCCCTATTCTCCAGAGCTAAACCCTATCGAACAAGTATGGCGTTGGTTGAGGCAACGCGATTTATCCAACCAACCTTTTACGGGTTACGACGACATCATCTCCAAAGTCTGCGATGCATAGTATCGGTTTTTGGATTGCTCCAAAAGAGTCACCAAAATATGCTCGAGAAGATGGATAGACCTGACCAGTTAATTTTCCAGATTGGTATGACTTCTCTTGGAAGGGAAAATGACAGCCTAAAA
>NZ_JBICJM010000052.1:0-193839 GCF_043103065.1 Vibrio sp. YQ_11 | reverse complement strand
TCATTGAAACCTAATTTGATACCGAAGTATCTAATTGGATTATCATCAACGAGTGCCCACACAGATTGATAGGTTCTTATTTTTAAAGAGCACACTTTGAAGTTCTCTTCAAAGTGGACGGCCATTTTAGCTAGATAACTTATCGTGTCAAACACTTTTTTAAGTTATTTATCTGCGAGTTAATTCTTAACTCACTGACCTTGTTGACCAGCTTCGCTTAACTTGCTTTCCCTTGGCAACGGAGGCGCATTATAGGGAGTTCATTGAGGAACACAAGCCTATTTTTCAAAAAAACTCTCCTTTTTAGTTCATTCGTATAGAAAACATTCAAAACGAACTAAAAGCGCATAGAAAAGGGGCCCGAAAGCCCCTTAAATGTGATTTTAGTCTCACTTTTTGTGTCAGTGCAATTACTGATGAGCGAGAATTTGGTCATTAGTAACGATTAGCTGCACTTTCTTGTCTGGAACTATTTCACCAGCAAGAATGGATTTAGCTAATGGGTTCTCGACATTCTGTTGAATTGCACGTTTTAAAGGACGTGCACCGTATACAGGGTCGAAACCGACTTGGGCGATCAAGTCGAGTGCTTTATCAGACACCTCCAATTGATACCCTTTTTCTTCTAGTCGTTTTGCCAAGCGTTCTAATTGAATAGAAGCAATGGACTTAATGTGCTCTTGACCAAGTGGGTGGAATACCACTATTTCGTCAACACGGTTCAAGAACTCTGGGCGGAAGTGTTTGCTAACCACATCCATCACTTCACTCTTGATACCTTGATAGTCCAATGTGGCGAAGTTCTCTTGGATTCGAGAGGAACCCAAGTTTGATGTCATGATCACAACGGTGTTACGAAAATCAACCGTACGACCTTGTCCATCTGTGAGTCGGCCATCATCAAGCACCTGCAGAAGAATATTGAACACATCTGGATGTGCTTTTTCTACTTCATCCAACAAGATCACTGAGTATGGTTTACGACGAACCGCTTCAGTTAGATAACCACCCTCTTCGTAACCAACATAACCTGGAGGCGCACCCACTAATCTTGCCACTGAGTGTTTCTCCATGAACTCCGACATGTCGATACGTACCATTGCATCTTCACTGTCGAACATGAAGCTCGCGAGTGTCTTACATAATTCCGTTTTACCGACACCAGTTGGGCCTAAGAATAAGAAGGAACCAATTGGTCGGTTTGGATCAGAAAGCCCAGCTCGGCTACGACGAATCGCATTCGATACCACTGTAACTGCTTCGCTTTGCCCTACAACACGATTGTGAAGTACATCTTCCATGCGAAGTAGTTTCTCTTTCTCCGCTTCTAACATCTTAGATACTGGAATGCCGGTTTGTTTAGAAAGCACTTCTGCGATTTCGTTATCTGTTACTTTGTTACGAAGCAGCGTCATTTCTTGCATTTCAGCCTGAGTCGCCAAATCTAGTTGCTTCTCTAATTCCGGAATACGACCGTATTGAAGCTCAGACATTCGGTTTAGATCACCAGCACGACGCGCAAACTCCATGTCCATGCGAGCTTGCTCTAGTTCAGATTTAATATGCTGAGTACCAGAAAGTGCGGCTTTTTCTGTATTCCAAACCTCTTCTAACTCTGCGTATTCGCGTTCTTTCTCATTCAACTCATCATTCAATGCTTGCAGACGCTTTTCACTCGCTTCATCGTGCTCGTTACTTAGTGCTTGTTGCTCAATTTTTAGTTGGATGATTTTACGCTCAAGCTTATCCAATGATTCTGGTTTTGAATCGATTTGTAGACGAATGCTTGAAGCCGCTTCATCGATCAAGTCAATGGCTTTATCTGGCAACTGACGGTCCGAAATATAACGGTGCGACAAACTTGCCGCTGCAACAATCGCTGGGTCAGTAATTTCTACATGGTGATGAAGCTCATAACGCTCTTTCAGACCACGAAGAATAGCCACCGTATCTTCTACTGTCGGCTCATCCACCAGCACTTTTTGGAAACGACGTTCTAATGCAGCATCCTTTTCGATGTATTGACGGTACTCATCCAATGTTGTTGCACCAACACAGTGAAGTTCGCCGCGAGCCAATGCTGGTTTGAGCATGTTGCCCGCATCCATTGAGCCTTCACCTTTACCAGCGCCGACCATAGTGTGTAGTTCATCAATGAAGAGGATGACGTTGCCTTCTTCTTTAGCAAGTTCATTCAATACTGATTTTAAACGCTCTTCAAATTCACCACGGTATTTCGCGCCAGCAACAAGTGCACCCATATCCAGTGATAGAACACGGCGACCGCGTAGACCTTCTGGCACTTCGTTATTAACAATTCGCTGCGCCAAGCCTTCCACAATTGCGGTTTTACCCACACCAGGCTCACCGATGATCACTGGGTTGTTTTTGGTGCGACGTTGCAATACTTGAATCGTGCGACGAATTTCATCATCTCGACCAATTACAGGATCCAATTTGCCCTGCTCAGCTCGCTCAGTTAAATCGATGGTGAATTTTTCAAGAGCCTGACGTAGCTCTTCAGCATTTGGATCATTGACCTTTTGACCACCTCTGATCTTTTCAATCGCTTGACTCACTTTTTGCTCGGTCAGCCCAACTTCTTTAAGTAGTTGCCCTAAAGGACCACGATCTTCTAATGCCGCAAGCAAGAAGACTTCGGACGAGATGTAGGAGTCTTGACGCTTTTGAGCCACTTTGTCACACAGATTGAACAAAGTCCCCATCGAGCTAGAAAGCTGCACATCACCACCGATGCCACTCACCTTTGGTAATCGATCAAGCATTTCGCCTAGCTTTGAGCGGAGATGAGTTACATCCACGTCCAGCATTGTCAGCAATGGACGAATTGGACTGCCATTTTGATCAAGCAAAGCCACCATTAAGTGAACTGGCTCGATGTACTGATGATCGCGCCCTAACGCTAGTGATTGAGCATCAGAGATAGCGATTTGAAACTTACTGGTAAATCTATCAAGACGCATATCGACCTTCCTAACCTCGATTAAAGAGAATTCTTTTGACAGTAGAAAGATGGATACTCAGTGGGGGAATTTCAAGGGAGTGAATAAATAAAGATAGCTTTGCAAAAATAGAACTATGCATCTCAGCTCTTTTGAGCTTTATGGGGCTTACTCTTCAATCCAGATAAACGTAGCTTGTCTTCCTGTCACACCATCTCGGCGGTAAGAATAAAAGGACTCTTTATCTTGGTAAGTACACAAACCGGAATCGAAAACTTGCGAGACGCCAGCCCTATTGAGACGCTGCGTCGCTAATTGCGACATATTGGCAAGCCATTTACCTTCTATATTACGAGCGGTAAATGCGCGCTGAGCTTTTGAGTCAAAATCGACAAACGCTTGTAGAACATCTTCGCCCACTTCAAACGCCTGTGGACCAATAGCAGGCCCTAACCATGCCATCACATCACCCGAAAATAATGCGAGAGCATTTTCAACGATACCATTTGCCAAACCACGCCAACCAGCATGAACTGCTGCTACTTGAGTACCTTGAGTATTCGTCAGTAGTACAGGCAAACAATCAGCGGTCATGGCAGAACACACAACATTACTCGCCGATGTGAAGATGCCATCAGCATCAAGCACTATTGACGTAGGAGCATTCGCATGGGCAACGACAGTAGAATGAGTTTGGTTTAACCAAATTGGCGCACTTGGCATATTCGCTTGCTGTGCCAACCAATGACGATTCTCCGCTACGATAGAAGCATCATCCCCAACGTGCGCACCGAGATTTAACCCTTGATAAGAGCCTGTCGAAAAGCCACCAACTCGCGTAGAAGCAAAGGCTTTGACATTTTTAGGTGCAGACCAGTTAGGAATGATTGCCTTCATTTTAAAACTCGTCTGGTAGACCGTATTCTTCAGTGTCTTTACGAAGAGCTTCAGTCATTGCCACCATATCGTCTGGCACTGGAGCATGGAATTCCAGTTCTTCACCAGTGATAGGGTGTTCAAAACGAAGCATTACGGCGTGTAGCGCCTGACGATCGAAACCACGAATCATGTCCGTCAGTTCCTGCGATGCACCAGTAGGAATACGTGCACGACCACCGTAGGCAGTATCACCTAACAGAGGATGCTGTAGGTAAGACATATGAACACGGATTTGGTGAGTACGACCCGTTTCCAAACGCAGACGGATACGCGTGTGCTCACGGAAGTGTTCTGCCACACGGTAGTGCGTTACCGCAGGTTTACCCAAAGGAGCTACAGCCATGAGTGTGCGTTTAGTCGAGTGGCGACCAATTGGTTGATCCACTTTACCACCCGCGGTCATACGACCGATTGCAATCGCTTCGTACTCACGCGTGATGTTGCGTTTTTGCAGAGCACGAACCAAACGCGTTTGCGCAGGAACGGTTTTCGCTACAACCATCAGACCTGTGGTGTCTTTATCAAGACGATGTACGATGCCCGCTCGCGGTACTTCTGCGATGTCTGGGTAATGATGTAGCAATGCATTCAGCACGGTACCATCTGGTGTACCAGCACCTGGGTGAACGACGAAGTCACGAGGCTTATTGATTACGATGATGTCATCATCTTCGTAGACGATATCTAGTGGGATATCTTGCGCTTCCCAGCGTTCTTCATCTTCCAGCTCGGCTTGCAAAGTAATTTCCTCACCACCCATAACTTTGGTGCGAGGTTTAGTGACAACTTCACCATTCACTTGAACTTTCCCGTCCAGCAACCATTCTTTCAGGCGCGAACGAGAGAAGTCAGCGAACAATTCGGCGATAGCTTGGTCTAAACGTTGACCTAACTGGCTATCTTTTACGGTATTTGTTAATACAATCTGCTGAGCCATATCGAACTTTTTTAAAAACTGTGAGACTAATGCTCACGACTGTGGAAAAATAGACTATTACGTCATTGTATCTGTTACTGGAAAGAAAGTAACGGCAGCTTAAGAAATATTTAGATTCAAGGAACAGACTCCTGATATGAAACGTCAGACTTTAACAGGCCTTTTAGCGGTATCTCTTCTGTTTGGATGTGCAAGCAAAGAAGAAATCGTTCCTGATGTGCCACCTTCGGAACTGTATGCAGACGCACAAGTCTCACTTCAAAGTGGCAACTGGCTTTCTGCGATTGAGAAACTGGAAGCGTTAGACTCACGTTACCCATTTGGTGCCTACTCTGAACAGGTGCAACTTGACCTTATTTACGCATACTACAAAAACGACGACCTAGCGTTAGGCTTAGCAACCATCTCTCGCTTTATGCGCCTAAACCCGACCCATGAAAAAATGGACTGGGTACTTTACATGCGTGGCCTGAGCCACATGGCTCAAGATCGTAACTTTATGCACGACCTGTTTAGCATCGATCGTAGCGACCGCGACCCAGAGCCCGTGAAAAAAGCATTTGATGACTTTAAGAAGCTGCTTCAACGTTATCCAAACAGCCCATATGCGGAAGATGCAAAAAAACGCATGGTGGCCTTGAAAAACCGCTTGGCGAATTACGATTTAGCTACCGCTGATTTTTACCTTCGCCGTGAAGCATGGATTGCTGCCATTAACCGTAGCCAAGAGCTTCAAAAATCATTCCCTGATACAGAAGCAGCTCGCAAATCGTTAGAAATTCAGCTGGAAGCCTACAAGCAGCTGCAACTAGAAGATGCCGTTGCAAGAACAGAAGCGCTCATTAAGCTAAATCCTGTAAAATAAACGCCTACCGCCACAGCTCAAACTGTGGCGGTTTTGTTTTCTACCACCAATTCCTTCTCTTTGAACAATCTTGATGATTTTTTGAGCACAACTTATGCTTAGAGTTCTACTCCACCATTAAACTGGACGTGAACGTGACCATATCTAAGTTTTGGGCAATGCTGTTCTTTCTGTTGTCGGCGTCCGTTTACGCTTTGGAAATCTCACCATTAAAACAGCCTCCGTACACGGGTGACTTGGATGTCATTAAAGAGAAAAACGTATTGCGCGTTTTAGTCTCTGCCGATTTAGGCTTCTACTATATCGAAGGAGGAACACCAAAAGGGATTGGCGCAGAGCTGCTGGCTCACTTTGAAAAAGAGTTACGCAAAATCAAACCCAAACTGAACGTACAAATCATCCCTCTAGCGCGAGACCAATTGCTCCCTTATCTCGAAAACGGCTCTGGTGATTTAGTGGTGGCAAACTTGACGATCACTGAGACCCGCAAACAAAAAGTCGACTTCAGTACCCCAATCTTATCCGGCATCGAAGAGTGGGTGATCACCAACAAAAATACTCCAACCATCACTAAACTTGAGCAGTTGAGCGGTAAGGAGATTTGGGTACGTGCCAGTTCCAGCTACTTTGAAAGTATTCAAGCCGTCAACAAAACACTGAACAAGAAAGGCTTACCGCCAATTATCGTGCACTTCATCGAAGAGACTCTGCAAGACTACGAACTCGTCGGCATGCTCAACAATGGCTATATCAAAGCCATCGTTTTAGATAGCCACAAAGCCAAACTTTGGCTCAATGCGATGGATGACATCAAAGCGCATAAGAAAGTCCCTCTTCGCAAAAACGGCAACATCGCTTGGGTCATGCGACAAAACAGTCCTCAACTCAAAGCAGTGGTGAACAAATTCATCCAAAAATCTCGCTCAGGCACACTCCTTGGAAACGTCATATATAGCAAATACATCGACAATACCAATTGGCTCAATAAGGCACTTAACCCTAAGAAAATTGCCCAGCTAGAAAAACTGTCGGCGCTGTTTTCGCGCTACGGGGAGAAATATGACTTGGATTATTTGCTGATTGCGGCGGTTGCGTATAAAGAGTCCGGATTTAATAACAACTTAGTCGGCACAAGAGGCGCAGTGGGCATAATGCAAGTCTTACCGAGCACCGCGCGCGATCCAAACATCAACATCAAAAATGTTCGACAACTCGAAAACAACATCCACGCAGGAGCGAAATACCTAGCGTTTTTACGTCGGCAGTACTTTGGCGATAAGGCCATTACGGCTGAGAACAAAATTTACTTTACCTTGGCGGCTTACAATGCAGGCCCAGGTAATGTCGAGAAAATGCGCAAGCGAGCCGCACAGCAAGGCTACGACCCCAACGTTTGGTTTAATAATGTCGAAGTGGTCATGCGAAAAAGCCTCAGCTCAACGGTCAGTTATGTGACCAGCGTGAACCGTTACTACGTCATCTATAAGCAACTAGAGAGCTTAGACCTCGCCAAAACACTAGAAAATGTGCTGCTGATTCCTGATGACCCGATCTTTATGACACCAATAAGGAAAATCACTCAAACGCCAGATACAAAAATGCCGCTTGTTAATTAAGCGGCATTTTATTATTCAGTGTACTTTGAAATTGCAGAGTGATTAATGTCACATTTTCATTCTAGTTAAAATTTAACCACTCTAAAAAACAGGCTGAACAACGTCCCTAAAAACGAAGGCGTTTTCAGCTGAGTACTCTATCCAATCTAATGATTTGCTAACCGATAACAAGCAATTTTGCGATAAATCTCAACAGATCTTGAGTGAGATCACATTCATTTTTCATCATCAAAAACACAACTTAAAAGGTGATCTAAATCACATTCTTTTATCCTTAAAGCGGTAATCTGAACTCAACCCATGAGGGATGCAACAGAGGAAAAACACTTATGACAATGAATATCACTGGCAAAAACATCGAAATCACCTCTGCAATCCGTGCTCATATTGAGAGCAAGTTTAAAAAACTGGAGAAATGGCAAGTCGACATTATTGGATGCCAAGCAACTTTCAGTGAGGAACCGAATAAACAGAAGAAATTCGAAGCGGTAATTAAAGTTCCTAAAGGCCAACTTGTCGCCTCAGCAACTCACGAAGATCTTTACGCAGCTATCAATGAAGTGGAGCAAAAACTAGAACGACAACTGAATAAGCTGACCCACAAACCTGAAGCTCGTCGTGCCAATAAGCCTGAGCTAGTGGAAGAAGAAGAGTAAACCGACCAGATTGAGGAAGTAGCGCCGAAAGGCGCTATTTTTTTGCTTGACGCTCCCCGCCTGCTTGCTTATTGTGTTTAAACACTCATAAATTAAGCACTATTTATGCACTTAACCTCACTGTTTATTTTTGACTTCTTTTTCCTTCCATAGTTGGAGGGGCTAACTCGTTTGTGAAAGAAAAGTCAAAAACAAACAGAAAGCCTCCCCACTCGGGAGGCTTTTTTTATAAGGAAAGAATTGATGACTGACCAACCTATTTCCCTTGAAGAAATTCGTTTACGCTTGAATGAGCTTGATGACCAGCTCCTTAGCTTGCTGTCTGAACGCCGCAAACTCAGCATTGAAGTAGCCAAAAGCAAAGTACAAACCTCAAAACCGGTTCGTGATGCCGTTCGAGAGCAACAACTGTTGGTTAAGCTGATTTCCAACGGCCGAGACAAATACGAACTCGACGCTCAGTACATCACCAAACTTTTCCACACCATCATTGAAGATTCTGTCTTACTTCAACAAGGTTATCTGCAAAACCTTGTTAACCCGCAACAAAGCCGTAAGCCACTTGCACGCGTCGCTTTCTTGGGAGCCAAAGGTTCTTACTCGCACTTGGCAAGCCGCGAATATTTCAGTCGTAAAAATACTGAGCTTATCGAGCTAAATTGTGAGCATTTCAAAGAAGTGACTCGAACGGTGGAATCTGGCCATGCTGATTACGGTGTGCTGCCCATCGAAAACACCAGCTCGGGCTCGATCAATGAAGTATATGACCTACTGCAACACACCACGCTGTATATTGTTGGTGAGCTGACTCAACCTATCGAGCATTGCTTAGTTGCAACGAAAGACATTCGACTCGAAGACATCAAAACACTGTACTCGCATCCGCAACCGCACCAACAGTGCAGCGAATTCTTAAGCCGTATGAAAGGCGTGAAACTTGAGTCTTGCGCAAGCACAGCAGACGCGATGCAAAAAGTCCAAGAGATGAATCGTGATGATGTGGCCGCAATTGGTAATGCTTCAAGTGGTAAGTTGTACGGCCTGCAAGCGATCCAAGGCAACATCGCAAACCAAACCGAAAACCACACACGCTTTATTGTCGTCGCGCGTAAACCAGTTGAAGTCTCAACACAAATTCCAGCCAAAACGACGTTGATTATGTCGACCTCCCAAGAGGCGGGATCATTAGTTGAAACTCTACTGGTACTGCAACGCTACGGCATCAATATGACCAAGTTAGAATCGCGTCCAATCATGGGTAATCCGTGGGAAGAAATGTTCTACGTTGATCTAGAAGCGCACCTAGGCTCAACCGAAATGCAGCAAGCATTGCAAGAGCTAACAAAAATCACTAAACACTTGAAAGTACTGGGTTGTTATCCAAGCGAAAACATCAAACCAACGCAAGTGAAATTGAGCTAATAGACATCGATGAGTAAAAAGATCATGGCAACCCAAAAAGTCGTTATCGCCTCTCTAAACCCTGCAAAAATCAACGCGGTAAAGAGTGCATTTCAAAGCGCATTCCCTCAACAAGCTTTTGAGTTTGTCGGCATCAGCGTTCCGAGTGAAGTCGCCGATCAGCCGATGACTAACGAAGAGACCCATCGCGGCGCAGTCAATCGAGTTAAAAATGCCAAAGTGGAAATGCCAACTGCAGACTTTTATGTTGGCTTAGAAGCTGGAATTGAAGGCAATGTGACGTTTGCGTGGATGGTGATTGAATCAGATACCCATCGTGGAGAATCTCGCTCAGCCAGTTTGATGCTACCGCCAGAAGTATTAGCTCAACTTGCAGATGCTAATGAACTTGGTGATGTGATGGACAAAGTGTTTGGCACCGAAAACATCAAACAAAAGGGCGGCGCAATCAGCTTGCTGACCCAAAACCAATTAACTCGTAGCTCGGTGTATCATCAAGCATTAATTCTGGCGCTGATTCCATTTACGAATCCAGACCACTTCCCTGCCAATCTTTAATTCGAATTACCAGATACGAAAAAGGGCGGATATTTCCGCCCTTTTCTGTTACTTCGCGACTGGAGCCACTTGCTCTAATAAGAGTTTCAGCTTGTCTTTTTCCACTTCGGATTTCGACTTCAACTCATTTGAGCCACGAGTGATCGTGGCAATGCCAACACCAAGCATCTGACTGATCTGACGTTGAGATAATTCCCCTTTGAGAAGCTCATTAAGAATGTTAACGCGTGCAGTTAATGATTCCCTCTCATCAGGTGTCATCAGCATGGTTAACAACATCTCATGTTGCTGGCTATCCACGCTGGATCGGATTAGCTCGACAATCTGTTGCCAGTCTCTGTACTCGGGTTCGTGTGACATCAAGTTACCTCACTCAATACTTGGTATTGATCTCGTGTTGATTCAAGAACGCGCCGTCGATACCCAAAAGATCACGATAGTAGGTTTCAAACATCAGAATGTTTTGCACATACCCACGAGTTTCGTTAAATGGAATCGCCTCAATAAAGGCGTATGCGTCCACTTTGCCTTGGGTTCGCTCTCGCCACGTTTTTACTCGGTTAGGGCCAGCATTATAAGCGGCGAGCGCAAAAATACGATTATTATCGTAATCCTCTAGCAAACCTTGCAGATAATGACTACCGATCTCGATGTTTTTGCCGACGTTGTATAAATCATCACTACCTTGATAAGTCAGCTTGTATTTACGTGCCGTGTACTTCGCAGTCGCTGGCATGATTTGCATGATACCGCGAGCCCCTACCGGAGAACGCGCCTCTGAATCCAATGCACTTTCTTGTCTGGCTAACGACATCATCGTAATCGGGTCGATGTCATGCTTCTTCGCATAAAAGTTGAACCACCAGCGGTGCGCAATGGGGAATCGCAGTTCAATGTTGTCCCACATTTGCGCTTGGATACTGGCTGTGACGGTTAGGTGATGCCAATTCTTGGATGAGGCATACGCCGCCAACATCGCCTTTTCATCTTTACCTACGCGACTCAGCAAATGCGCCCACTCACTTTTCGCTGCCGCAATTTTATCTGTCGCAATCAACTCTTCAATACGAGTGAGAGAGTTTTGATACGGGTGAATAACCTTAATATCGAGCTTAATACGATGAGATGGATATTTGATTGACTGACCAATCGCATTCGCCGCAGCCACGCTGTAGAAATTGCGCTGACCAACTAAGGTCGCCAATCGCTGTTTGCCAGCAATATCATCACCCAGCGCAATCTCACTTCGACCTAACCAATATTGCCAGCGGAGCGAGGCTTGCTCATCTTTGTTGAGTACGGCAATCCACTGTTGAACACCTTTCCAATCTGCATTTTGAATTGCTAGACGGATACGATTTTCGATCAAAGCGACATTTTTACTGGTTTTCGTCTTATCATCTCGCCATTTGGCTAGTGAATCAGATTCAGTACGAATCAGACGAATCGCAATGTAGTCCGCAAGTGCTTGGGCTTTTTCTGCTGAGAACTTTTGTCCTTTCACGACTTGCGCATACGCTTTTTGAGCTTGATTGACATCCATACGAGCTAGCTTTTCTAACGCATATTCACTCTGAGCACGATAAAAGTCGTTGGCTGGCTTTTTCTTAGCAAACTCAGCCACCGTCGCAGGTTTATCAAACAACGCTTTCATTTCTTGCGCTTGTTGTTTCGCTTTTGCAGAGCTTGGCAGCTTTTGCAAATAAGCCATCAAACTACCGTTACGAGCATCAAACGCCAACAACATGCGTTGCAGAACCAAATCGTCTGTACGTCCACCCGCTTTATCCCAAGCATTAAATAACGGGTCACACTCACTCGCGATGCTAGAACCGCTTAACCACATGTCTTCTGCGCCTTTAAAGGCTGCAACTTGTTTGCCTTGCTTTAACTGAGCAACGTAAAAAATACACTGATAACGCTCACCACTTGGAATGACTTTTTGAAACTCAGTGATGTTTTTCCAATCTTTCTGTTTGTACAAGTTATCGAGATAAGGCGCACGAATGCGACGTGAGAAAGGGAACGCCTCATGCTCATTAATGAAAGCATCCACTTGTTGTGGTGATTTCATGGATAGCTGCCTGATGAACGTTCGGTAATCCACATAAGGAGTCAGTGGATAATCAGCAATTTTTGGACGAATAGATAAGTATCCGTCAATGTCATTCTTATCTAATAAATCTTGAGCTTGTTCATATACTTCGCGCTGCTTTTCTAAGCTGAGCGACGCGTTTGCCGTCATGCTCACTGCACATAACGCAGCGGCATAACATACGTTTTTAGCCAATTCAGATACGTTGAATCTCATTTGTGTCATTTTCCCCAGACATTTACTGCCCCAAAGCCTAGTTTTCTTAGAGTTCAGTGTTTTGAAGGCGCTTTGAATCCATGCATTCATTCGTTTGGAATGCGGCTATCACTGTAAAACAACTTGGTGTATTAAAATTTGTACTCGTGAAACTTTTAAGACAATAGAGGCATGATGTTCCCAATAAGCAATGCAGACGCTCCTAAAATCAAAGCGAATAACAAAAGTGTATACCCTAACCGTGTAAGTTTCCGGTCAGCTGAAAATAAGAAATCTCATCCATAGGGAAATTCTTGCAATCCGGTAACAAAACAGAGGGAGTTGGTATAAAATAGTGGGTTTGAATGACTGTTAATTTAGGAACGATCGGCAATGGCTGAATACGTATATACCATGTCGCGGGTGAGCAAAATTGTGCCACCTAAGCGTCAAATTCTTAAAGACATCTCTCTGAGCTTCTTCCCTGGTGCGAAAATCGGTGTTTTAGGTCTGAACGGTGCAGGTAAATCTACCCTGCTACGTATCATGGCTGGTATCGACACGGATATCGACGGTGAAGCACGTCCACAACCGGGCCTAAATGTTGGCTACCTACCGCAAGAACCAGTACTCGATGAATCGAAAACCGTTCGTGAAGTCGTTGAAGAAGCAGTTGCTGACGTTGCTGACGCACTGAAACGTCTTGATGCTGTGTACGCTGCATACGCAGAACCAGATGCAGACTTTGATGCCCTAGCGAAAGAGCAAGGTGAACTAGAAGCTCTGATCCAAGCAAAAGACGGCCACAACCTAGAAAACACGCTAGAGCGTGCGGCAGATGCACTTCGTCTACCTGAGTGGGACCAAAAAATCGCTCACCTATCTGGTGGTGAACGTCGCCGTGTAGCAATTTGTCGTCTGCTTCTATCGAAACCAGACATGCTACTACTCGACGAACCAACCAACCACTTGGATGCAGAGTCGGTTGCATGGCTAGAACGCTTCCTAGTGGATTACTCTGGCACTGTTGTGGCGATCACCCACGACCGTTACTTCCTAGACAACGCAGCAGGTTGGATTCTTGAACTTGACCGTGGTGAAGGTATTCCATGGGAAGGTAACTACACCTCTTGGCTAGAGCAGAAAGATGCACGTCTACAACAAGAAGCATCACAAGAAAGCGCTCGCCAAAAGACCATCGAGAAAGAACTTGAATGGGTACGTAAAAACCCTAAAGGTCGCCAAGCAAAATCTAAAGCACGTATGGCGCGCTTTGAAGAGCTACAAAACACTGAGCACCAAAAACGTAACGAAACCAACGAGCTGTTCATCCCACCAGGTGAGCGTCTAGGTGACAAAGTGATTGAAGTGAAGAACCTGACTAAGTCGTTTGACGGTCGCGTTCTGATTGATGACCTATCGTTCAACATGCCTAAAGGTGCGATCGTGGGTATCATCGGTGCCAACGGCGCGGGTAAATCAACGCTATTCAAGATGCTAAGCGGCACTGAACAACCTGACTCAGGTACCATTGAGATGGGTGACACAGTGAAACTCGCATCTGTTGAGCAGTTCCGTGATTCAATGAACGATAAGAACACGGTATTCCAAGAGATTTCTGAAGGCGCTGATATCATCAAGATCAACAACTTTGAAATCCCTGCGCGTGCGTACTGTTCACGTTTCAACTTCAAAGGCTCAGACCAACAGAAAGTGATTGGCGAGCTATCTGGTGGTGAGCGTAACCGTGTACACCTAGCAAAACTGCTTAAAGCGGGCGGTAACGTACTACTACTCGACGAACCAACCAACGACCTTGACGTTGAAACGCTACGAGCTTTAGAAGAAGCACTACTAGAGTTCCCGGGCTGTGCAATGGTTATCTCGCACGACCGTTGGTTCCTAGACCGTATTGCAACGCACATCATCGACTACCGTGACGAAGGCCAAGTTAACTTCTACGAAGGTAACTACACTGAGTACATGGATTGGTTGAAGAAAACGTTGGGCCCTGAAGCTGCAGAGCCGCACCGCATCAAATACAAACGTATTGCGAAATAATGATTACGACAGACTGACACCGAAACTTACGCTTTCTGGAAAGTCTGTTGGTAATTTATACAAAGGCCGCTATCATAGCGGCCTTTGTCGTATACCCCAGCCAGTTAAAAGCGCCTTTCTGGGCCATATTGATTGGCGTTATTAAGGTATTTGATGATTTGAGAGTCATTGGGTCAGTGAAAAATATGACCGTGTACTTACGTAACTCTGTAGCGTTCCCGACAGTTTTTAAACAACATTCGAACACTTTTTGTTCTTCTTGATATACTATTCAATCTGTTTAAATGCCTTAGAGAGCGCAATATGACGGAGAAAAGACGCTTTTCACGCATCATCTACCAAGCTCCAGCTCAGTTAGAACAACGTGATTTGAGACTTAACGCTACGATTCAAGATCTTTCCTTGCATGGTTTGCTCTTACAAGCCGAAGGCTTAGATACATTGAATCCTGCACTTTTGGTTGATGTCGGTTTCTCATTCCACCAGTCTGAACAAGAGATTACGTTAACGGCACAGATCGTAGACGTCGCTCAAGACCAAATACGGCTCAAGATCACCAACATCGGCATTGAAAGCATTAGCCAATTAAAACGATTTATCGAATTGAATGTAGGCAATAACGAACTTCTGAATCGAGAGTTAGACCATCTTTCCGATTTAGGGGAAAAATAAATCAACGCCTATTTAAGTAACAATAATTATGTCTAAAAAAATCATCATGCAGATCCCCACTAAAAACGGTGATCAGCAATTTTATTTGGGCCGCGGTTCGGTCCTAACCATATTAACTTCGATCATCGCCTTACCTGCCGTTGTCGGCGGGGCTTGGTATTTGAACCAGCAACAGATTCATAATCAGACAACGTTGGCGCAAACCATTACCAAACTAGAAAGCGAGAAAGCAGAAATCACAGCGCTCTATGAAGAGCAATTGGATACCAACCACTCACTCTCTCAAGCTTTGACGGACAAGAACAACCAGATTCAGCTGCTCGGAAAGCGCGTATTTGATGTGGAATCGGTACTCGGCCTTGCTGATGAAGAGCTGTCTATCGATGAGAACAACCTCGCCTTAGAAGAGCGAATTGATGCAGCAGCTATAGATTCTGCGGTTCGTGCGACCATGTTCCGTTTGATTCCGAATGACAGCCCAGTGACGTATCAACGAATCTCTTCTTCTTACGGCAGTCGGATCAATCCTATCTCAGGCAGAAGACACGTGCATACTGGTATCGATTTGACCTGTAAGCGCGGTGAAGAAATCCTCGCGCCTGCAGACGGTGTGGTTGAAACCGTACGTCCAGGAAACAAAGGTTATGGTAACTACCTCACCCTTCGTCACTCTTTTGGTTTCTCTAGCTCTTTCGCTCACTTGAACAAGTTCAATGTCAAAAGCGGCCAGTTTGTTAGTAAAGGTGATGTCATTGCGCAATGTGGTAACTCAGGAAATTCAACCGGCCCACATTTGCACTATGAAGTGAGATTTCTAGGTCGCACACTTAATCCTCAATCACTAATGGAGTGGACGCCAGAAAACTTCAACTACGTGTTTGAGAAAGAGAAGATGGTGAAATGGGGTCCATTAGTTCAGTTGATTGATAATGTAGTGCGTCTACAAATCAACTTAACTAACTCACCCTACCGCGACACAACGATTAATACTGTTTCCAGTGAAGACAACAACGAAACGATTATTAACTGATGTCATTCCTTGAAATAGAAAGAGCAGCCTAGAGCTGCTCTTTTCTTTTAAGAGGATAACATTATCCACGATGGATATTGTCATTCGCCTGTTTGAGTAAGTTTTGGCTCTCGTTCATAAATTGCTGAGAGTATTGACCAAACCAATCACTCACCTGCTCAAAACTTTCTACAAATTTGGCTTTGTCTTTGCTGTCTAAAATCGCAAGCGCTTCCCCAAAGCGTTGATGGAAACGCTTGATCATATCGATGTTCTCTTGCGATGCGAGAATGATGTCACCGTAGAGATTCGGATCCTGACCAAACAGACGCCCCACCATTGCTAATTCAAGACGATAAATTGGCGAGCTCAGTTTCAACAGTTGCTCAATATTCGGGTTCTCTTTGCTAAGGTGCATTCCGTAAGCAAATGACGTGAAGTGGCGCAGCGCTTGAATTAACGTCATGCCATGATCGTGCTCTTGCGCATCAATCTGACACAAGCTCGCGCCCCAAATACCAAACTGTTGCAACAACCATTGGTATTGCTCGCTGCCACGCCCATCACAGTACACAATCACCTGCTTGGCAAGACTAGGAACATCAGGGCCGAACATCGGGTGTAAACCAACCACAGGTCCAGCGTGCACATTCAACATCGCTTGCAGCGGCTTTGACTTGATAGACGTCAGGTCACACAGAATGCAGTCTTGTGGCAAGTTGCCCAGTTTTTCAATCACCCCTTCCGTCAGGTGAATCGGTACGGTGACAACCACTAAGCCTGCGTCTTTGAGAATCTCATCCGCACGACCCCAATCTTTGCTACCCAAAACTTTCACTTGGTAACCTGATAGCTTGAACATGCGGCCAAACAGACCGCCTAACTGGCCATTACCACCAATAATGACCACTGAACGTAATTCTGGGTTCAAACACTTAAAACCGGAATCTTTCTCGCTGGCATAAGACTCACGCATGGTACGACGAAGAATGTCTTCGATAAGCTGAGGTGGGACACCCATTTTCTCAGCTTCTGCTCGGCGAGACGCCAGCATCGCCGCTTCACGATCAGGGGCATAAATAGGCAAACCGTGTTCGCTTTTTACTTCCCCAACTTTTTCTACCAGCGCTAAACGCTGAGCCAAAAGCTCAAGCATTTGTTTGTCGACTGCATCAATCTGGTCGCGCAATGCGTTAAGTTCAACTGCCATTGATGTTCCTTAAATAAGTTCCGTTTTAGCCTTTAAGGCGGTTTTCTAAGAAAGGCACCAGCTCTTCGTGTGCATGACGTAATAGTGCCTCAGTTGACTCCCAATTAATACAAGCGTCAGTGATAGATACGCCGTATTTCATCTCATCCAAAGCCAGATCAGAAGATTGATTACCTTCATTGATGTGGCTCTCGATCATCAAACCGATGATCGACTTGTTCCCTTCACGGATTTGGTGAATCACATCTTCTGCGACCAATGGCTGACGACGGTAATCTTTGCGTGAGTTTGCATGGCTGCAATCCACCATCAATGACGCTTCAAGACCTGATTTCGCCATTTCTTGTTCGCATTCCGTAACGGAAACTGAATCGTAGTTCGTCTGTTTACCACCACGTAGGATCACGTGGCCATTCGGGTTACCTTGGGTTGTGAGCAACGCCACTTGACCTTCACGGTTGATGCCCATAAAGCGGTGGCTAGAAGAGGCTGCCTGCATCGCATTGATTGCGGTTGCCAAACTGCCATCTGTGCCATTCTTAAAGCCAATCGGCATCGAAAGACCACTAGCCATCTCACGGTGTGTTTGTGATTCTGTTGTGCGTGCGCCGATCGCTGCCCAACTAAAAGTATCGGCTAAGTATTGTGGGCTAATTGGGTCAAGGGCTTCGGTTGCAAGTGGGATTTCCATTTCCGCCAGTTCCACCAGCAGTTCACGTCCTACATGCAGACCGTGTTCAATGTCGAAGCTGCCGTCTAGGTGTGGGTCATTGATCAGGCCTTTCCAGCCGACCGTGGTGCGCGGTTTCTCAAAGTAAACACGCATTACAATATACAGTTGGTCGCTTAGTTGTTCAGAAAGAGCTTTTAGACGCTTCGCGTAATCCTTTGCGGCTTCAATGTCATGGATAGAGCATGGTCCACATACAACAAGTAGGCGATGGTCTTTTTTGTGAATGATGTTGGCGATGGTTTGGCGAGATTCTTGAATAAAACGGCGCGCCTTTTCACTAAGAGGAAGCTTCACTTTTAGCTCATCTGGCGTAATAAGAACCTGTTCATCGCTGATGTTAATATTGCTCAATTCACTTTTTTGCATAATTCAAACCTGTATATTTATTTTTACACCCAACCAAATCCTTGGCGAGACAACTAAGCTTTAACGACAAGATAACAGGCTAAAAAAGAAAAACAAGCGTACACAATAAAAAACATTTACTGTAAAAATAAATTTACACACAAAGAAAAAGCCAAAGTCTAATGAGCTTTGGCTTCTAATTGGTGTTTTTAACAGTTTACGAGAGGTTTAGCTGGTCAAGCGTTTCATCGCTTCACTCGCCGCTTTCCACTCATGAGACAATTTGAGATCGCTTAAAGAAAACGACTGTTTTTTGAGTAGCGCATCCGCCAGTGGCACGGTTGAAACAGGCAAGTTATCCAACACTTCAACTTGTGCTTCACGCTTATTACACATCAATAGCATATCGCAACCGGCTTTCATGGCTTGAGCCCCACGCTCGGCGGGGCTGCCCATGATCGCTGCGCCTTCCATCGTCAAATCATCGGAGAAAATTAAGCCTTTAAAACCAAGCTGTTGACGTAAAACGTGTTTCAACCAGTATTCAGAACCACTTGCGGGCTGAGAATCGTAGTTTGGGAAAATCACGTGAGCAGGCATCATGGCATCTAAAATACTGGCATCAATTTGCGCTTTGAAGATAGCCATGTCTTGTTCAAAAATGTCGCTGCGTTCGTCGTATGGCGTTTCTAAATGTGAGTCAGCAATCACACCACCATGACCCGGGAAGTGTTTTCCGGTCGTCGCCATTCCTACGCTCTTCATACCCTGCATATAAGCGGTGCTATAACGAAGGATGGTATCGGCATCTTCACCAAATGCACGGTTACCGATCGCTTTACATTGATGACCTTTGTCGAGCACGGGTGCAAAGCTTAAATCGATGTCGTGAGCAATCAACTCGGCTGCCATTAACCAACCGCCCATACGTGCTAGCTCTTCGCCATTGTGATGTTTGGCGTATTCGTCGGCGGCAGGGATTAACGAGAAACCTTCACGAAAGCGTTGTACTCGCCCGCCCTCTTGATCCACACCAATCAGGAATGGGCGTTTCACAGCTTTGCGGATAGATTGAGTAAGTGCTTGAAGCTGTTCACTATCATGATAGTTACGAGTAAATAGGATCAAGCCACCAACCTTAGGATGTTCCAGAATTTCTTTGTCTTCTGCGGTCAGTTCATAACCCGTAACGTCAACCCATAACGGTCCCATTTTTTCTCCTCAAAATCGGCTGAATATCTCGTATTCGATGAGGTTATTCGCTTCAGATTTGCTTTACAATAAGTGAATGAAGAATTGACGAGATCGGCTATGAAATTTAACGAACTGTACATTGGTGTGATGTCTGGAACCAGTATGGACGGCGTTGATACCGCTCTGGTTGAGATTACAGATAATCACGTTCGCTTAATTGCGCACGACGACTATCCAATGCCTGCGGCGATGAAAGAAATGCTGTTATCGGTTTGTACCGGTCAAGCGACAAACTTAAAAGCCATCGGTGAACTTGACCACCAGCTCGGCCACCTATTTGCAGATGCCGTGTTGCAGCTACTCAATAAGTCTGGTTACGTCGCAGAACAAATTCGTGCGATTGGTAATCACGGTCAGACAGTGTTCCATCAGCCTACCGGAGACTTGCCATTTACCACTCAATTGGGCGATGCCAACATTATCGCGGTCAAAACAGGCATTGATACGGTAGCGGATTTTCGTCGTAAAGACATGGCGCTGGGTGGACAAGGTGCTCCACTGGTTCCCGCTTTTCACAAAAGCATCTTTGCCATGCAAGATTCCACAACGGTCGTGCTAAACATCGGCGGCATTGCCAACATTTCGGTTTTGCATCCGCAGCAACCCGTGCACGGCTACGATACAGGGCCGGGCAATATGTTGATGGACGCATGGTGTGAGCGACATACTGGTCACGGTTTCGACAAAGACGCGCAACTTGCCCAGCGAGGCAACGTCAACGAAGCATTGCTGGCTCATTTACTTAAAGAGCCTTATCTCGCAATGTCTGCCCCGAAGAGTACCGGACGTGAACTGTTCAACATGGATTGGCTACATCACCAGTTAGCCAATTACGATGTATCCGTCGAAGACGTCCAACGCACCTTGTGCGAATACACCGCGATCACTATTGCGCATGACGTAACAAAGTTCACGTATGGCGAGACTCCTCAGCTGTTGGTTTGCGGCGGCGGTGCACGCAACCCACTGTTGATGCAACGTTTAGCTGAACTTCTCCCCCAATGGCATGTGGCAACCACTACCGATAAAGGCGTTGATGGCGACTACATGGAAGCAATGGCGTTTGCTTGGCTTGCGCAGCGCCATATTCATGGCCTCCCTAGCAATTTACCGGAAGTCACAGGGGCAAGTCGCCTCGCTTCACTTGGTGTGCTCTATTCAAAAAATTAAGGGCAATAGACCCTAAACAAAAAGGCTTAATTCATTATGACGAACGATGCACTTATCGCAGCTTTATCCCATCTGGTATCTGAAGGGCGAAATCCAGATACCATGGACATCGACTTGCTGCCTTCTCTCGATATTGTTCAGCGCATCAACCAACAGGACAAACTCGTTCCGCTTGCCGTTGAAAAAGTGCTGCCTGAGATTGCTCAAGCGGTCGATAAGATCACCGACGCCTTTAAAGTGGGTGGACGCTTAATTTATATGGGTGCAGGCACGAGCGGCCGTTTAGGTGTACTGGATGCCTCGGAATGCCCACCAACGTTTGGCGTATCGGACAAAATGGTGATCGGCCTTATCGCTGGTGGCCCAGAAGCGATACTAAAAGCCAAAGAAGGTGCAGAGGATTCACCTCAACTTGGTGAGCAAGATTTAAAGGATATCGACTTCAGCAGCAATGATGTACTGGTAGGAATAGCAGCCAGTGGTCGTACACCTTATGTGATTGGCGGTTTGGAATACGCGAATACGATTGGATCAACTACCGTTGCGTTGTCGTGCAATCCGGATTCTCCTATCGCAGATATTGCTGATATCGCAATAAGTCCCGTTGTTGGCCCAGAAGCCTTGACGGGGTCCACTCGCTTAAAATCAGGCACCGCTCAAAAGTTGGTGCTCAACATGCTCACTACAGCAAGTATGATCCGTTTAGGTAAGAGCTACCAAAACTTGATGGTGGACGTGAAAGCGACCAACAACAAATTGGTCGCGCGTGCTGCTCGCATTGTTATGCAGGCGACGGAGTGCACTAAAGAAGAGGCAACCGAGGTACTTAAGCAGACCAATTATGAGGTGAAACTGGCAATCTTAATGATCTTGACCGATCTTGATATCGAGTCCGCACGTCAGCACCTTCATCATCAAGAGGGCTTCTTGCGTAAAGCGGTAGAAAGCCACAAAGCAAACTGACCTAATGTAAGAAGGTTGGACAGTAAAAAGGTGGCTCATGGGCCACCTTATCTTTTTGCCGGAGCTGATACATCAAGCATCAATCCTCGTCATACAACCACTCATCAAATTCGCGATTTAACTCGTTATTCACCTTACGCTTGAGCTGGTCTGGATCAGTGGCATTTTTAACGCGTTCCACTTTATTCGTGTACTGGCTTGTCGCCTCGTTTACTTCCCGTTTCATTTTGTTTTGCACGTAAGTACCGTTGGTGAGATCTTCAATATCCCGCTTGGTATTATTGAGCGTATTCGTAATCTGATGCTTGTTATGGTCGTATTTGCGTTTCGCTTTGATCGTATCTTTCAGCATATTGCTGGCACTTGCGGTTAGCGGCAGTAATACTAACGCAACTAAAAAGTACTTTTTCATATTTCAATATCACTTATTACTCAATCTCAATGAGCCAAGTAGACCAAAGCGATCCGATAGAATTGTCAGAAGTTCAACAAGCCAAACTATCGTCTTGATTATGAAACAGAATGAGTCTTGGCGTTAATTACTGTATTCGTTCCAGCCTCGTTGCCATTCCATACGGAATTTTTGCGCTTGCTCAGTGCCCTCACAGACACCCTCATAATATTGGCCAGATAGACCCATTTGATAAGCAAAGTCTGGATTGCAATATTCAGCGACACCTTCCAAATAGCCACGGTCATAATCACCAGGATTAGCAATGCCCAACGTTTTCAGCTCTTTTACACTACGAGAAGTGTGTCCTGCGATGCCATCTTGATAACCAATCTGATACCAATCACCCGATTTGGCGAGATCTTCCGTGGTTGCAGCACACCCAGCCAATAATACCAGCGCCAACCCCAACGTCGCTTTTTTCATAACTCTTCCTTAACTGATTGTTTTCAAAACAAGCTTATCACTAATTCTCTGAATCTGCCGCTCAACACCCAGATTTCGCCACTCACGCTGCCGTTAAACCACTTAATGATAAAACGCGCCACTCACTAGCATCACAAACCACTCAATCGGTATATCGACCACTCGCTACTGTATTCGACCACTCATCTACTAAGCGAATGCAATTAACAAAAGTAGCGCATAACATGCACCCTGAAATTAAAAAATTACCCTACCCAACCAAGGACAATTGCTATGATGTGGTTTCTAACTTGTGTCGCTGCCCTCATCGGCGGATACTTCATCTACGGCGCTTTCGTTGAGAAAATTTTCGGCATCAATGAGAAACGCCAAACCCCTGCACACACCAAAACGGATGGTGTTGACTTTGTTCCAATGTCAACAAAGAAGGTTTACCTAGTTCAGCTACTTAACATCGCTGGTGTAGGTCCTATCTTTGGCCCAATCATGGGTGCACTTTACGGCCCAGCCGCAATGCTTTGGATTGTTGTAGGTTGTATCTTTGCAGGTGCCGTACACGATTACTTCTCAGGTATGCTTTCTGTGCGTAACGGCGGTGCATCAGTGCCAACGATTACTGGTCGCTACCTAGGTAATGGCGCAAAACACTTTATGAATATCTTTGCCATTGTCCTGTTGCTTCTTGTTGGTGTGGTATTCGTATCAGCGCCAGCGGGCATGATCACAAACCTAATCAATGATCAAACCAGCCTAAACGTAAGCATGACAACAATGGTTGTAGTTATTTTTGCTTACTACATCATCGCGACAATCGTTCCAGTAGATAAGATCATCGGTCGTTTCTACCCTCTATTTGGCGCACTACTTATCTTCATGTCGGTTGGTCTAATGACTGCGGTTGCTCTATCTAGCGAGCACACAGTGATGGGTGATTTCCAAGTAACAGACATGTTCTCTAACCTAAATCCAAATGATATGCCTTTATGGCCTGCGCTGTTCATCACTATCGCTTGTGGTGCAATCTCTGGCTTCCACGCAACTCAGTCGCCACTAATGGCGCGTTGTATGGAAAACGAGAAAAACGGTCGCTTCGTATTCTACGGTGCAATGATTGGTGAAGGTGTTATCGCTCTAATCTGGTGTGCTATCGCCCTATCATTCTTCGGCTCTCTAGAAGCGCTTTCTGAAGCAGTGAAAAACGGTGGTCCTGGTAACGTGGTATACAGCGCGTCATTTGGTCTACTAGGTGTATTCGGTGGTATCATTGCTTTCCTAGGCGTGGTTATCCTACCAATCACTTCAGGTGACACTGCGTTCCGTTCAAGCCGTCTAATCCTTGCTGAATACTTCAACATGGAACAGAAAACACTACGTAACCGTCTACTAATGGCTGTACCGCTATTCGTTATCGGTGGAGTGTTGACTCAAGTAGACTTTGGCATCATCTGGCGTTACTTCGGCTTCGCAAACCAAACAACCGCAGTAATGATGTTGTGGACTGCGTCAGCTTACCTACTGCGTCACAACAAACTGCACTGGATTACAACTATCCCTGCAATGTTCATGACTACAGTGTGTGTAACTTTCATTCTGAACAACAGCTCACTAGGTTTCGGCCTACCAATGCAAGTGTCGACTATCGCGGGTGTCATCTTCTCTCTAGTCGTTACAGGTTACGTTATCAAAACCTCTAAAGGTAAAGGCGAATCTGAACTGGCGGATGAAGAAAAACCACAAGCAGTCACAGAAACTGCGTAAGCCAACCACATATTGACTGGTTAAGACAAGGAGCCTGCCGTTTGCAGGCTCTTTTTGTTTTATACCTAAATGACTTTAAAGGCCGATAAAACCTTGAGGTTGTTTAGGTATACAATAACAACATTAATTTCAGGTTAGGTTCGCTATGGAACTGGTTATCTCTCTCTTGCAGCAAATGTGTGTTTACTTAGTCTTGGCTTACATGCTGAGTAAAACACCCATCATCTTACCGCTACTGAGTATTTCGTCTCGCCTTAGCCATCGTTTGATTTGCTACGTGCTCTTTTCTGGCTTTTGTATCCTCGGGACGTACTTTGGCCTGCACATCAATGATGCAATCGCCAACACGCGTGCCATTGGCGCTGTCATGGGTGGGTTGTTCGGCGGGCCAGTAGTCGGTTTTGCTGTCGGCTTAACCGGCGGGATTCATCGTTATTCACTTGGTGGCTTTACCGACCTAGCCTGTGCTATTTCAACCACTGCTGAAGGCGTGATTGGTGGCTTGTTACATGTCTACCTTATCAAACGCAACAAGGGCGCATTGCTGTTCAACCCAAGCGTGGTGTTCAGCGTGACATTTGTTGCCGAAGTTGTGCAGATGATTTTGTTGTTGGCGGTAGCCAAACCCTTCGACCAAGCCTACGAACTGGTGTCAGCGATTGCCGCTCCGATGATCATTGCCAACTCGTTCGGTGCCGCACTTTTCATGAGCATCCTACAAGATAGAAAAACCATTTTTGAAAAGTACTCCGCAACCTTTTCACGCCGCGCGCTTACCATCGCCGATCGCTCCGTAGGCATTTTGAGCAACGGTTTTAACACCGAGAATGCAGAAAAAATCGCTCGTATCATTTACGAAGAAACCAAGGTTGGCGCAGTTGCAATTACTGACCAAGAGAAGATTTTGGCGTTTGTCGGCATTGGCGATGACCACCATAGACCGAATACACCTATTTCATCGCAAAGCACATTAGATTCGATGGAGAAAAACGACATCATCTATCTTGATGGTACAGAGCGTCCGTATCAGTGTTCTTTGGCGAAAGATTGCAAACTCGGTTCGGCGTTGATCATTCCATTGCGAGCGGGTAAGGCGGTCATCGGAACAATCAAACTCTATGAACCTAAGCGTAAGCTGTTCTCAACCGCCAACATGTCAATGGCAGAAGGGATAGCTCAGTTGCTCTCCAGCCAAATTTTGTATGGCGATTATCAACAACAACAAGCGCTGTTAGCGCAGGCAGAAATCAAACTGCTGCACGCGCAGGTAAACCCTCACTTTTTGTTTAACGCGCTCAATACCATCAGTGCAATTACACGCCGCGACCCAGATAAAGCCCGTGAGCTTATCCAAAACTTGTCGCATTTCTTCCGCAGTAACTTAAAACAGAACATCAATACGGTGACGCTGAAAGAAGAGCTTGCACACGTCAATTCTTACCTCAGTATCGAAAAAGCACGCTTCACGGATCGCTTGGAAGTAGAAATAGATATCGACCCAGAGTTGCTCGATATCAAGCTGCCAAGTTTTACACTTCAACCCTTGGTGGAAAATGCCATCAAACACGGCATCTCCAATATGCTTGAAGGTGGAAAAGTTAAAATTTACAGCGAAGCGCACCCTCAAGGACACCTGATTACGGTCGAGGACAACGCAGGCAGTTTCCAGCCACCAAAAGACAACCACTCAGGTTTAGGCTTGGAAATTGTAGACAAACGTCTCACTAATCAATTTGGGCGTGACTCAGCGCTAAAAATTGCGTGTGTGACGCATCAATTTACTAAAATGAGCTTTATCATTCCCCCGAAATCATAAACCCAATCAGCAGCAATAAAGGTAATGTTGGATGTTAACCGCACTCGTCATTGATGATGAACAGTTTGCTCGAGAAGAGCTGGCAGAGCTCTTGGATGAAACAGGTCAAGTGGAGGTGGTCGGTGATGCGTCCAATGCCATCTTGGGCCTCAAAAAAATCAACGAGCTCAAACCTGATGTGGTGTTCTTAGATATCCAAATGCCTCAAGTAACCGGGATCGAGCTGCTTGGCATGCTCGATCCTGAAACCATGCCGTATGTGGTTTTTGTTACCGCTTATGACCAATACGCAATCCAAGCTTTTGAAGATAACGCGTTTGATTATCTCCTCAAACCTGTCGACCCATGCCGCTTGAACAAAACCGTTAAGCGCCTAAACAAGGTGATCAGTCAATCAGCGTTAACTCAACAACTGTCTGCGATTACACCCGAGACTTTGGATCAAATTCCTTGTATTGGACACAATCGGATTGTGATCATGGCAACCGAGACGGTGGAATGTGCTTATAGCGATATTAGCGGTGTGCATGTACGTTCCACCAGCCAAACAGCAAGCACTCAGCTCACGTTAAAAACACTGGAAGAAAAAACGCCCTTAGTGCGTTGTCATCGCCAATATTTAGTGAGCATTAAAGCCATCAGTGAAATCAAGCTGCTGGAAAATGGTCTAGCCGAAATCATCACCAAAACAGGCTTTGAGATCCCAGTAAGCCGTCGTTACCTCAAAGTACTCAAAGAGATGCTAGGTATCAGCCACTAAGTGCCGAATATGAGCGAAACATGTGATCAAAAAAGGCGACCTTGAGGTCGCCTTTTGAATATTCGATAAATGGATATCAGTCCACTTGCTTGATTTGCAGCTCTTTTGGTACTTCGAAGAACATGTTTTCTTCTCGACCTAAGACTTCATCGACTGAGCGTGCACCCACTAGCTCTTTGATACGCTCAAGAATCTGATTCACCAACTCTTCTGGCGCAGAAGCACCCGCTGTCACACCTACTTTTGTCTTACCTTCAAACCACTCAGGCTTGATATCTTCAGGACAATCCGTCAAGTAACCAGGCGTGCCAAGTTTCTCAGCCAACTCTTTAAGACGAGTAGAGTTTGAAGAATTCTTAGAACCCACAACCACCATTACATCCACATCACCAGCCAGCTCTCGCACGGCATCTTGGCGGTTTTGTGTTGCGTAACAAATATCGTCTTTACGTGGGCCTTGGATGTCAGGAAATACGCGGCGTAGCTCTTCAATCACATCAGCGGTTTCATCGACAGACAATGTGGTTTGGCTTACATAGTGCAGATCCGATGGATCTTTCACGATCGCTTTTAGTTTCTCAACGTCCGCAGGAGTTTCCACTAAGTACATGCCGCCAGTTTCGCTTGAGTACTGACCCATGGTACCTTCGACTTCTGGGTGACCAGCATGACCAATCAGAACCACTTCCATATTGCGGCGGCTTGCACGAGCAACTTCCATATGAACTTTCGTTACCAATGGGCAGGTTGCATCAAATACCGTCAGATCACGCTGTTTTGCTTCTTGGCGAACCGCTTGCGATACACCATGAGCAGAGAAAATCACGATGTTGTTGTCAGGCACTTCATGTAGCTCTTCAACGAAGATAGCGCCTCGTTGCTTTAGCCCCTCAACCACAAAACGGTTATGTACCACTTCATGGCGAACATAAATCGGTGGCTGATACAGCTCTAGCGCACGCTCTACGATGCTAATCGCACGGTCAACACCAGCACAAAAACCGCGTGGGTTAGCTAATAGGATTTTCATTTCATTGCTCATGGAAATTATCTTTTATTGGGGTGGCTATTCTACTGACAAAATTTCGACTTCGAAAGTCACGTCTTGTCCCGCTAAAGGGTGATTAAAGTCTACCGTTACCGAATCGCCTGCAATCTCAGTAATGATGCCCGGAATTTCCATACCATCAGGGCCACTGAAAGCCATGATAGTACCGACTTCAACTTCCGCTTCACCAACAAATTTGGTGCGATCCATATGATGAATATGGTCTGGGTTAGGCATACCAAAAGCATCTTGCGCTTTGAGTTCAATCGCTTTTTTCTCACCAGATTGGAGACCCACCAAGCACTGCTCGAAGTTCTCACTCAGGCTACCGTCACCCATCACAAACTTCGCTGGTTTGCCCATATTATGAGTGCTGTCTGCCACCGAACCATCTTTCATTTTGATCGTAAAGTGCAGGGTTACTACCGAATCATTCGTTATTGTTGTCACGTTACTGCTTCCTTGTTCTTGGGTCATTACGTCTATCCGCTTTGTCTTTTTATACACTGATGTGCGGATTTGCGCTCCAACATAATAAAAAGCGTCGTACGAATCAACGGACGACGCTTAGGGTTATTCGACTTTTCCAATATACATGGCCACGATTTAGGCTTTTGCTGTGTCTTTCTTGCGAAAGCCGTCTAGGATAATCATCGCCGCACCAAGACAAATCGCCATATCAGCAAGGTTAAATGCCGGCCAGTGATAATTGCCCCAGTAGAAGTCTAAGTAATCGACCACAAAACCATGGATCACGCGGTCAAATACGTTACCAACTGCACCGCCAATAATCATGGCGTAAGCAATGTTGTTCCACTTTTCTTTTGCAGGAAGCTTACTCATCCAATAAGTCAAAAGACCTGTGACTATAAATGCGATACCGGTAAACAACCAACGTTGCCAACCCGCTTGATCGCTCAAAAAGCTGAAAGCTGCGCCATAGTTGTGAACATAGAGAAGATTGAAGAAAGGCAAAATTTCAATTCGGTTTGCCCAGCCATATCCCATGTTGTTCATGACAACGTATTTAATGCCTATATCGGCCAAAAAAATCACAATCGCTAGCCACAGCCAACGTACACCTGATTGCTTTAACGTCAGTGCTTTTTCACTCATTACTTTACCTACAAACAGCCCCAGTAAATACTGGGGCTGTTAATTTTAAAAAAAGTTCAGTCGTTCTAGGCAATTACGCGAATTTACGTACTTCACCTTCGCCATCAACGTTAGATACACAGCGACCACAAATCTTCTCGTGACCCGCAATTGTGCCTACGTCTGGCGTGTGGTGCCAACAACGATCACACTTCTCAGCTTCTGTCGCTTTCACTTCAACAAACAGACCTTCGATGTCTGTTGCTTGCGCCGCGTCAGATTTCTCGCTTAAAGGCTTAACTGCTGCTGCAGACGTCAGTAGCACGAAGCGTAACTCGTCTTCTAGCTTGTTGATTTTCGCCGCTAGTGCGTCATCAGCAAATAGAGTTAGCTCAGCTTGTAGTGCACCACCGATGGTTTTCTCTGCACGCGCCGCTTCAAGAAGTTTGTTCACCGCCCCACGAACTTTCTGAATTTCAGTCCAGAATTCGTTGTTCAGCTCTTCACCTTCCGCTAGACCAAATAGACCATCGAACCACTCACCTGTGAACACGAATTTTTCGCGCTCGCCTGGCATCTCGTTCCAGATCTCATCTGCGGTGAATGACATGATTGGCGCCATCCAACGAACTAGTGCTTCTACGATGTAGTAAAGTGCAGTCTGACAGCTACGTTGAGCGTGGCCGCCCTGCTTCGCTGTGTACTGACGGTCTTTGATTACGTCTAGGTAGAATGAGCCCATCTCGATAGAACAGAACTGCATTAGACGCTGAGTTACGGCGTGGATGTTGTATTCATCGTACGCTTTGATGATCTCTTCTTGCGCAGCAAGTGCACGACCAACTGCCCAACGGTCTAGCGCCACCATTTCTTCAGCAGGAACGATGTCTGTTGCTGGGTTGAAGCCATTTAGGTTCGCTAGGAAGAAACGCGCTGTGTTACGGATACGACGATACGCATCTGCAGAGCGTTTTAGGATTTCATCAGAAACCGCAACTTCACCAGTGTAGTCTGTAGAAGCAACCCATAGACGCAAAATGTCTGCACCGAGTTTGTTCGTTACGTCTTTTGGCGCAACCACGTTACCGATAGATTTAGACATCTTACGGCCGTGACCATCAACCACGAAACCGTGCGTCAGAACTTGTTTGTATGGCGCTACACCTTTCATCGCAATTGATGAAATTAGAGAAGACTGGAACCAACCACGGTGTTGGTCAGAACCTTCAAGGTATAGGTCGGCACTGTTACCGTTGTACTCTTCACGAGCATCAACAACAGAGAAGTGCGTAACACCTGAATCGAACCATACGTCTAGCGTATCGAGTACTTTTTCGTACTGCTCTGCTTCGTCGCCTAGTAGTTCAGCTGCGTCTACATCCCACCATGCTTGGATGCCTTTTTCTTCAACAAGCTTCGCTACTTTTTCAATTAGCTCTAACGTGTTTGGATGAAGTTCTGCTGTTTCTTTATGAACAAACAGAGCGATTGGTACACCCCAAGTACGTTGACGAGAGATACACCACTCAGGGCGACCTTCGATCATACCTTCGATACGGCTTTGACCCCATTCCGGCATCCACTGAACACCTTTGATTGACTCTAGTGCTTTTGCACGTAGGCCAGCTTGGTCCATTGATACGAACCATTGAGGTGTTGCTCGGAAGATGATTGGAGTCTTATGACGCCAACAGTGCGGGTAGCTGTGCTCGTAAGCGTGATGATGTAGTAGCGCGCCTTTTTCTTTTAGCGTTTCTACGACAGCGTCATTCGCTTTGAATACGTGCTGGCCAGCAAAAAGCTCAGTGTCTGGTAGGTAAACACCGTTAGAGCCCACTGGGTTTGCCACTTCTAGGTTGTACTTTTGACCAACCGCAAAGTCTTCCTGACCATGACCAGGTGCCGTGTGAACCACACCAGTACCTGAGTCAGTCGTCACGTGATCACCAAGGATCGCCGGAACTGTGAAATCGTAGAATGGGTGTTGGAACTGAGAAAGCTCTAGATCCGCACCTTTCGCAAAACCAAGGTTATGGAAGTGCTCGATACCCGCGCGATCCATCACATCTTTTGCCAATTCAGCAGCAACGATAATACGCTCAGGGTTGTCACCCTCAACTTGGATTAGCACGTATTCAAGATCATCACGTAGACATACTGCGCGGTTTGCAGGCAGAGTCCAAGGAGTGGTTGTCCAGATAACGATTGAAACGTCACCCTTACCTTCGTGACCTTCCGTCAATTCAAATTTAGATAGCAGCGCAGCTTCGTCCGCTGTTTTAAAACGTACGTCGATAGATGGCGATACTTTATCTTTGTATTCTACTTCTGCTTCTGCAAGTGCAGAACCACAATCCGTACACCAGTGAACAGGTTTGAAACCTTTTAATAGGTGGCCATTACTTGCGATTTTACCAAGCGCACGAATAATGTTCGCTTCAGTTGCGAAATCCATAGTGCGGTATGGCTTATCCCACTCACCCATGATGCCAAGACGCTTGAAGCTTTCTTTCTGACCTTCAACCTGACCTGCTGCGTATTCGCGACATTTTTCGCGGAATTCCGCTGCCGTTACTTTTTGGCCTGGTTTGCCTACTTTCTTTTCTACCATCAATTCGATTGGCAGACCGTGGCAGTCCCAGCCTGGGATGTAAGGTGCGTCAAAACCTGAAAGTGTTTTGGATTTAATAATAATGTCTTTAAGAATCTTGTTTAGTGCGTGACCAATGTGAATGTCACCATTTGCGTAAGGAGGGCCATCGTGCAATACGAATGACTTTTTGCCTTTTTTAGCTTTACGGATTTCACCGTAAAGATCTTCTTTGTACCAACGCTCAAGCATTTCTGGCTCACGATTAGCCAGGTTGCCGCGCATTGGAAACCCTGTTTCAGGTAAGTTCAGGGTATCTTTATACTCACTCATCGATTCTTAATTCCGTTATATTGGGCGAAAATTAGACATTATGTCGAACGGTGGAATAAACCGTTCAACTCTTAAGCTGACGCAGCCACACCCTTGCTGCTTCAGCATCCAATTCGATTTGTTGTTTAAGTTCTTCAAACGACTCAAACTTTTGCTCATCTCGAAGTTTGTGCAAAAGTTCCACTTCTAGTTGCTTGCCATATAAATTGGCATGAAAGTCAAATAAGTGTACTTCTAACTGTTGGCGAACGCCATTTACTGTAGGTCGTTGGCCAATATTAGCCACGCCACCGACTGGCTTATCACCCAAGCCTAGCGCTTGAACAACATAGACTCCGGAAACCGGAGAAACACAACGTTTCAGTGGAATATTGGCCGTCGGGAACCCAATGGTTCTTCCTAACTTTCTTCCGTGTGAAACGCGACCGCTGATGCTGTAATCTCTTCCCAGCATCTCTTGTGCGGCATGCAAATCGTCACGAGCTAGTGCTTCCCGAATCGCGGTACTACTCACTCGTAACTGTTGTAAACAAAAGCTTTGGGTACTGACGACTTCAAAGCCGTATTTTTCCCCTGCTTCCTGCAACATAGCAAAGTTACCTAAACGGCCTTTGCCAAAGCAGAAATCATCACCAACGACAAGAAACTTAACACCCAAACGCTCGACCAACAAGTCGCGGATAAACTCTTCCGCTGTCAGGCTGGCAAAATGGCGATTAAAGTTGACGCAAAGCAAACGGTCGATGTCGAGCTTGCTTAATTGAACGAACTTGTCGCGCAGTCGCGTCAACCTTGCGGGCGCTTTGTCTTTGGCAAACAGCTCCATTGGCTGAGGTTCAAAGGTCATCACAACCGACGGTAACGAAAGTTTCTCCGCTTGCTCAGACACTTGCTGCAATACTTGTTGATGGCCTTTGTGTACGCCATCGAAATTGCCGATCGTCAACACACAACCATAATGGTGTGGTGCGATATTATGAATGCCTCTAATCAGTTCCATTGGATACTGCGTTCTGCCTCTGTTTTTACTTTGCACTGTGTGAAACTGACGGATTATATACTAATCAACCTCAATCTGTCCCAGCTTTTAGGTCTTTTAAACGTACGCCTGTCAAAAATAGAACCGCTAGGTAAACTGCGGCGCCTAGACCAATTAACATTCCTAACATGCCGCTACGGTGAGCAAAGCTCCACTCTAGCCAAACCGACATGTCTTCCAATTGCCATAAGATCGCAGCGACCATCGCAGCGCCAGCAACAACCAAACGTATAATAAAGAAGACGGTACGCTTAGTGATTTGATAGACACCTGCAATGTGCAGACCTCGGTACAACAGCGCCATGTTGACGAACGCTGACAATGCCGTAGCAATAGCCAAGCCGACGTAACCGTAGAAATAGGCAAAAATTGCGTTGAACACCATGTTAGTCACCATCGCGATGATGCCGTATTTCACTGGCGTTTTTGTGTCTTGACGTGAGTAATAGCCTGGCGCTAACACTTTAATTAACATGAAATTCAATAGGCCAGATGCGTAAGCGAGCAACGACAGAGACGCTTGGTGCACATCTTGTGGAGAGAACTCACCGCGCATAAATAGCACCATCAACATCGGCTTCGCCAACGCCATCAAACCCAACATCGCCGGAATCCCGAGCAGCGTTACCATGCGAACGCCCCAATCCATGGTATGTGCAAAACCTTCGCTCTGCGAGTCCACATGTTTACGAGACAGCGCAGGCAAAATCACCGTCGCAATCGCAATACCAAACAGCCCCAGCGGGAACTCCAACAAACGATCGGAATAATACAACCAGCTGATTGAGCCAGTTTGTAGAAAGCTGGCAATAAAAGTATCAAATAGCAGGTTGATTTGACTGACAGAGACGCCAAACAAAGCGGGAATCATCAACGTGCGGATTTTTACCACCCCAGGATCGCGCCACCCCCACTTAGGCTTAACCATCACGCCCGCTTTAATAAGGAAAGGAATTTGGAATAAGAACTGAACCAAACCACCTAAAAATACACCGATAGCCAGACCGATTTCCGGTTGAGACATCTGTGGCGAGATAAACCAAGCCGCCAGAATGATCATGACATTCAAAAAGACCGGAGTGAATGAGGAGACGGCAAACTTGCCGAGTGTGTTAAGAATGGCTCCGGAAAGCGCAACAAAGGTGATGAACCATAAATAAGGGAAGGTAATTTTGAGCATCAGACTGGCTAGCTCAAATTTCTCTGCGGCCGGCCCACCATGCATCCAATCTAAAAACCAGCCAAAACCAAACAGCGCGGTTACCACACCAGAGCCCAGCACGCCCAGCACGGTAACAATAGAGACAATAACCCCTAACGTACCGGCAGCACGAGCAATCAACTCGCGTGTTTTGTCCATATCACCTTGAGCGTGATTCTCCGTTAAAACAGGGACAAACGCTTGAGAAAAAGCCCCTTCAGCAAACAAACGTCGTAAGAAATTCGGAATTTTGTTGGCGAAGAAAAAGACGTCAGCGCTTGCTCCTGCCCCCATTAAATTTGCCACTACAACATCGCGAACTAAACCCAGAACGCGGGAAATTAATGTCATAGCACTGACGATCATGCCTGACTTGAGTAGTCGTTTACTCACTGTAACCTCGGAATATCACTATAAGACAGCCAACCCTATACTGTTAAGCTCGTGGAGGCTCTAAATAGACGTCAAAAATATATCCGTTTATTGTTAGTTCTAAGCGGATAATTATTAGCATTGGTATAAAAATGCTGTTAGAATCCCCGCCATCTTAACCGCGATAACCTTTCATACCAAAATTTGTTTTGGTTTAGATGGGTTTTTGCACAAATCATTTGACATTTAGGCGCAAATGAGGGATATTCCTCGCCCTTAAATTGTCACAGAACTAAGTTTTTGGGAGTTAGACCCTTGGCAAATAGTAAATCTGCTAAGAAGCGCGCTATCCAAGCTGAGAAACGTCGTCAGCACAATGCTAGCCGTCGCTCAATGATGCGTACTTACATGAAGAAAACTGTTGCTGCTATCGAAGCAGGCGACAAAGAAGCTGCAACTGCTGCATTCGCTGTAGTTACACCTATCCTAGACCGCATGGCAACTAAAGGCCTTATTCACAAGAATAAAGCAGCTCGCCATAAGTCTCGTTTCGCTGCACAAATCAAAGCTCTTTAATAGACACTTGATTTTACAGTGAAGAAAAAACCGGCTTTATGTCGGTTTTTTTATATCTAAAATTCGTCAAATCACGAATCCAAGATAAGAAAAAAGCTGGCACTGCCAGCTTTTGTTATTTAGAACGACTCAAATCTGCCAGTTACCTACCGTTGCCTAAACAACACAGATAACCCTAACGCATTTCAGTCTGTGCGATCAGTTTGCGCAATAAAGACCGTGAAGGGTTTGAATCAATGTCTTCACCTCATCACTTTTTAACGTGTAATACACCGTTTGCGCTTCTTTTCTCGTCGCGACCAATTCGTCACGACGAAGCCAAGCTAAATGTTGCGATAACGCCGACTGGCTTAATTCCAGTTTGGTACACAGCTCCCCAACGGACAACTCTTGGTTATGCAGCATACAAAGAATTTGTAGGCGTCTTTCGTTTGCCATCGCTTTGAGCAACACGACGGCTTTTGCGGAGTTTTTCTCCATTTCTTGTAGATTCATGTGTTGGACCTCTAGCTACAACTTACTTATTCCAACCCTGGCCAGCTTGTTGTGTTGCACTGATTTAATATCTCTAAGGACATCAAGATTCTTCTCCAGAGTCTTCTTTATTAGAACCTCTAAATTTGGCTTTAAAGCGATATATCAATTTAACCCACCAGCAGTGTTCACTGGAGCTTTATCGACGAGAAATAATTTTGCTCACTAAACCAAGTATCTTGAATTACTTAGGTATCATTTAGATTTATATTTTTATCGATAGTAATCTATTTATTTGAGCAACGATACGGGTTTACTCAAACATTTGGCTGAAATCAGCATCGCATACGTTTTTTACCGCAGGATGCTGAATCATTCGCTCGGCGAAAATAACGTAATACTCTTCTTTCAAATCCTCAACATGACCGATCAACTGTAAGCTGCGGTCATCTTCGATTTCTGACATGTAAACCGTCGGCGCCAAAAAGATTACATCATCACGGTATCTCGCAAAGGCTTTCATCAACGCGACGTCATCAAACTCTCCCAAGACATCAGGTTGTAATCCTTGGCGATCAAACCATTGAATGACTTTTCGCCCCATCGCCGTTCGACTTGCTGGGATCAACAGCTTTTTCTTTTCCAAAATTTCAGGGAACTTCACGTCTGGAATGTCAGAAGAAGCAAAGAAACTCATGCTACTCTCGCCAAGCTTCTTACTATAAAGGCCTGGACTTTGCGTCGAGTCCACCGGGCAATCAGAAAGAATCATATCCAACTTGTGCTGCGATAGCCGTTCTAATAACAGTTCGTGCGTCGACTCGTAACAACGTAAGTGGATACTGTTGTCTTCAGGCACGGTTGTCATCAGCACTTTACTAACTAGCCGTTTTGACAGCGCATCGGCCACACCAACTTCAAACAAAATGTTGGAGTGCTGACTGTAGTTCACAATATCAAGCATCTCATAGCTTAAACCAAACATACGATCCGCATATTTGAAGACCAATTGTCCGAGTTCTGTTGGTTCGACAGTACGGCCGTTTCGCTTGGTTAGCTTGCCTTTCATCCGCTCTTCAAGCGCTTTGATTTGCCCGGTCACCGTTTGAGGAGTGAGAAAAAGCGCATCCGCGGCCTTGGTAACAGAGCCTTGCTTGCACACCATCCAGAAATAATAAAGATGGTTGTAATTTAGATGTGACATCGGCCAATTCCAGAAAAGAAGGTGATGCTTTTTATACCAAATGTGACAGAGACAGACAAGATACTCGGCAAAACCATCACTTTAACCAACTAAAATTAAGTTTTACCGAAAAAACAATCTCAGTATTGTCATAAAACTTGAAGTAAAACGCACTTTTTATCGAATTCTCATCAAAAAAATCTCAGTTCATAAAACCAATAAAGCTTATATTTTTCAATGAATTAAAGCAGGATAATCCGCTGTTTTTTTTTGAACTATTAAAAAGCACAATAAAAAGTGCCCACAGAAATCAATCTGTAATATTACTGAAATATTTGTTCTCTAACATCGCCCGAAGTTTCAACTTAAGACCGAAAAACGAACTTAAAGGTCAACGGAGAAAATTATGATGACCCAAGCTACTTCAACAGCAGCGCCTATCTCGAGCACGACTCGTTGGTTACGCTGGGCTAACTTGGCATTCATGCTGTATCTGCTTCTTCTAGCAGTATCTATGGTTGGTAGCGGTTTCAAATGGGCAACTGGCGACCAAGCAAAAGTATTGTTTGAGTTTGCATCTCACCCTATCGCTGGTCTTATGATCGGCCTAGTAGCAACAGCCCTAATCCAATCCTCAAGTACTGTAACTTCTATTATTGTGGGCTTAGTTGCAGGTGGTCTACCTGTAGAGACAGCGATTCCAATGGTAATGGGTGCCAATATTGGTACCACAGTGACCAATACTTTGGTTTCACTAGGTCACGTACGTTGTAAGGAAGAATTCAAGCGCGCATTTGCTAGTGCGACGATCCACGACTTCTTTAACCTTCTTGCTGTTCTGATATTCCTTCCTTTGGAAATGATGTTCGGCATTCTAGAGAAAATTTCTCACTGGTTGGTTTCGCCACTATTGAACACTGGCGACATGAGCATGAAGGGTTTTGACTTCATCAAGCCAATCACTAAGCCTGTTGTTTCTGCTATCAAAGAACCGCTATCAACATTTGGTGACACCATGGGTGGCGTGGCTCTAATTGCTTTAGGTATCGCTACAATCTTCGTTGCTATCACAGTAATGGGTAAGCTAATGAAGAGCCTAATGGTTGGCCGTGCTCGCGATATTCTGAAGAATGCAATTGGTCGTGGTCCTATCCACGGTATCGTATCAGGCTCGATCGTGACGGTGTTGGTACAATCTTCATCAACAACAACAAGCTTGATGGTTCCACTTGTAGGTACTGGTGTTCTTAAAGTTCGTGACATTTACCCATTCACTCTAGGTGCGAACATCGGTACGTGTATCACTGCGCTACTTGCAGCTACCGCAGTATCTGGTGAGTTTGCTGTGTTTGCTCTTCAGATTGCGCTAGTACACTTAACCTTTAATATTTTGGCGACACTGTTTATCTTTGGTATTCCGTTCTTACGTGAAATCCCAGTAAAAGGCGCTGAAATGATTTCAGAGCTTGCTATCAAAAACAAAGCCGTTGTGGGTGGCTACCTGATGTCTGTATTCATCATTCTGCCAGGCGCAATCCTAGCTCTGACAACCTGATAATACCAACCATCGCTTATTGTTTAAGGCTCCACGTTGTGGGGCCTTTTTTGTATCTGTAATCATGATGCAAAAATGAGAGCTGATGTAACTCCGATTGAGACTGAGAAATATTTGTTGTTCAAACCAAACACTCAATGATAATTTGGCTCTACCTCTTTCAATACAATCACCGTTAGCCAAAAGTACAGAGACGGTCATATACACAGTGGATAACGGCTCTTGCCTCCCATAGTTATCTTCGATGACTGACAGGTACTCTGCGCGTTGTTGAAAAAGGTCTTACCTTCACATGGAGTTGAACGACATGGCTCAGTTTAATGAACCAATTTCTAGCCAGCTATTAGCAATAGATGAAAACCTCTCTCAGTTAGTCACTGATATTGATATTCTTAGCAGCGTAAACCCGCTTAATTACGCCCAAGAGCGAGAAAGGTTCATCAATAATAAGTACTCGCAAGAACCTAACTTTCAGTACCAGAAAGCGCCTCTTGACACTCATCAGTCAAAACGCCGTTTGTACGAATTGCCTTTGGAACACATCGAAGATACTCAGCTGCAAAAGCTTTATGAGGATGTCATTCAGTCTTACGCCGACAAACTTGATCAAGTCAACACCATAGGTACGCAAGAGTTCCTATACAACTCTCTGCGCTATTACGGTGAACCAAGTGCGAAAGACATTGCTAACGCACATTTCATTTTGCATCTGCCGACAGAAGAAGAGAGCAAACCAGAGCATGATAGTCGCTCCATTGCTCATTTCATGCAAAGCTTCGCTGATAAAAATGGGTACGAATGTGAAATTCAAATCTTAGATGGCATGCTAGCAAACGCTTTGGTGTCAGGCTCTCGAGTGAAGATTAACAGCGCTGCGCACATCACAACTGACGAGCTTGAAGCGCTCGCACACCACGAGATGGGCGTGCATTTGCTAACTACGCTTAATGGCCGTCAACAGCCACTTAAAGTGCTTAGTTTAGGTTGCCCTGCCAATACCAATACGCAGGAAGGGTTGGCAATTTTGTGTGAGTACCTCTCTGGACACTTCAGTATCAAACGTTTAAGAACCTTAGCTCTTCGCGTACTTGCTGTAGAATCTATGATTAAAGAGCGCGATTTCCGCCACACCTTTATGTTGCTAAAGGAGCAGTACAAAGCGTCTGACGTTCAAGCCTTTACCATTACTTCGCGCGTATACCGCGGAGGTGGCTTAACTAAAGATTATTTGTACCTGAGAGGATTTAGAGAAGTGCTCAACGCGTACGATAAGCTAGGGGACGATTTTTCACTGCTGCTATGTGGTAAAACGGAATTGAAGTATTTCGATCTGATCCGTTCTCTCGTTAATAAAGGGATTTTCACACAACCGAAGTTCATTAGCCCTGCACTATCGACTCCGAAGCAAACTAACCCAATTCATCGCTATATCGTTAGCGCCTTGAAGTAACGAAACTCAAACGCATCGCAAAAGCAAAAAAGCTCCATTCGGAGCTTTTTGTAGTATCAAGAACCAGCGTGATTACACTGAGAATGGATAACGAATTGGATCGTGGTGTTCGTACCCTTCCACCCAAAAGTCATCCAGCGTCACCCAAGTTTCCAAATCTTCTAGAGATTTAATCTCCGGATTGATATGGAATGTTGGTGCTTGTAACGGTTCACGCTTCAACTGAACATCACGCATCAACTCAAGCTGATCTTCATAAATGTGCGCGTTAACGATTTTATGGAAGGCCTGACCTGGCTTCTTACCCGTAATTTGCGCCATGATCGCTAAGAACACATAAACTTGAACCATGTTGAAGTTCAATCCAAGCGGCACATCGCACGAACGCTGTGTACTGTTGAGATACAAAGTGTCATCCAGTAGCGAGAAGTGATGACTGTACATACAAGGTCGCAAGCACCCCATATGGAACTCGCCAGGGTTGTAAAAGTTCAAGATTTCACCACGATCATCAACACCGCGAGTCAAATCATCCACAATCTTGCGTAGCTGGTCGATATGACCACCATCAGGCTTTGCCCATGCACGACCTTGAACGCCGTACACACGGCCCATGTCGTCTTCACCCTTACGGTATGGGTTATTCAACCAAGCGTCGTTTAAGTTGGCGTTCGCATCCCACGTTTTGGTGCCTAATTTACGGAAATCTTCAGCATTATCATAACCACGAATGTAGCCAAGTAGCTCAGCCACTGCTGCTTTCCAAAAACTTTTACGCGTCGTTACCAATGGGAATTGATTGTTCGCAACATCGTAGGTTAAATCCGCGTTGATTACCGTCAGGCAACGCTTACCTGTACGTTCATTTTCAACCCAAACACCTTGATCAACGATGCGTTGACACAAATCTAAATACTGTTTCACACCAATACCTTACTTCGTTTTAACTTGAGCTTTGTCTTGGTAAAGACCACGTTTGTAAGCCCAAACCATCATCAGAATACCCAACACGATCATTGGCGTTGATAGAATTTGTCCCATCGAAATATAACCACCAAATAGACCAAGCTGAGCATCCGGTTCGCGAACGAACTCGACTAAGAAGCGGAATGTACCATATCCAGCTAAAAATAACCCTGATACCGAACCCAATGGGCGAGGCTTTTTGATGAACCAGTTCAAGATGAAAAACAGCACTACGCCTTCTAACAGCATTTCATACAGTTGCGATGGGTGACGTGGTAAAGGCCCGCCATTTGGGAAAACGATAGCCCAAGGCACATCTGTTACACGCCCCCAAAGCTCGCTGTTCATGAAGTTACCCATACGGCCCATACCCAAGCCAAATGGCACTAACGGCGCGACAAAGTCAGCAACGCCGAAGAAGGTACGACCGTTCTTGTGTGCATACCAGAACATTGCCGTAATCACACCCAACAAACCACCGTGGAACGACATACCGCCAGTCCAAACTTTGAAGAGATACAAAGGATCATCTAAAAACAGTTCAAAGTTATAGAAGATAACGTAACCGACGCGCCCACCGATGACGACCCCTAAGAAGCCCGCAAAAAGTAGATCCGAGACTTGCTCTCGAGTCCAGCCGCTGCCTGGTTTGTCAGCACGACGGTTCGCCAACCACAATGCAAACATGAAACCGACGAGGTACATCAAACCGTACCAACGAATTGAAACAGGACCAATAGAGACTAAAACCGGATCAATATTGGGAAATTGAAGGTATCCCTGAGACATAAATCATTCTCTTCTTATTTACAAATAAAACCAATATACCCAAGTCACCTAAAATGCTCGGTTCAGCGTGAATAACTAGGGAATAAACTTACAGCAGCATTGTTGCTGCAACAAACATTAAGAATATTGCGAATATTTTCTTTAATACCGCAGTAGGAAGATTGGTCGCGAGCTTCGCCCCCACTTTCGTGGTCAACATCGAAGTCATCGCAATCGCAAGTAACGCAGGAAGGTAAACATAACCAATACTGTACGCAGGTAAACCTTCAACCTTATAGCCGTGCAAAATAAAGCCGATCATGCCAGAAATGGCGATGATGCAGCCACAAACTGACGATGAGCCGACCGCTTTACGCATTTCTACGCCGTGCTTGTTGAGAAAAGGCACAGATAAAGAACCACCACCGATACCAGCTAAGCTCGAAACCACACCAATTCCCGTTCCGTACATCATAGTGACCGGACTACTCGGCATTGGCTTCTCACTTTTTACTTTAATGGATCGGAACATCTGCACAGCTAGACACAGTACAATGACACCAAATACTTTCGGTAAGTAGTGAGTTGGGATCCATTCGGCAATGTTGGCACCAACAAAGCCACCAATCACCACTCCGGGCATTAGCCACTTCACAACAAACATATCTACGTTGCCAAGTTTAAGATGGTTGAGAGCAGAAGAACCTGATGTGACGATGATGCTTGCCAGAGATGTCGCAAGCGCCATGTGCATGCTCATTTCTGGAGAAATGCCCGCCCAAGGCAGCAAAAATAACAACGCAGGTACGACGATTAATCCGCCCCCAATGCCGAGTAGCCCCGCCATCACACCAACAAAAGCGCCCAGCGCCAGCAATAACAAAAATAAAGAGACGGTCACGATTACCTACTTTTTCCCTGCACGAACGAAGCCTGCAAAACCTTGTTGGATAAAGAAATCATGCATCATTTGATGAATCTCCTCTCCGTACGATTTTGTCATCGCCTGTTCCGCTAGTTTTTCTAGTTCCTGTTGTTGGCTATGACGAATCAAATACTTCACCTTAGCCACGTTAGATGTGTTCATACTTAAGCTGGTGTATCCCAACCCAAGTAATAAGAGCGCACCAAATGGATCACCGGCTAATTCACCGCAGATGCACACTGGCACATGATATTTATCGCACACGTCATGAATCTGTTTGAGTGCTAACAGCACTGCCGGATGCATGGATTCATAGACATCAGCGACGCGGGAATTGTTCCGATCCACCGCCAGTAAATACTGAGTTAAGTCGTTAGTACCAACAGAGACAAAATCCACTCGATGCGCGATGGCAGGAAGCAGATATACCATCGATGGTACTTCGATCATCACCCCGACCTTTGGAGCCTGGATACGCTCATCAAGCAAGACAACTTCGCTGTAGGCTTGGTTGATCAGCGTCATCGCATCATCCAGCTCTTTAATACCAGATACCATGGGTAACAAGATACTTAAATTACCACTTTCAGCACTGGCTCTTAGCATCGCACGCAATTGAATCAAAAAGATATCAGGATGATCTAACGTAAAGCGAATCCCGCGCCAACCTAAAAACGGATTGTCCTCTTCGATTGGCAGGTATGGCAATGGTTTATCACCACCGATGTCTAGAGTACGCATCACCACGCGTTGGCTCGAGTAGCTGTTTAATATTGCTCGATATTGATGATACTGCTCATCTTCCGATGGAAAGTGATGTTGAAGTAAAAATGCAATTTCAGTTCGATATAAACCGACACCATCGACGCCCGTATTAATGGCAATGTTGCTATCGGCACTGAGACCCGCATTCAGCATCACTTCAATGTGCTGGTTATCTAACGTTACGGCAGGTAACGCGAGATCTTTATTGACCATCGCGAAGAGCTCTGACTCTTCACTAACCAAACTGCGATACTCACGCAACAGCTGACGGTTGGGCTCTAGAAAAATCTCGCCCGTATAACCATCAACGATGCCTAATTTGCCGTTAACCACATCCGTATTGATGTTAGCGCCCATAACAGCCGGCACACCCAATGCGCGCGAAAGAATTGCAGCGTGTGAGTTTGCGCCCCCTTCAAGCGAAACGACCGCTAATAAATGTTCTTTCGGCACCGATGCTAACAAAGTCGCAGTAAGCTCATTGGCCACTAAGATGATAGGACGATCGATGGCCGCATTCTCTTGCTCACTGTTGTGCAGAAAATACAGCAACCTTTGCCCCAACTCTCGGATATCTTGTGCTCGTTCACGCAAATAGACATCTGACATACGAGCAAAGCGGTTTGAATAAGTTTCGACTACCTGACGCAGCGCCCAATCCGCTCGATCGCCTTTTTCAATCTGTTTCTTAAGATCGCCGCGCAACATTGGATCATTGAGCAAGTGGGTAAACAAATCGAATATCGCTAACGCATCTTTATTGATTTCGCTGTCGAACTTTTTCCGCATCCGGCGGAAATCATTCAGCGCACGCTCAATCGCTACCAGCAGCAGCTCTTGCTCTCGCTCTTTATCCAGCGTGGAAGACGGGAATACGTCCGACAAACTCGGCTGCGTGTTGTCAAACCAAAACTCTCCGATGGCGACACCCGTTGATGCAGGCAAGCCTTTAAGAACCGTCGGTTTTGAGGCTAATTGCCAATGACCTAAACTTTGCGCGTGAGCGATGATCACGGCTAACTGCGCAGATAAGGTCACTAAGAAAGATTCTTCCATCTCACTAAACAATCGTGGCGTCTTTTGCTGAATGACTAATACACCTAATACTTGTTTGCGATGGATGATTGGAGTGGCGAGGAAAGAGTGATAAACCTGTTCACCAAGCTGCGGGAAAAATTTAAATTCAGGGTGTTTTGAAGCTTCTGCGAGGTTAAGAGGTTCTGCGCTGCGTTTAACGAGACCAACTAAACCTTCATTGAAATTAATGTGGATGCTATCGCCTTCAAAAATAAGGCCTTGAGTTGCCATCAACTCAAGGCGCTGCATTTCTTCATTGGCGAGATAGATAGTACAACACTCAGTGCGAAGGGCGGCACAAGTCTCTTTTACCAATATATCTAGTGCCAGATGCACATCATCGACTCTGGAGACTTTCTCAACTATTTCCCTTAGCTGGCTGAGCATGACTATCCTCTACGTTGTTGCTTTTTTCTTTTCCCTTTCGCTTTTCTCTCTCGAAAAGGCATGGCTAAAGATGCAAACTCTTTCATCGCTCGACGATAAACATCACGCTTGAAAGAAACAACTTGCCTAACTGGATACCAATAGCTCACCCAGCGCCAACCATCAAATTCAGGGGATTTCCCGCGCTGCATATTGATGCGCGATTCATCGCATTCCAATCGCAGCAGAAACCATTTCTGTTTTTGGCCGATACAAACAGGCTTGGAGTCCCAACGCACCAATCGCTTTGGTAGTTTATATCTTAACCAATGACGACTTGTTGCAATGATCTTAACGTCTTTTTTCGTTAATCCGACTTCTTCATACAACTCCCTGAACATCGCCTGTTCAGGTGTTTCACCTTCGTCAATCCCACCTTGTGGAAATTGCCATGAGTGTTGCCCGTATCGTTTAGCCCAGAAGACCTGACCATGGTTATTACATATCACAATACCAACATTCAGTCGGTAACCATCGCCATCTATCACTGGCTAACCTCTATGAATAATTTTTTATTACCGTGATTTTTCCACATATCCCCATTACTAGCAAACTTACTGATGTGATATGAGCAAGATTTATTACCTTTTCACCGTTATTGGATATCTTTTAATCAAATTAAAGTTTATCAACACAAGAGTGAGACATTGCCCACATTTATTCACCTTTTCTGTGAATAACTTTGTGAAGAATTCCATATCAACTCCGATTTTCAATCAAAAACATTATTCTCTTACTCATCAATAAAAATAACGACCAATCATAACTCAATGATAAATATAAACTTAAAAACAAACCTGGTGATAAAACGATCTTGTCAATTCTGATGATCTTTTCACCAAACTCAGATCGGTCAAAGATCAACCGATCGGTTATTTATCCACACATTCATTCTCTAACTTCATGACATCTACATAAAATCAAGCCTAAAAACGTTTCAAAACCCCTGTTTATTCATCCAGCCCATCAGTAGATCCACTTATATGTACCTATATCTGTGGATAAGTTATGAATTGATCATTCTTAATCCATCTCGATGAAATCTTGGACAGTAGATTTTGTTGAAATTTGTTAGACTAGGATTTTTCCATTGTCATGCAGTTATTATGAAACCAGAACCACAATCAGAAGCGGAGTTAATGGAACGCGCTCACGATATTGCCGGACTCAGTTTTGCGGAATTAGCGGACGAAGCAGAGATGATCGTTCCAGAAAACCTCAAACGCGATAAAGGCTGGGTGGGACAATTGCTGGAATGGCATTTGGGCGCTCCTGCGGGTAGCAAACCTCAACAAGACTTTTCCAAACTTGGTATCGAGTTAAAGAGCATTCCAATTGGCTACAACGGACGACCGTTAGAAACTACATTTGTATGCGTTGCACCCTTAACTGGTGTTCAAGGACTGACATGGGAAACCAGCCATGTGCGCAATAAGCTCTCGCGCGTATTGTGGGTTCCTGTAGAAGGTGAACGAGAAATCCCCCTTGCCGAGCGTCGTGTAGGGACACCTCTTATTTGGTCGCCAGATAAAGAAGAAGAGCAGATCTTACGAAATGACTGGGAAGAACTGATGGAAATGATCGTCTTTGGCAAATTTGATCAAATTTCAGCCAGACATGGCGAAGCGCTTCACCTGCGCCCAAAGGCCGCTAATGCCAAAGCACTAACTGAAGCCTATAGCTCCAACGGGAAACCAATGAAGACGCTACCACGAGGCTTTTACCTACGAACACAATTCACCGAACAGATCTTACTGAAGCACTATATCAATGTGCAATCTGAGTAACTCATCTGTTCACTCTAATGGGTAACCAACGATAATTCGATATCGCAGTAAGAGGCAGTACCCTCACTACCGCACTCATCGTAAGCGTTGTGTAACCGCAAATAAGCTTTGTCGATACCTAACCTGAGCAGCTCTTCTTTCACCAAATCTAAGGAACCAAAATGAAGCGGTTCCTCTCCATCTTTAATCGGCTCGAGCTGGTGCTTATATTCCACAGCCAACAAATAGTCAGAGACATCGGAACACCCAATGACAAATACTTTGGGTAACGTATAGGTGTCTTTATGTTGACCATGTAGCCACATGTCCAGTTGATGCTTCTGCATAGTGCACCTCCTTCACAAGATCTTTTTAGTGTAGTTGGGGGATGAATACCTTTCGAGCCACACTTGCGCTTATACGTAAATGATTTGCGATAGCGACCAAAAATCCCATATATTGATGGATAACCTATTCAGTTGGCTATTTTTCAAGGAAGTGAAATGCAATACACCAAACTACCGCACTCATCACTCGAGATCAGTAAAATCTGTCTCGGCACTATGACTTTTGGTGAGCAAAATATCGAACAGGAAGCTTTTGAGCAGCTCGACTTTGCTGTCGATCATGGGGTGAACTTCATTGATACCGCAGAGATGTACCCTGTTCCGCCAAAAGCAGAAACACAAGGCCTAACAGAACAATACATCGGCAACTGGCTGACAAAATCCGGCAAGCGAGAAAAAGTCGTTCTAGCGACAAAAGTGGCAGGGCCGCGCAATGTGCCTCACATCCGTGAAAACATGAGTTTAAATCGTCGCAATATCCATGATGCCATCGACTCTAGCCTTCAACGACTCCAAACCGATTACGTAGATTTGTACCAACTTCACTGGCCACAGCGTCAAACTAACTGCTTTGGCCAACTCAACTACCCTTACCCAGACAAGCAAGAAGAAGTGACGTTAATTGAAACCCTAGAAGCATTAACTGAACTGGTTAAGATGGGTAAAGTGCGTTACATCGGCGTATCTAACGAAACACCTTGGGGGGTGATGTCTTTGCTTCGTTTAGCTGAGAAGCATGATTTACCGCGTATCGTTTCAATTCAAAACCCATACAATCTACTCAACCGCAGCTTCGAAGTGGGTTTGTCTGAAATCAGCCATTATGAAGGTGTCCAACTGTTAGCGTATTCACCTCTGGCGTTTGGTTGTTTGAGTGGTAAATACTTAAATGGCGCAAAACCAGAAGGTGCACGCTGTACTAAGTGGGAGCGTTTCGCTCGTTACTTCACACCTCAAGGCGTCAAAGCGACAGAAACATACGTGAACTTGGCACGTGAGCATGGCCTAGATCCTGCGCAAATGGCATTGGCGTTCGTCAATCAACGTCCATTTGTCGCTTCCAATATCATCGGTGCGACCAACCTTGATCAACTTAAAGCCAACATTGACAGCATCGATATCAAGCTTAGTGATGAGCTGTTAACAGACATTCAAGCGATCGGTACTACCTACTCTAACCCATGTCCATAAAAGCAAACAGGCTGACCACATAGGTCAGCCTGTTAATAGCACTTAGAACAAATCTATTTCGATATGCGTTTACAGCGTGTTGAGCTTTTAGGGTTAACTAAAGCGTAATGTTGGAAGCTCAACACGCTATAGATTACGTCGGTATTCGCGCAGTTAGCACTCGACGAAGATGACGAACTCGACGTTCAACTTTAACCGCTTCAGGCACGCTGGTTTGAGTAACTCGCCCTTCACGATCTAAACCAATATCCCTTAATAAATGAACATTGGTCCATGGAACATCATGAGAACTGCGGCGCACGGTACGTTGCCATTCTCTCTCTTCACGTTTTAAATCCGCTTTAATAAGCAAAGTCGCCAATGTTAAGTAAATTGAGTGACGCATAATTTTTCTCCAATTAAACGATAAATGATCGACTGGGAAAAATAGTACGCAGAGACACAGAGAGATCTGTTGAGACTAAGCCGCTACTTTTCCGCAGCCTAGTAAACATAAATTAGGTTACGGATTAATTTTTATCTTGTGAGCCAGTGGTATCGTTAATATCCGATTTAAAAGCTATCGGAGATTTAGACATACGATCAGCGCAAGCAGTGGTGTTAACAACGTAATGTTTCATCTTGCGCCTCCTAGCTAAAAAAATAATCCGTGTGTGAAGTGATATAACTCAACGAGTTATGGCTAAATTGTAAGCGTTGATGAATATATATCAAACAATTTCTATGCTTTCGATAAAAAACAAATCAATACCCTGAAGATAAGTTGCATATGTTTTTTCATATAACATATTCATCTAGGGAATATATAAAACTTCGAGTTTTATAAATCAGAACGTATACAACGAAAAAGAGCGACCAGCAAGGTCGCTCTTTCAATTCGATTCACTCATTGAATTACATCGCTTGATCGGAAATCAAGTTGTGCTTGTTAAGTAGTCGATACATAGTTGCACGCGACACACCAAGTTCTTTCGCCGCATTGGAAACTTGACCTGAGTGCGATTCCAACACGACCAATAACGCATCACGCTCACTCTTTTCTCGAATTGATTTCAAACTGCGTTTTGAATCATTACGTTGCGGCAAATCGAGATGATGCTCTTCAATCATCACGCTGTCAGACATCAACACCGCACGCTTAACTTGGTTCATCAACTCGCGAACATTACCAGGCCAGAAGTAACGAGTCAGAGCTTTCAAAGCGTCCTCTGAGAAACTTTTTGCTTGAGAGTTGTACTCTTTAGAGAACTCTTGCAGATAGAAGCGAGCTAGTAGTGCAATGTCACTCGCGCGCTCTTTCAAGCTTGGTACGTTGATACGAAGTACATTGATGTAATGGTACAACTCTTCGTTGAAGTCGCCATCAATCAAGGCTTTTTCTACGTCTGACGAGTTAGCAGCAAGAATACGCACATTCACATTCTTCACACCTTCGCGCGTTTCAATCGTGCCCTCTTGCAAAAACCTTAACAGGTTCATTTGCTGGTCTTTCGAAATGGTCAGAATGTCATTAAACAACACAGTACCGCCATCTGCTTGCTCCAACAGACTTGGGCCCATCTCAGCATCCGCAGCAATACCAAAGACTTCCGCTTGGAAACGTTGCTCATTCAAAGCGCGGCAGTTAATCGACATAAAGGGCTTATGAGAACGGGAAGATACTTTGTGAATTGCACGAGCAACCGCTTCTTTACCAGTACCGCTCTCGCCAGAGATCAGAATACTCACGTCCGTAGGACCAATTCGCTTAACTTGATCGCGTAAGCGCTTCATCGGGATAGATTCGCCAATCAGCCCCATATCGAGGCTATTGCCAAAGCTTGGCCAAACTTTTTTCTCTAGCTTGAGCATACCAAGTTGGTGGCCGATGGTGCTCAACAGTTGGGCATCTGGGATTGGGGCAGTAAAAAAGTCGATACAGAAGTTAACGATAAATTGGCAGATGGTGTCTGTGCCGAGCTGAGACTCACGAATAAACGCCAACCAACGCACGTGCTTATGAGAACTCACTAAGTTTGCCAGACCATTCAAGCTAAACTCGTCATGGCTCAGGTCAACGATACCGATACAAGGCCCAATATCTTCCAATAACGTGTTAGCTTTGCGTAAGTCGCCTACTTGGTGACACTTCCAGCCAACTTGTTCCAGTACTGATAACCAAGGCTCATAAGTACCGCCAACTACCACAAGCGATCCCGGGATGGAATCCATCTTAAACTGCCCAGCCATTCTCTAACCCTTATTCTTTTGTTGATAGAAATTTCGCGCCACAAACCCATCTTTGCGAACGGGTAACATTATCGAGACTACGACGCTCGAAGTCTGTCTCAATATTAAGACTATGCAATAGATTGAGATTTGGCGAATACTTATTTGCATATGCCATCAAAATCAAAATGCAACCTATTGAATTTTAGGAAATTAAAGATACAAAAAAACCACCCGAAGGTGGTTTTTTTGTCATTGTTCAGCAAAGAATTACGCTTGTGGGCGCATTGCAGGGAACAAGATCACGTCACGGATGGTGTGCGTGTTAGTTAGCAGCATAACTAGGCGGTCGATACCGATACCTTGACCTGCTGTTGGTGGTAGACCGTGTTCTAGTGCAGTGATGTAGTCTGCATCGTAGAACATCGCTTCGTCATCACCAGATTCTTTTGCTTCAACCTGTGCTTTAAAGCGCGCGTCTTGGTCTTCTGCATCGTTAAGCTCTGAGAAGCCGTTTGCTACTTCACGGCCACCGATGAAGAACTCAAAGCGGTCTGTGAAGAATGGGTTGTCATCGCTACGACGTGCCAGTGGAGAAATATCCGCTGGGTAGCCAGTGATGAACGTAGGCTGCATTAGTTTAGGTTCTGCAGTTTCACCGAAGATCTCTTCAAGAAGCTGACCACAAGTCCAGAAAGGTTCTACTTCAACGTGAACAGATTTCGCGATAGAAACCATTAGTTCGCGGTTTTGTAGATCTTCTTCCGTTAGCGCTTGGATTTGAGCGTGGTCTGGGTTGTAGTGTTTGATTGCTTCAAACATGCTCATGCGAGCGTACTTACCGCCAAACTCAACAGTATCTTCACCGTAAGGCATTGATGTTGAACCTAGAACTTCTAGTGCTACAGAGCTTAGTAGTTCCTCAGTGAAGTCCATTAGATCTTTGTAATCCGCGTACGCCATGTAGAATTCCATCATTGTGAATTCTGGGTTGTGACGTGGAGAAAGACCTTCGTTACGGAAGTTACGGTTGATTTCGAATACGCGATCAAAGCCACCAACAACTAGACGCTTCAGGTATAGCTCAGGCGCAATACGCAGGTACATTGGCATGTCTAGCGCGTTGTGATGCGTAATGAATGGACGAGCACTTGCACCACCAGGGATCACGTGCATCATTGGCGTTTCAACTTCCATGAACTGTTTAGAGATCATGAAGTTACGAATTGCAGACATAACTTTAGAACGTACAACGAATGCATTACGAGAATCTTCGTTAACGATTAGGTCTACGTAACGCTGACGGTAACGCATTTCTTGGTCAGTCAGACCGTGGAACTTCTCAGGAAGTGGACGAAGTGCTTTTGTTAGCAACTCGTACTCTTCCATGTTCACGTATAGGTCGCCTTTACCAGATTTGTGTAGCGCACCTTTAACACCGATGATGTCGCCGATATCAAGACCTTGGTATTTCTCTTTCAGTTCTTTTTGAACTTCTTTGTCTGCGTAAGCTTGGATACGGCCAGATGTTTCTTGAATTACTAGGAATGGACCACGTTTTGCCATAATACGACCAGCGATCGCTACTACGTGGTTAAGCTCTTCTAGCTCTTCCTTAGTCTTTTCACCGAACTCTTTTTGAAGGTCGCCCGCTAGTGCGTCACGACGGAAGTCGTTTGGGTGGCCGTTTGCTTTGCAGCTCTTTCGGATTTCGTCCAGTTTAGCGCGGCGCTCAGCAATCAGCTTGTTTTCTTCTTGTACAGTTTCGTTTTGAACAGCATCAGTCATTTTCGATGTATCCTGTTTTTGTCGGTGAAAAGCTTTATAGGCCTGATTTCAGGCTAGCTTCAATAAATTTGTCCAGATCGCCATCAAGAACCGCTTGAGTATTACGGTTTTCAACGCCCGTACGGAGGTCTTTAATGCGTGAATCATCCAATACGTAAGAACGGATCTGGCTACCCCAGCCAATGTCAGACTTAGCGTCTTCATTAGCTTGTTTTTCCGCGTTTTGCTTTTGCAATTCAAGCTCAAATAGCTTCGCTCGAAGCTGTTTCATTGCCTGATCTTTGTTCTTATGTTGAGAACGGTCGTTTTGACACTGCACCACAGTATTCGTTGGCACGTGCGTAATACGTACCGCAGATTCAGTGGTGTTGACGTGCTGACCACCCGCACCTGACGCACGGTAAACGTCGATACGTAGATCAGCAGGGTTAATGTCGATAGCAATGTTTTCATCAATCTCTGGGTAGATGAACGCAGACGCAAAAGACGTATGACGACGGCCGCCTGAATCGAATGGCGATTTACGTACTAAACGGTGAACACCAGTTTCTGTACGTAGCCAACCGTAAGCGTAATCACCAGAGATACGAACCGTTGCAGATTTAAGACCCGCAACCTCACCTTCAGATACTTCGATTACTTCCGCCTTGAAGCCTTTCGCTTCTGCCCAGCGTAAGTACATGCGTAACATCATGTTGGTCCAGTCTTGCGCCTCAGTACCACCTGAACCTGCTTGCAAGTCAATGTAGCAATCAGAGCTATCGTGGTCACCAGAGAACATGCGGCGGAATTCTAGCTGCGCAAGCTTCTCTTCCAACTCTGCAAGTTCTGGTTCGATTTCATCAAACGTTTCTTGGTCTTGTTCTTCAACAGCCAGTTCAAGAAGACCATCAACATCTTCTACACCTTGCTCTAGTTGATCAATAGTTTCAACTACGGCTTCAAGTGATGCACGTTCTTTACCTAGTGCTTGTGCACGTTCAGGCTCGTTCCATACATCTGGCTGTTCAAGTTCTGCGTTGACTTCTTCTAGACGCTCTTTCTTCGCGTCATAGTCAAAGATACCCCCTCAGGACATTCGTGCGCTCAGACACGTCCTGAAGACGGTTTTTAATGGGATTGATTTCAAACATGTTTGCTCAACATTTTAGAATAGAATTTAACCGAGAAATTCTACTGAAAAATGTGACGGAGATACAGGAAAATTTCGGCTGAGAAATCAGATTACGATTAGAGAGAGCACAGTCATAAAATTTTACACCCGCTTAAGGGCAACCGTACTCTATATTTAAGAAAAGCTTAGGTATTACTTGGCTTCGATGTGGTCAATCATCAGTTGCAATGATTGGTTACCACGAAATTCATTCACATCCAGCTTGTAAGCCAAACGTACAGTTTTGACCGATGCGTCAGGCCAACGGCGTAAATCGACGTTAAATGCAATTCCATCAATCATCACATTGGTCGGATGCCCTTTGTATAAAGGCTCCAACATCAGTTTAAGATGTTTTTCTCCCACCAATTTTTGGTGCAACACCTTAAACTCACCATCAAAGATTGGCTCAGGAAAAGCTTGTCCGAATGGCCCACCAGCGCGCAACTGCTCCGCAATGTGCATAGAAAACTCTTCCGGTTTTAACTCGCCATCAGTAAGAATCACGCCTTTTAGAGCCGCTTCGTCGAGCTCTTTTTTCACCACTTCATCGAATAAACGACTGAAACGCTCAAAATCTTGCTCTTTGATGGTTAAGCCTGCCGCCATCGCGTGACCGCCAAACTTGATGATCAAACCTGGATTTTGCGTATCGATGAAGTCCAACGCATCACGCATGTGTAATCCAGGAATCGAACGACAAGAACCCTTGATCGTCCCTTCACCACCGTCAGCAAAGGCAATGACTGGGCGATGGTATTTCTCTTTGATACGCGAAGCGAGAATACCAATCACACCTTGGTGCCAATCGCGTTGGAACAGCGATAAACCGTATGGCAGTTCGCTGTTTTCGCCAAACTGCAAACGTTCACAAAACGCCATCGCTTCTTGCTTCATGCCTTCTTCAATCTCTTTACGAGTCTGATTGAGCCCATCAAGCTCACTGGCCATGCGACGTGCAGCGTGGATGTTGTTACACATCAGCAGCTCAACACCAAAAGACATGTCGTCTAAACGGCCAGCGGCATTAATACGCGGCCCCAATGCAAAGCCGAAGTCCGATGCCACCAAACGTCGCGCATCGCGTTTCGCCACTTCAATCAGTGCCTGAATACCTGGGCGCGCTTTCCCCGCACGAATGCGCTGCAAACCTTGATGCACCAGAATTCGGTTGTTCTCATCAAGCGGCACAACATCAGCAACAGTGCCCAGTGCGACAAGGTCGATCAGCTCCATCAGTTTCGGCTCTTGCATGCCTTGCTGAGCAAACCAATTGTGTTTTCGCATGTGGACGCACAACGCCATCATCAGGTAGAACGCCACACCAACGCCAGCCAACGCTTTAGAAGGAAACGCACAACTGTCGAGGTTTGGGTTCACCATCGCATCCACTTCTGGTAGAACTTGTCCTGGCAAATGGTGGTCTGTCACCAATACGGTAATGCCATTCTCTTTGGCGTAGCGCACACCTTCAATCGACGATACGCCATTGTCGACCGTCATGATCATTTCTGCGCCAAGTTCCAATGCTTGATCGACCACCTCTGGGCTCAAACCGTAGCCATCTTCAAAGCGGTTCGGCACCAAGTAATCGACGTTATTGCTGCCAAGCATACGCAATGCCAATACAGAAAGAGCAGAACTCGTTGCGCCATCTGCGTCAAAGTCACCCACCACGATGATGCGTTTTTGCTCTTGAATCGCTTGGAACAATAACTCAACCGCCTGCTCAATGCCGCCAAGCTTTTGGTACGAATGCAATCCACGAGCAGAGGTTTCTAGCTGCGCGATGTCAGTAATACCGCGATTGATGTAAATGCGTTTTAAGATCGGAGGAATGGAATCTGGGAGAAGGGAAAGATCCGGTTCGGGACGTCGTTGAATTTCTATCATGCTTGAAAAGAGCCGACTATTGCGTCGGCTCTGCTCCTTAAAGGATTACAGTTGCTCTAAACGTTTCAGTAGTTCAGCTGGCGGTAAGTACCCACCAACCATCTCACCGTTTGGAAGGAAGATTGCAGGCGTACCTGAAATACCTAACTGACGACCAACGTTGTAGTGCGCTTGAATGGTCTCTTTACATTGCTCAAGATCTTTCGCTGGATTGTCGAAAGTGCGGCTCACTTTCGCGTTATGCATCGCCGCTTTTGGATCTTCTGCACACCAAATCGTTGCCATTTGCTCAGCAACAGGCCCTGTCGCACCTTGGCGAGGGTATGCCATGTAACGCACAGTAATACCTAGATCATTGTAGCCCTGCATTTGGTTATGCAGACGAACACAGTAGCCACAAGTGATGTCAGTAAATACCGTCACCACGTACTTTTCGTTGTCCGCTTTGTATTCGATCATGCTGTCTGCAAACTTAGCAATTTTCTCAGCATTCAAAGGCGCTTGGCGTTCTGCAAGTACGTCTTTGTAACCACCGTTGTCATCAATCGCGTATAGCGTACCTGCAATAAAGTGATCGCCATTGTTTGACGCAAACAATATGCCGCCATTGGTTTGAATTTCTAGCAAGCCCGCCACGTCTGAAGGTTGAATATCAATAATAGACAGACCTAGTTTCGAGAACTTCGCTTTTAGCGCCGCTTCATCAAAGTGTTGTTGCGCAGTTGGCGCAGCCTGTTGTGCAGGAGTTTCGGTTTTTGCCTGACTTTCTTCCGCACCACACGCGGTAATAAAGAATGGTAAAGTCAGCAGAGTTAGTCGGCGTAATACGCTCATTAAAGTCACCTTTAAATAAATTCTTTTCATCCAATCAAGAAGGATGAAGCAAGCCATCATTATGCTCTTGGGTGGTGTTGACTGTGGATCTGCTTCAATCGTTCAGTCGCCACGTGAGTATAAATTTGCGTGGTCGATAAGTCACTATGCCCTAGCAGCATCTGTACGACCCTGAGATCTGCGCCATAGTTCAATAAATGCGTTGCAAACGCGTGGCGTAAAACGTGCGGCGACAGCTGGTCGGTATCGATACCAGCAATGACAGCATAGTATTTGATACGATGCCAAAACGTCTGACGAGTCATTTGGCGTGCTCGTTTACTTGGGAATACCACATCGGAAGACGTTTCTCCCAATAATGCAGGGCGACCTTGCTGGATGAATGTTTCAATCCAATCGATCGCATTCTCCCCCATCGGCACCAAACGTTCCTTGCCACCTTTACCCGTCACACGCACGACGCCCTGACGTAAACTGATGTTTTCCATCGTCAGGCTGACGAGTTCTGTCACACGCAACCCAGTCGCATACAACAACTCAAGCATGGCTTTATCGCGCAGCTCTACCGGATCATTCGGATCTGGCGCGTCCAAAAGTGCGTCCACTTGCTCTTCACTGATGTCTTTCGGTAAGCGTTGTGGCAATTTCGGGCTGACCAACAAGGCACTTGGGTCATCGGCACGCACTTTTTCGCGGTGAAGATACTGAAACAAACGGCGAATGGCTGACAGCATACGAGCACGTGACGTCTGCTTGTAATCCAAATCCACCAGATACGTTTGGTATTCTTGAAGTCCAGACAAACTGATGAAATCGAGGCGGTAACGATGATGCTCCATCCAAGTGAGAAGCTTCATTAAGTCATTTCGGTACGAAGCCAGCGTATTCTCTGACAGACCGCGCTCCATCCACATTGCATCTAAGAACTGCTCAACAAGCGCAAAATCTTGTTGATTGACAGGCTGTTGTGCCGTCATTCACGCTTCCTTTTATTGTTCATCTATACCCAGTGAGAGTAAGACAGCGCCAGTGTGAATGCTATAAAAAATTGGCTCAGGTGGGGAATCTCACGATATTCGCTGCATTCCTAGGCAGTTTAAGGTTAAAATCCTCTGCAACAGCAACACAAAAAACGACGAATATAATGAAAATCGGACTCTTTTACGGCTCAACAACCTGCTACACCGAGATGGCAGCAGAGAAAATTCGCAACATTATTGGTGCAGACCTTGTCGATATTCACAATGTGAAAGAGACGCCGCTATCGCTGATGGCTGAATATGATTTATTGCTTCTAGGCATCTCGACTTGGGACTTTGGTGAGATCCAAGAAGATTGGAGCGCTATTTGGCAAGACATCGCGTCTACGCCGTTGAAAGGCAAAGTTGTGGCGCTATTTGGTCTTGGCGACCAAGAAGGCTACGGTGAATGGTACCTTGATGCCATGGGCCTACTGCACGATGAGTTAAAAGCAACCGGCGCCCAGTTTATCGGTTATTGGCCAAACGAAGGCTATGAGTTTGAAGCCTCTAAAGCGCTAACGGAAGATGGCAGCCAATTTGTTGGCTTAGCACTAGATGAAGACTCTCAATACGACTTGAGTGACGAGCGAATTGAAAAGTGGTGTGAACAAGTACTTGTGGAGTTCCACGATACGCTTTAAGCACCGACGCTTACGTTGATGCGAACCTGATACAAAAAAGCCCGATGAATCACTTCATCGGGCTTTTTCATTATTCAATTTCTAGCGTCTTTACGCCGCTTCTTCTCGTAGTTCTGGTTGAACAGATTTAGAGATGAAGAACATGCAGATGATAGCTGCCAGAGTAGGAAGAACCCAACCCATGCCCACTTCAAACAGCGGTAGTACGTTGAACGCAGATACATCCAAACCAGCAACTTTCGCTGCATCAACAAGTGCGAACAATAGTGATACTAGCAGTACCGCACGGTATGCAAAGCGAGGATTTGGCAGTTTGCTACGAACAAAGGTAAGAGCAACCAAAGCAATCGCCACTGGGTAAAGGGCAAACAGTACAGGTACAGAGAGCGAAATCAATTGCGCTAGACCAACGTTAGCAACTAGCGCACATACTGCACCGTTGATTAGAACCCACTGCTTGTATGACAGTGATGTCTTCGAGCTGAAGAAATCAGAACATGCTGAAATCAGACCGATAGCCGTTGTCAAACACGCTAACAATACAATCACAGAAAGAACGATTTGACCGTAAGGGCCAAACAACGCTTGAACGTACTGGCTTAAAATCAGACCACCGTTGTCTGCGCCCGCAGCAACTGTTGCACTGGTAGCGCCTAGGTAGAATAGCGAAATGTAAACAAATGCTAGACCAGCCGCAGCGATACAACCTGCAAAAATCAGGTACTTAGTCGTCGCAGAACGCTCCGTGATGCCTTTGCCGCGCAGTGCATCCACCATCAACATACCAAACATCAGCGATGCGAAAGTATCCATGGTGTTGTAGCCTTCAAGGAAGCCTTTGGTTAGTGGCTGAGTTAGGTACTCACCACGAGCTCCAATCATATCGCCTTGAGGATCTAGGAATACTGCAACAGCAAGAATGATCAAACCGACAAACAGCGCTGGAGTCAGCACTTTACCGATCAAGTCGATAAGACGGCCTTGGAACCAAGAGAACAGCATTGCAACCGCAAAAAAGATCACAGAGAACGCGGTAAGGTGCGCTTGAGAAGCTTCAACAAAGAATGGCTTCACGGCCATCTCGTAAGCCACTAGACCTGTACGAGGCGCTGCAAACGCAGGACCAATAATGATGAAGATAAGTGCTGCCATCAATACTGCTGCTTTTTTCGGAAGATCTTGAGTCAAGTGATCCCATGATCCACCTGCAACAGCAATAGCAACGATAGTAATAAGAGGTAGACCTACCGCTGTTAGCAAGAAACCAAACATCGCTGGCAATAGGTTTTCACCCGCGAGCTGACCCGCTAGAGGTGGAAAGATGATGTTGCCTGCACCTAAAAAGAACGCAAATAGCATAAAGCCTACTGCGACAATATCTGTTAGTTTTAACGTCTGCTTCACAGATAACCCTTTTCTTTATTTAATGAATGTTGTGTATGCATCGACCACTTTTTTGTATACCCAAAAGTTAATGAGTATCTGTGGTTCAATCTATAAAATTTTCGCCGCATAATGACGAAAGACTCATCATTTGGCAACCTTTAAGAAAAAAACACCATATTAATTTAGTTTTTAAACTTAAAAGCAGTGTATCTAACTAGATCAAAAGAACCGTACAGTTCTTTATCTCGATCAATTAACCATACAATTTAATAACCAACAAAACAACAATCTATACAAATAAGAAACAATAGAGAATTTCACTTAAATATTGAGCAGATAAAAAACAATCATGAAGAGCGGAAAATTTCAAACTAAAGGCTTCAAGTTTAAGCAGTTTTGTATCGAAGGAGGCGAAAGTGGCATGCCGGTGAGTACCGACGGCGTGATGCTTGGCGCGTGGATGGAAAGTCCGAGCTCTGCCCATATCTTGGATATCGGGACAGGAACAGGGTTACTCGCTTTGATGTGTGCTCAACGCTTTCCTGACGCAAAAATTACCGCCGTTGACATCGAAACCACAGCGGTTGAAGCCGCAAGCCACAATTTTTCGCACTCGCCGTGGCACGACCGACTCTCAGTTCAGCATACCAATGTTTTGATTTTTTCGCCGCCGCAACGCTTTCAACGCATTGTTTGCAACCCACCCTATTTCAACACTGGTGAGCAAGCTAAACAAAGCCAGCGAGCAACCGCTAGGCATACCGACTCCCTACGCCATGATGCGTTGCTTAAGTGTTGTTATCAGTTGCTAGATACAGAAGGAAAAGCCAGCTTTGTGCTGCCAATCACCGAAGGGGAGCTATTTATTGAACTAGCATTAACCCAGGGTTGGGCTCTATCTCGACTGTGCCGCGTGCAACCATCGGAAAAGAAACCCGTACACCGTTTGCTGTTTGAACTGGCAAAGCAACCTTGCGATACTCAAGAGTCACATTTGATTATTCACTCATCAGACGGTTACAGCGATGATTTTGTCCGCTTAACCCACGAGTTTTATCTTAAGATGTGAAATAACATGTGATCCTTATCACCAATCACTTTATAATGTGCGACCTTTTTATATTCTATGCTGCTTTGGCGAACCATTAACCAAGCTTTGCTTGTGGAGAACTCATTGTGATCAGAACCTTTGCTGAACTTGATCTAGACCAAAACCTACTTGAAGCCATTGAAGAGATGGGCTACGAACGCCCAACTAAAATTCAGGCAGAAGCGATTCCACAAGCGTTGGATGGTCGTGACATTCTAGCGTCAGCGCCAACGGGTACTGGTAAAACGGCAGCCTTCGTTCTGCCAGCATTGCAATACTTGCAAGATTTCCCTCGTCGTAAACCTGGGCCTGCGCGTATTTTGATCCTTACGCCAACTCGCGAACTGGCGATGCAGGTTGCCGACCAAGCTCGTGCTTTGGCAAAGAACACTAAGCTGAACATCTTCACGATCACAGGCGGCGTTCAATACCAAGAACACGCAGACATCCTAGCAACTACGCAAGACATCGTAGTTGCAACACCAGGCCGTCTACGTGAGTACATTGATGCAGAACGTTTTGATTGTCGTGCTATCGAATGGCTGGTTCTCGATGAAGCAGACCGCATGCTGGACATGGGCTTTGCTCCAACGGTTGACCGTCTGTCGAATGAATGTCGCTGGCGTAAGCAAACCCTTCTGTTCTCAGCAACACTAGAAGGTAAAGGCGTAGAAGGCTTCACGGCTGACCTATTGAACGAGCCAGCAGAGATCGACGCAAAATCGCCACTGCGTGAGCGTAAGAAGATTGCTCAATGGTATCACCGTGCTGATAGCGCAGAACACAAACTGGCTCTGCTGAAACATATCATCACAGAGCAAGCTGAGCGCACTATCGTGTTCTTAAAAACTCGTGAACGCTTGGCAGAGCTACGTGCACAACTTGAGAGCGCACAAATCCCGTGTTCGTGGATTCAAGGTGAAATGCCTCAAGATCGTCGTAATAATGCCATTGCACGTTTCCGTGACGGCACTGTGAACGTGCTACTAGCAACTGACGTTGCGGCGCGTGGTATCGACCTTCCTGATGTTTCTCACGTTATCAACTACGACATGCCGCGCACGGCTGACGTATACCTTCACCGTATCGGCCGTACAGCTCGTGCAGGTAAGAAAGGTAACGCAATCTCAATCGTAGAAGCGCACGACCAGCCAATGATGGATCGCGTAGCACGTTACGTGAAAGAAGACATCAAAGAGCGTTTCATTAAAGAGATGCGCCCTAAGCACAAGAAACCTGTGTTTAAGAAGAAAAAGAAAAAAGAAGACAAGAAGAAAACAGCGAAAAAGAAAACCGCTAAGAAGAAGTAATCTTGTTGAGGCTTAAAAAGCCCAAATAGAAATAACAAAGGGTTGGCAGTGCCAACCCTTTTTCGTTTGTGTAGCTTTCAATTAATAACGCGTATTGCGCTTCAATCAGTTTTGCTCTTCACGTTTAAATACCAAGTCTGTTGGTGTCGACTCTTCCTCAACGAAGTAGTAGCCAGCGGTATCAAACTTCGTTAAATCCGCCACGCTCTCAATGCGATTTTCGATGATGTAACGCGCCATCATGCCACGTGCTTTCTTCGCATAAAAACTGATCACCTTGTATTGACCATTCTTACAGTCTTTGAAAATTGGCGTAATCACTTGTGCATCCAAGTTCTTTGGCTTCACCGCTTTAAAATACTCATTCGACGCAAGATTGATCAAAACATTGTCGCCTTGCTCAGCAATCGCTTCATTGAGCTTGTCGGTAATCACATTGCCCCAGAACTGGTACAGGTTGCTACCTTTCTCGTTCGCCAGTTTTGTCCCCATCTCCAGACGGTATGGTTGCATTAAGTCGAGCGGTTTGAGCAGACCGTACAGACCAGATAGCATGCGTAAGTGTTTTTGCGCGTATTCGAAGTCCGCATCTGATAGTGTTTCAGCTTCCAAGCCCGTGTACACATCACCTTTAAACGCCAAAATGGCTTGACGCGAGTTTTCCGTTGTGAACGTTTCGCTCCACTCTTGGAATCGCCCGACGTTCAGATCGGCTATTTTGTCACTCACTTTCATTAAAGAGGCAACATCAGCAGGCGTCAGTTTGCGGCAAACGTCGATCAATTCTTTTGAATATTCAATTAACTCTGGTTGAGTAAATTTTTCTGTCGCTAACGGAGACTCGTAATCGAGGGTCTTCGCTGGAGAAACTACGATAAGCATGACTTTCACTTCCCTAATTTTGTTTTTTATTAGGGTACAAAAAAAGCCATGCATTGTCTGCATGGCTTTACGAATCGTCTTAATAGCTTTTAACGATAGGAGAACACTTAGTCTTTCTTAGTGTTGTCCCAAATACCGTCTTCTAGCTGAGACTTAAGCTCAGGGAAATCGTTCGCATCGAACGTTGGTACTTTACCTTCGCCTAGCTGGCGGTTGTAGTCTTTCGCCAGTTTGATCACGATGCCCGATAGCAACAGAATCGCTACCAAGTTAACAATCGCCATCAGACCCATCGAAACGTCAGCTAACGACCAAACCACAGGAAGAGACGCTAGCGCACCAAACATTACCATGCCCAGAACCACAACGCGGAAGATGCTTAGACCAGCTTTATGGTTGTGCTCCAAGAAGATCAGGTTCGTTTCTGCGTAAGAGTAGTTCGCGATGATTGAAGTAAACGCGAAGAAGAAGATTGCAACTGCAACAAAGATGCCGCCCCAATCACCAACTTGCGAGCTCAACGCACGCTGAGTTAGCTCAATACCAGTAACTTCCGTTGCTTGACCTACATACTCGCCCGACATCAGGATAATCGCTACTGTTGCAGAACAGATAACAATCGTATCCATGAACACGCCTAGCATCTGAACGTAACCTTGAGATGCTGGGTGCGGTGGGTAAGGCGTTGCCGACGCTGCCGCGTTAGGCGCAGAACCCATACCCGCTTCGTTCGAGAATAGACCACGTTTGATACCGTTGATCATTGCTTGTGCAATCGCATAACCAAGACCACCCGCTGCTGCTTCTTGCAGACCGAATGCGCTCTTGAAGATCAGCATCAATACATCTGGTAGTTTCTCTAGGTTTGAGAATACAACGAACAATGCAAGTACTAGGTATAGCAGTGCCATGATAGGAACGATCAGCTCAGCTACTTTCGCGATACGCTTGATACCACCGAAGATAACTACAGCTGAAAGTGCAACAACAGCAATACCAACGTATAGGTCATTCCAACCAAATGCGTTGCTCATTGCGTTTGCAATTGAGTTCGCTTGTACGGCGTTGAATACCAAACCAAAAGCGATGATTAGGAAAACAGAGAACAACACGCCCATCCAACGCATGCCCAAGCCTTTTTCCATGTAGTAAGCAGGACCACCACGGTAGTTGCCATCATCATCTTTGGTTTTGTATAGCTGCGCCAGAGTACTCTCTGCAAACGACGTTGCCATACCAAGCATTGCGATCAGCCACATCCAGAAGATCGCGCCAGGGCCACCCGCAGTCAATGCAACTGCAACACCCGCCATGTTACCAGTACCTACACGAGCAGCAAGACTAGTACAAAGCGCTTGGAAAGAAGAAATACCAGCTTTGTCTGCTTTACGGCTGTTCTTAAGAACAGAGAACATGTGGCCGAAGTGGCGGAATTGGATGAATCCCAATCGAACGGTGAAGTAGATTCCTACACCTACAAGAAGATAAACCAGAATCGAACCCCAAAGGAGGTCGTTCATCAAATTGATTAAGTCTGTCATGTGTACCTCAAAGTGAGTTGCGCCAGTCTGTGCGTCCGAGCCATCCACCAGATTGCCTGCTAAGTGTCAAAGTGTGCTTAGCTTTTTGAGTAATGTTTATGCGCAATCTAGAATCGTAAACGTCGCTTCATGCATCCATTTTACGTACCAGCGTATTTTTTGACGGGCGGATAATGCAACCTAGGAACGCAAAAATCAATATGCAACCATTACAATAACATTGTTATTTTTCACTATAAAGTCACCAAAAAATAACATAAAAAGAGAGCTTAACACCCCAAATGCGTAACATTTCAATTACCAACATCCAACATAAATAATTACACCGACGTTAATAGAACAGCACTCCATAAAAAACGAACCAAGCTAGTATTCACAAGGTGTTACATAAATTTATCTTTGCCGCCAGAGAGGTAATCGAACACTATTTCATCAAACACATTTTATGCAACTTCAACCTTTGCTTAGTACTCTAATTGAACGCATCAAATTAACATTGAAAATCTCTTCATTTAATCGTTTTCCTTTTCTCGTTTGTACACTTTTTATTCAATTGTTCACGAAGCAAAATGTGATTTTGAGAGAACTTTTGCACGAAACTGTCATGTTACCGACACAAATGCGAAATATATCATGGTTATTCTCACACCTATTGTGGTACTTAAAAAACTCCACAAGGACTGGTTACAACAGTTTAGATAAAGAAGGGTAAAGGTGGCTTATGGAAGGCTTTCAACTAGATGAGATTTTCAATCTGGATACTACCTCAACAACAAGATCTCGCGCTAAACCAGTAAAAAGAAAGTGGCGTGAAATAGAAGAGATGAACGACAGACGTAACTTACTTAAAGAACTACGTGAACTTGATGTTTGCAACGACTACAGCTTAGACGACATCAAACTCTAATTTGAACAAAAGGCACCCTAACGGTGCCTTTTGTTTTTGTATAGAGAAGGGTTACATGTTCTGATTCTCTACGTCTAAATGTTTACGTGGACGGAATTCTTACTCAATGAGAATTAGCCGTTCTTTTTATCGAGAACTGGTTAAGTTGAATTTCCATTCAATTCTCAAATAATAAGAATTACCACAAATAAACCCGAGCAAGGTTTATAGATACTCGGGCTTTGAGTGAGTTAAACAAACTCCATATCGCTTTGACGAACGCGCTCAGCAAGCTGTTTGTAGCGATCCGCAATCGTGTCACCAAATACAGGGTCGTCTTCGCTCTCTGTCCACAGACTTTCAACGTGTTGCCAGTCTTCAGTAGTAAAAAGCTCTTCAATTAATGGCAGGATTTTTCTCTCTTCGAGCTCAAGGTGACGCTTTTGCGACTCAATGAAATCTTCTAGCTGAGCAATAAAGATATCTTGAGGAACAACCGCATCTTGCAAAATCATCTCAATGAGCATCGAAAACTCTTTGGTCTTCTCGGCAAGCTCTTGGTGCTCTTTCTCCAAGTTTTCCATGGTTTGTTGCTTACCGTAATGCTTGAGGAAATGATGGTAGAGAATATCTTCTTTCGGATGATGAATTTTTTCCGAATGGTTTGAGAGGTAATCAACAATCTCGCTTACTAGCGAGTAATTAATGGCGTTTTCTTCTTTAATTTCGTTGAGTTTATGGCGCAATATGGCCAGCAGGCGAACCATGTAGCCGTGTTCGCGTCGAATTCTTTCGATCATCATAGCGTCTCTCCTTAACACCTACTTTTAATAAGTGTACATGAGAAATTCGCTACCAGCTTCGAGCATGCTCAAAAAAACAGCGATCATAGCACCATGATCGCTGTCTCTTCTTTTATACCGTTAACGGTAAATGCCAGTTGATTGGCTCTTTTCCTTGCGAAGCAAGTAATTGGTTTGCTTGGGAGAAATGCTTACAACCCAAGAACCCTCGATGAGCAGACAATGGCGATGGATGCGGCGCGGCTAATACATGGTGCTTCGAGCGGTCGATGAAACGCCCTTTCTTCTGAGCGTGAGAGCCCCATAAAAGGAACACGACCCCATGCTGATGCTGGTTTATCGCTTCAATCACTCGGTCTGTGAATGTTTCCCACCCTGTTTTAGAGTGTGAGTGCGCTTTGCCTTGCTCAACCGTCAAAACCGTATTGAGCAACAATACGCCTTGCTCTGCCCAGCTTTGCAAGAATCCGTGCTGAGGGATCTGGAATCCTTCGATATCTTGAGCCAATTCTTTATACATGTTCACGAGCGACGGTGGCGTTTTGATTCCAGGAAGCACAGAGAAGCACAAACCATGCGCCTGATTTGGACCGTGGTATGGGTCTTGTCCTAAGATCACCACTTTCACATCGTTAAACTCCGTGAAACGAAATGCGTTAAAAACATCTTTTGCTGGCGGGTAAATCGCTTTGCCTGCTGCTCGTTCTGCTTCAACAAAATTCAACGTGTCTACAAAGTAGCTCTGCTTTTTCTCTTCGCCGATCACATCGTGCCAAGTGGGTGACTGATTCATGGAAAGTTCCTGTCCTGAGTTTTGCTTCTATTCTAACGAGCGAAACCCAAACAAACAAAAACTTACCACGAACTTGAGAACAGTAATAAAAGGCTAATGCTTCTGCGGCGTTCTAAAATGACCTTGCCCAGTAATATGGCGATTAGGCATCGGCAGACGCAATACGCGGCGACTGTAAGCATAGGGAGCAAAAGAGAGTGGTCGAGACATAGTGGCATCCTTCTTTCTTAATTCAAATTGACTTAAACGACTAAGAAAGAAAGGTGCCAACTTTGCGATTACATTATTGGTTGTTAATAGCGGCTAAATGAAACTGGCGCAGTGTGTTGATCTCTTGCTGCCAGATGTCCGGATCAATTGTTTCTAAAATCAGAGGGATACCATCAAAACGAGAGTCTTTCGCAATGTACTCGAAACAATCCCACCCGATCTCTCCTTTACCTAAAGAATGGTGGCGATCCACTTTGCTAGCAAACTCTACTTTTGAATCATTTAGATGCATTGCTCGCAAATAGTGCATACCCACAATACGGTCAAATTCAGCAAAAGTGCGTTCGCAATCTTCTTTTGTACGCAAGTCATAACCAGCCGTAAAGGTATGGCAGGTATCAATACAAACACCGACACGATCTTTATCTTCCACTTGCTCGATGATTTCAGCTAAGTGCTCAAACTTCCAGCCAAGATTTGTGCCCTGCCCCGCAGTATTCTCAATCACCGCTACCACATCCGGTACAGTTTTGTGCGCTAAGTTGATTGACGCAGCAATCGTTGCCAAGCATTCCTGTTCAGAGACTTTCTTTAGGTGACTACCCGGGTGGAAGTTAAGCAAAGTCAGTCCCAACTGATTACAACGCTCCATTTCATCGATGAACGCAGCGCGTGACTTATCCAACTTGTCCGCTTCTGGAGCACCTAAGTTAATCAGGTATGAGTCGTGCGGGAGAATATGTTCTGCGCCGAAACCCAGCATTTTACAGTTCGCTTTAAATGCACTGATGGTTTTTGCTTCTAAAGGCTTCGCCACCCACTGGCGTTGGTTTTTTGTAAATAGTGCGAACGCATTCGCGCCAATTTCGCGAGCTCTCAACGGCGCTTGATCGACCCCACCAGCAGCAGAGACATGTGCACCTATGAGTTTATTACCAAACTTGTTTTTCATGTTTGTCATTTAATCACTTTAGACTTTCAGTATCGCTACCCAAATACAGATAGTTGCGTTAATCAGTTTAAATTCTAAGCTCACTTTGTAGTAAATTTACAACAAAGTGAGTTATTAAATATTTTTTATATTATCAAATAAATTGTAATTAGTATGTTTTCAAAGGTTTTATTGATTTAACTCAACAAAATCACCTTAATAAAAATAATGTTTTTGGTTGTTTTTTGACTTAAATCAATATTAAAATAGTGGATATTAGCTATATAATACTCAGCTCAACAAAAATTCGAAAATTAACACCAATAATCACCACGTAAGTGGTCTAGGAGATAGTGATGATCCAAGGTATCCAAATTACTAAAGCAGCAAACGACGAACTACTAAACTCAATCTGGCTACTAGATAGCGAGAAGAATGAAGCACGTTGTGTTGCTGCAGCAACTGGTTACGAAGCAGACCAAGTTATCGCAATCAGCGACCTAGGTGAATACGAAAGCCGCGAAGTAGCTATCGAAACTGCACCTCGCATCGAAGGTGGTCAACACCTAAACGTGAACGTTCTTAAACGTGAAACGCTAGAAGATGCAGTTGCTCACCCAGAAAAATACCCACAGCTAACAATCCGTGTTTCTGGTTACGCAGTACGCTTCAACTCGCTAACGCCAGAACAACAACGTGATGTTATCGCTCGTACATTTACTGAGACTCTATAATAGAGTACGCTCAAGTAAGTTTTAAAAACGGCGCTCAATGAGCGCCGTTTTTTTATGTTCGATTTCTGCCCTAGACCAGCCCTATAAAAACAAAAAGGCGGAGACAATGCCCCACCTTTTATCACATATTCAGTTTTGGTTACTGAACGCGGCGTAATACTGTTTTTAGTGCATCAAAATCCGCGTCAAGATCTTCAGACAACAACTCCATCGCAGCATGTTTAGCTAGTGGTGCAGGCAATTCGATATCCGTCTGAAGAATATCATCTACAACCTCTTTGAACTTCGCTGGGTGCGCAGTACACAAGAACAGACCCGTTTCACCTTCTTGCAGTTGCTCTTCCAATACGCGGTAAGCAATCGCACCGTGTGGCTCACATAGGTAGCCTAATGCGTACAAGTCTTTTACTGATTGTGCGCTTTGCTCATCAGAAACTGCGCCTTTACCTAGTGTCTCTAGACCCCACTCTTTCACACGGCACAGCTCTTCGATACGCGGCCAGTTGTTCGGTTGGCTCACGTCCATCGCATTTGAAGTGGTTGCAACCGTTGGTTTTGGCTCCCATTTGCCCGTTTCGAGGTAACGAGGCACCGTGTCATTCGCGTTGGTAGCAGCAATAAAACGTTTGATAGGTAAACCTAGCGCTTTTGCTAATAGACCTGCTGTTAGGTTACCAAAGTTACCGCTTGGTACAGAAACCACGAGGTTTTCACGCTCTTGCTTACTCATTTGCGCCGCAGCTTCAAAGTAGTAACAGATTTGTGCCATCAAGCGGCTGATGTTGATTGAGTTTGCAGAGTTCAGACCGATCTCTTCACGCAGCTCCGCATCATCAAACGCTTGTTTCACCAATGCTTGACATGCATCGAAATCGCCATTGATTGCTACAGTGTGGATGTTTTTACCTAGTGTACAAAACAGCTTCTCTTGGAGCGGGCTGATCTTGCCTTTCGGGTAAAGAATCACAACATTAATGTCTTCCATTCCGTAGAAAGCATGCGCTACAGCAGCGCCAGTATCACCTGACGTTGCGGTCAAAATAGTGATCTTGCCGCCATTAGAAACTGCCGCAAGGGATTGCGCCATGAAACGGCCACCGAAATCTTTAAATGCTAACGTCGGGCCATGGAAAAGTTCTAGCGCGTAAACGCCTTCTTTTACTTGGTTGATTGGTGCTGGGAATTGGAACGCAGCGTCAACCATTGCGTTAACTTGCTCTTCCGCCAGTTCATCACCAATCAGTGCTGATAGGATCTCAGTGCTACGAGAGACAAAATCTTCTGCTAACAACGCATCAACGTCTTCAAATTTTGGTAATTCCGATGGGAAAAATAGGCCTTGATTACGACCTAATCCTTGGCGAACGGCTTGGCCAAAGGAAACTTGTTCATCATTTTCTTTTATATTGTAAAGCTTCATAGCTCACTTCCTGTTACTTTCGAACCCTGCTTATCTAAACGACAAACGTGGACGAATCCTTCTTCGTTTTGTACGTAATTTTGTTCTAGCCAGCGAGCAACTCGCTCAGCGACATCTTTCTGTTTGCAAATACTGAACAGTGTCGGACCACTGCCAGAAATACCAGTTGCTAACGCGCCTGCTGATGCTGCGTACTGACGCGCATTCGCAAAGCCCGGAAGCAGTTTCTCACGATACGGTTCTGCGATCACGTCTTTGATCATTTTTGCAGCAAGCTCTGGCTGACCAGAATGACATGCATGAATAAAGCCCGCAAGGTGACGGCCATGAGCAATGATATCTTGTCGACGATATTGAGATGGTAGAATTTCACGCGCTTCAGCCGTCGACACTTTAATGCCCGGATACGCCATCACCCAATACCACTCGTCAAAGCAAGGGACTTCTTGGCTGATGATGCCCAGCTCTTCAAGCATCAACTGGACACCACCAAGGTAACATGGAGCAACATTGTCGTAGTGAATACCACCCGAAATTTTACCTTCCATTTCACCCATTAAAGCCAGTAATTCCGTTTCATTCAAAGGCTGGTCGTGGAATCGGTTTAGCGCGTCTAACGCTGCCACAATAGAACAAGCACTTGAGCCCAAACCAGAACCAATAGGCATGTTTTTCTCTAGCGTCATTTCAAGTGGTTTTAGCTCAATGCCTTTTTTATCCAGTTCACGAGCAAACACCACCCAACAATCGTAAACGATGTTCTCTTTTGGATCGGTTGGTAACTTCGAAACAAAGTGCCCAGCAGTGTTTAGACTGAACGGCTCAGTCCCTGCTTTTACTTGAACTCGGTCACCCAACAAAGTGCCGTCAACTGGGGACACTGCCGCCCCCAGCACGTCAAAACCTACGCTAACATTACCAATTGAAGCAGGGGCATAAACCACCACGCCCATATCACTTGAACTCATTCTTGTTATACCCCTAGTTTCCAACCTAAAGTACGCATTACATCAGAGAATACGCCTGCTGCCGTCACTTCTGTACCGGCACCGTAACCACGCAGCACTAAAGGAATTGGCTGGTAGTAGCGACTATAAAACGCCAACGCGTTTTCACCGTCTTTAATTTTGAACATTGGATCATTTTCATCGACAGCGGCCATGCTCACAGTGCACTTGCCATCATTAATTTCACCAACATAACGTAGCACTTTGCCTTCTTCTGCCGCTTTCGCTGATAACTCTTTGAAGTACGCGTCCGCTTCTGGCAAACGAGCCATAAATTCATCAACACTGCCTGAATCATCAAAGCCTGGTGGTAGCGCTTGGTCAACGACCACATCTTCAAGCTCTAATGACATACCTGCTTCGCGAGCTAGGATGAGCAGCTTGCGCGCAACGTCCATACCAGATAGGTCATCACGAGGATCTGGCTCAGTGAAGCCATTTTCTTTCGCAATATTCGTCGCTTCGCTCAGGCTCATACCCTCGTCAAGTTTACCGAAGATGTAAGACAGTGAACCTGACAAAATGCCACTAAATCGTTCAAGCTCATCGCCTGCTGCAATCAGGTTTTGTAAGTTTTCGATAACCGGTAGGCCTGCCCCTACGGTTGTTTCGTACATCAACTTGCGACGCGAGCTACGAGCGACATCTCGAAGCTGATGGTAGTACGCCATGCTTGCTGTGTTTGCTTTTTTGTTTGGCGTGACCACGTGGAAACCTGCTGCTAGAAAGTCTGCATATTGATTTGCAATGTCTTCACTAGACGTACAATCCACAAGTACAGGGTTGATGATGTGATTGCGCTGAACCAGCGCGATTAAGCGAGCTAGACTGAATTCTTCTGTTGCCGCTGACATGCGGTCGCGCCAGTGTTCTAGTGGTAAGCCTTCACTATCGAGTAGCAAGCCTTTGCTATTTGCTAAACCACACACTCGAATCACGATACCTTTTTCTGCCAGTTTGGATTGTTGACGTTGGATCTGATCCACCAGCTCACCGCCAACACCACCAACACCAACAACAAACACATCGAGGAAGTATTTCGAGTTAAATAGGTTTTCGTGACACGCTTTGATCGCCTCAGAAATTTTGTCTTCCGGAATTACCGCAGAGATAGCACGCTCTGAAGAACCCTGCGCAATCGCGACGATATTGACGTTCACTTCCGCAAGAGAAGAGAAGAAACGTGAAGCAACACCACGAGATGTACGCATGCCGTCACCAACCAAGGTAACGATAGAAACATCATCGATAAAATCAACCGGTTCCAATAGACCGTCTTTTAGTTCAAGCTCAAACGCATCCGCCAGAACTTGTTGAGCTTTCAGCTTATCATCGGCCTCGATACAGAAGCTGATGCTGTACTCAGACGATGATTGAGTAATCAAAACAATAGATACGCCAGCAGAAGACATCGCACCAAATACTCGGCTCGCCATGCCTACCATCCCCTTCATACCTGGGCCTGATACGTTAACCATGGTTAGGTCGTTAAGCGTTGTAATACCTTTGATCGCAAGATTATCTTCACCAGTATCTTGGCCGATAAGCGTACCCGCGCCTTGAGGGTTAAAGCTGTTTTTGATCAGACATGGAATGTGGAATTGCGCGATAGGAGCAATGGTCTTCGGATGCAGAACGGATGCACCGAAGTAAGAAAGCTCCATTGCTTCTTGATAGCTGAGTGACTTAAGCAATCGAGCATCTTCAACCAATCGAGGATCGCAGTTGTAAACACCATCCACGTCCGTCCAAATTTCACAACAATCAGCACGTAAACAAGCCGCTAATACTGCCGCTGAATAGTCAGAACCGTTACGACCCAGCGTCACCAATTCGCCTTTTTCATTACCCGCAGTAAAGCCCGGCATGATGTTCACATGATCTTTAGGAAGAGGATTTTGACGGAAGTTCTGTGTCGATACATCAACATCCACCATGGCTTCTAGGTGATCGCCTTTCGCATACAGATATTCAACAGGATCAATGAGGTTCGCTTTTTGCCCTTTAGCTTCCAGTACCGCCTTCATCAATTGAATCGAAACTCGCTCACCTTTACTAATGATGCGAGCATTGACGTTGTTTGGACACATACCAAGTAAGTTAATGCCGTGCACAAACTGACGCAGTTGAGAAAGAGAGGTTTTAACTTGGTTATCGAACGCCGCACCTTCTAGGTTAGGCAATACCGCTTGGATATCAGCAAAAAGCGTTTTAAACGACTCTTCCAACTCATTGATTTGCAGCTCAGCTTCACCATTGCGAAGTGCACCTTCAATGACTGCGACTAACTTATTCGTCGTTTTACCCGGCGCTGAAAGTACAACGGCCACTTCTTCTTGTTGAGCGTTATTGGCAATGATATCTGCCGCTCTTAAAAAGCGATCTGCATCCGCTAGTGATGAACCGCCAAACTTCAATACTCGCATCCCTTCCTCCGATGTATTTTCTTAATTTTTGTCTAAATTCTGTCTAAAAACGCATAAAAAAAGGCCTGTATCTTGTTGGATACAGGCCTTTTTTGTGAATTTCTTTCGCTCAGCAGCCTGCCCCAACATTTGTCGTGTCGGTAATAATAATGGTCGTGGTCATTACTACTAGGCTGTTAGATGGCATAAATAAATATTCAACGTTAATCGTGTTTGCTTATATCTACGTTTACCGAGTTTCCTATTCAGAGTCAACAAAAAATTGTTTATTTTCCAGTCTTCCAGAGGTTTATTCTGCGTAATGTCATTGATATATAAGTGCAATTACTTACGCTTGATTTTAAGAAAAACATCCTTGTTTTCTAACTTCAGGAGTTAATGCCATTAAACGAAGGGTGATTAGGAGCCATAGGTAAGCGGATCTTTCTCATAAAGCGCAAGATCAAACATTTAGACGGTGTTGTTTCTCGTTAACAACAACTTAACTGTGATCAATGTTCCTAGGATCGAATTATTTAGAAAATAGATGTGTTGGCTTTCATATTCTATGCTTTAATAGTGAGAAGCTTTTAGCAGATACTAATAAAAAAGTTAGACACAAGGAGTGGTGGACATGAAAAAATGGCTTTTTCTGTTACTGTTTTTAGTGTCTGGCGTTTCTTTTGCTAACGATCTCCCTCCCCTTCCAGGGAAAACAAGCACGTCTCCTCACAAACTGTTTATCTCGAGTGAAAGTTACCAAACCGACAGCTTTGATGTATGGAATATTGATGGTGGCTACGCCTATGAACTTTTTGATTCTGTTGACCTTTATGTAGGTGCGCGAGTCAATAACTCTCCGACTCAAAACCAAAGCGGCTTTCTCAGCGGGATCAGCTACCACTTCAATGATCGTGTCACCGTAAAAAGTACCGTAAGATCTTACAAATCTGAGAATAGCAACGGCATTCAAACCGAAGACAGTAGCCTCGCTGCTGAACTTTCTAGCCGCGTGAAAATTACCGATAAGTTAGACATTCACGCGACGTTGGATTACCAAGATTGGCAACAAGGCTTTGAGGTAGGTTTAGGTTTCCGATTTTAAAAATCGAGTGCTTCTTTTGAAATCAACACCCCATTCCAATCGGCATAAACATGATGTTTTGGTTGAACAATTTGGTTCAGCATCGTTAACGTCACGTTGACTTCACCCACACCACGCTTTTCCGTTTTAAACGGGCATGTACCCAGCGCTTGCACTCCTATGTCCATTTGCGACATTTGTGCCACATCACGCACTGCTCCGTACACGATGATACCTTCCCAACCATTTTCGATACCGACTATCGCCAGCTGATCACCAAGCAGCGCTTTTTGGCAGGAACCGTGTCCATCAACAATCAAGACTTTGCCAGTGCCATCCTGTTCTAGAACTTCACGTACTTTAGAATTATCGTGATAGCAACGCACTGTGACAATTTCGCCATGAAAGGCGGTACGTTGACCAAAGTTCTGTAGTGGTAAATTTAGCAACGTCACTTGGTCTTCAAATTGATCACAAATATCTGGTGTTATGTCTCTCATATTTCCTCCGTGAATTTGCTCGCTCGGGCATAACCCCAACGAGAGATATCCTGTTATACGAGCCTGTCGTTAATTTTTCCTAGCCAGTGTTTTTTGCTCGGTGCCGCGCACGCAACTAAGTAAAGATCACTATCTATCACATAGTAAATGGCATTTTGTTGAAACGCTTTTGCCAATCGCACAGCCTCTTCTAATGATATATCCGCCGCAAAACTCTCTTCACACCATTCAAAGCTGCGATCACCTACGTTAACGAGCACGTAATTCGAGTGTTTAAGTTGTTTTTCTAACTCTTGATTACTTATGCAGTTCTCTTTCTTTGACCGCAAATTACTGTAGGGGTTCCAAGCAGTTATCACCGCATAACTTGACGTATGCCATTCAGCTTCAAAATGAAAAAAAGATTCTGAATAAGCATTCCATAACGATACATCTATGTTCGTATTACTTTTTTCTATCATAACTCTTAAACGATTAATAACAGTTACATTTCATCAATTGATGTAAATCAACAAACTGAATGGAATTAACATTTGAGCATTGTTAGCATGCTGTTAACAATATAAAATCCGCTCCATATCTTAGGGTGTTTACGTTTCATGCCCTGCAAAGCAAGGAACTGAAAGGTAAACAAGCCCTATAGAATAAACGTCGCCATTGGATACTGGTGAGTTGGCAAAATTCCAAGGAAGGCGGATAGCTGAAAGAAGTGTTTTTTTGATCAACTTGATTTATTATCAAAATCACATTACCTGTATGTTATATTTTTGCCTAGAATTTATTCTATTAGCACAATTTTGTCACAAATTTAGGTACCGCCAATGCAAACCCCGCAGATTCTTATCGTAGAAGATGAGCAAGTAACTCGTAACACTCTTAAGAGTATTTTTGAAGCAGAGGGATACGCTGTTTTTGAAGCCAGTGACGGTGAAGAGATGCACCAAGTGTTGTCTGACAACTCTATCAACTTGGTCATTATGGACATTAATCTTCCAGGCAAGAATGGTCTACTGTTAGCACGTGAACTACGTGAGCAAGCGAACATCGCTCTGATGTTCCTAACAGGCCGCGACAATGAAGTAGACAAGATCCTAGGTCTTGAAATTGGTGCTGATGACTACATCACAAAACCATTCAACCCACGTGAATTGACTATTCGTGCGCGCAACCTGCTAAGCCGCTCAATGAGCACTAACGCAGTTCAAGAAGAAAAGCGCTCAGTAGAAAAATACGAATTCAACGGTTGGGTGCTAGATATTAACAGCCGCTCACTAGTGAGCCCTGCTGGCGATAGCTACAAGCTGCCTCGTTCTGAATTCCGTGCACTTCTGCACTTCTGTGAGAACCCAGGTAAGATCCAAACACGTGCTGATCTTCTTAAGAAGATGACTGGCCGTGAGCTTAAACCACATGACCGTACTGTCGACGTAACGATTCGCCGTATTCGTAAACACTTCGAATCAGTATCTGGTACGCCAGAAATCATCGCGACTATCCACGGTGAAGGCTACCGCTTCTGTGGTGACTTAGAAGACTAATGCAGTCTGCTAGAAATACGAAGGGCTTGCTCATTGGAGCAAGCCCTTTTTCTATGCGGCAAAGAAACTAATAAACCTTGTTTATCTTCACGTGCTTTTCAACAAGCCAACGTTGTTTACCCGCATCATCAAGCAGCAACGCCAAATCGACGGATTTATCTGTATCGGCTTCAACTTGCCAAATAAACGTCACTTCCCACTGATTTTCGCTGTGAGTGCGAGTTTCCAAGTCCCCACCATCAATCATCCACTCGGTAGTACCCTGCTTTATAATCAGAGCCTCAGCAGTCAAATTCGCAGGCAGCTGTTTGTCGCCTTCCAGATACAAAGCACCTTGAATACTCAACTCTTGAACGTCTTGCACGGGTTCTTCCTCAATCGCAGGCATTAAGTTCACCCAAAGATTGCTCTTTAGTTCAACATTCACCTGATTCATCGTAATTTGGCTGCCTTGTTGCCAGTTCACTTGAGGAACAGAACTACAACCTACGAGCGATGCAATAAGTAAGGCTACGGGTGCAAGTTTCTTCATGTTATTTCCTTTGATCCAACCAACTTTTGAGTACCTGAATATCGTTTTGGTATTCGTTCTTTATCTCTTCGACCCAGTCAGAAATATTTTCCCACCATGCCGGCATATCCGGGGATTGCGCTTTTTGAGCAACGCTTTGGATACGTTTAAGACCAATAGATCCTGCCGCACCTTTGATTTTATGCGCTTCAGAAACAATGCCATCTTGATCTTTTGCGGTCATGTTTGAGTCTAATACCTCAATGTAATCTGGCATCATGTCTTCAAACATCTTGATGCTGTCGTACACGGGTTTAACGCCGACAATATCCACATAAGACTCTAGCATATCCAGATCCAGTAGATGTGTCTCAATCACAGGAGAAGGCGCCGCTTCTTCCTTGACTTCAGGCTTAACAATCACCGCGGGTTTATCGACTCGATCAACAAAGAACTTATCTATCACTGACTGAATAGCATGCACAGCTAATGGTTTACTGATTGCGTCATCCATTCCATTTTCTAAGTACTCTCGACGATCTTTCATCACGTTCGCCGTTAACGCCACCAACGGAGGTAAGTGGTCATAATGCTCACGGTAGTACTTCGCCACATCAAACCCTGTCATGTCTGGCAGTTGAATGTCCAACAGCGCAAGGTCGTATTGATCCGGCACAAAGTTGACTAACGCTTCTTCCCCAGTCATCGCGACCGTCACGGAATGCCCCAAACTTTCTAGCAGCGACTTAGCCACCGTCACGTTAAGTTCAATGTCTTCAACCATAAAGATGTTGAGATGCACATTGTCGCGCTTTGCATCGATTACCGGCTCTTCGAGTTCAACAATAGGAACGTGAATCGACACAGTAAAAGTACTACCAAAGCCTTCTTCACTTGTGACCGTAATGTCCCCATCCATCATATTGATCAGCTGTTTCGAAACCGCTAACCCAATACCTGTACCTACTGCATGCAAGTTGTCTTTGCCCGACTTAACTTGATAATACATAGCAAAAATCTTATCCAGTTCAGCTTCAGGAATACCGATGCCAGTGTCTTCGACTTCCATAATGATAGTCGCGAAGTCTTCTTCGACATCAGCGCTGACTGTCATCACAACGCCACCTTCTTTGGTGAACTTCATCGCGTTGCTGACTAGGTTCCAAATCACCTGACGTAAACGGGTCGCATCCACCTCGATCGCTTTTGGTAGGTCACTCAAACGTTCTAAGTCGAAACGCAGTCCTTTTTGTTCCGCCATGAGCGCCGAAATACTCTCTATCTCGGCGACAAAGTCTTCAAAGTTCAATGGCGCAGGTAACAGCTCAAGCTTGCGACGGTCGAATTTGTCCATATCGATGATGTCATTGAAGATATTCCCCAACGTAATCGCACTCACGTTGATCGTCTGCATGTGCTTACGCTGCTCTTCCGTCAGCGGGCTATCAAGCAACATTCGACTCAAGCCAACAATGCCGTTTAACGGTGTGCGAAGTTCATGGCTAATTGTAGAGATAAACGTCGTTTTATCTCGGCTGGCTTTTTCTAGAGATTCTTCGTGACGCTTACGCTCAGTAATGTCACGCCCAAAACCAACCAACCCCAAGTGGCGACCGTCTTTGCTATAAAATGGTACTTTGCGCAATTCAAAATAGTGTTTTCGCCCATCAGGGTATTCCAACCATTGCTCGTAGGTGATCGCTTGGTTGTCGCTAAAGACTTTTTGGTCGGTATCTACGATTGGCTGCGCAATTTCTTTACTGTAGACATCCCACGGGCTCAAGCCGACAAGTTGATGCTCCTTCTTGCCCGTTAACTCTTCCATCGCTCGGTTACAACCAGAGAAGACGCCATCGGCATTACGGTAATAAATCAAATCAGGTGACGCATCGATGAATGAACGTAACAAAGCGGTACGCTCAGCCAACTCTAATTGCGTTCGCTCACGCTGGAAAACCTCATTCTCTAGATCCTGCATCGCCTCTTCACGCGCTTCTTCCGCTTTAATCCGCTCTTCAATCTCTAGATTGAGCTTTTCGATATTCTGCTGTAGTTGGAAGTTCAGTTCTTGGTCGCGTGAACGCATGTCTTTCAATTTAGAAACCAGCTTAGTCAATCGTTGACGAGACTCTTCTAACTGATCAACCACCACAGATAGGAAGTAAACGGCCCAAGGCGTGATTAACAAACCAAAGAAAACGGAACGTACGATGTCGATATCATCGACGCGCCCTTTGAGAGCCAAAGTGATACCAACTTGTACGACGACAGCAAGTGCCACCAGCGCTAGGGCTAACAAAATTGAAAAACGGACAATCCCTAGTTTCACCAGTAAGTCTACATAGTACTGGGCGAGATTTTTCATGGGCTTCATTCACTACTCCATGGCACAAGCAAACTATCAACCCGACATATTGAAAACGGGCAGATGTACAAGGCCTAACGCAATTTAGGTCTGTTTGATTTTGAGGCATTCACCTTGATGAACTGGCGAGAACCATGAGATCACAGACGAGAACACAAGGTATAAGCAGTTTAACGTGTTTAATACGGTGATTTAAACCGCTTGCTATCAACTTAGAGCAAGCGGTCACAAAGCGCTAGAAGGAGCTAGGGTGGATGCAGGTGCGATTACGGCCATCGGCTTTGGCCTGGTATAGCGCACTGTCGGCCATAGCGATGCCCATTTCAGGTTCATCACCATGCTGAGGAACGTAAGAAACAAAGCCGATACTCACACTGAGGTGCTCTGAAGCTTCCGAACTACCGTGCTCCATATCAAGCTGTCTAATTTGTTGATGAATGCGTTGAGCGACTTGCTCTGCACCTTCTGTTGTCGTGTTTGGCAAGATAAAACCAAACTCTTCACCACCGTATCGAGCCACGCAGTCTGAAGAACGGTTGACCACTTGCTTGAAGACCGCCGCGACACGAATCAACGCCTCGTCGCCTTGTGGGTGCCCGTAACAGTCGTTGTAATCTTTAAAGAAGTCGATGTCGCACAACATGATAGTCAAAGGCAATTTTTCACGAATGTGGTGATACCAAAGTACATGAAGACGTTCATCAAATCGGCGTCTATTCGCCACTTGCGTCAAGCTGTCCATAAAGCTCAATTTCTCAAGTTCAAGGTTCGCTTGTTCGAGTTTTTGCTCGGCGAGATAACGCTCTGAAATATCACGCGCCATGATAAGAACGCCATTCGTACCCGATGCCTTGTCTTTAAACGGCGATTTCACCACATCAAACCAAGTAATATGGCCATCACTACTCACGACCTTATCGATGTACCTTACCGGTTCCGCTTGTCGTAAAGCGTGTAGGTCGCTCGTTTCCAACCGCGTGTACATTTCAACGGGAATGACATCTTGAAGACGCTTACCAATCAAATCAGAAACTTCAGATATACCTAAAGCGTTTACAAATGGCTTATTGCACGCTTGGTACACCATATTCTCATTAAAAATACCGATAGAGTCAGGGCTTGCATCTAAGATTGTTTGAAGAACGGTGTCACGTTGAGCCAAGGCGACTTCAGTGTCTTTACGACGTTCCATTTCATCACGTAAGTTTTGCTGAATCTTATGCCACTCCGTCACATCGTGACTAATAGACAACGTTCCGAGTAGCTCACCACTTGGCGATACTAATGAGCTTAAATTCACTTCAAGCAAGCAGCTGCGACCTTGCGTGTCCGTCGTCCATTTTCGTTCACTTTTACGGGTAGCGACTCGGCTCGCCGTTGCAGTGATGGCTTCTTCTCGTCGCCCCTCCCAAAACTGGTCAAAGGCACGATTCGTCGTCAATAAGTTACCTTGGCAATCTTGCAAGCAGATCAACTCGGACAGCGAATCTAGCGCTGAGCGAGCCATCTCTAACTGCGCCAACTCTTGCTGCTGCTCTTGTAAAGTGACTTGATAAGGTTGCGCGTACATGATCCAAACACGATGACCACGTAGCAAACTCTTTCGGCCGGACAATTCAACCTTAATAGATTCGTTTTCAGATAAACGCCAATCAAAGACTTGGTGACGGAAATAGCGACTGGAAAAACTATCTAGCAACGAAGAAAGTTTGTGAAGCTCAAACAAGGCTGGGTACAAAAAGCCTGTACCCAGAGATCGAATGCCAAGCAACTGCATCGCTGCTTGATTCGAAAGTAGGATTTGTCCATGGCTGGCATCTAGCACCAGCACTGGATAAGGCGAATCAGTAATAAGCTGCTTAAGTGCGTTTTGGAAACGAAAGTAGATAAGTGCTATCGCAATCGCACTGACTATCGATAGCAGGACAATATATCCATAACTCTCCTGCCCATTCCAAAGCCAATTAAGTAACTGATCCATTTTTCCACCTATAAAGCAAACTGCTAAAAATATATCAGTTATTTATTGAGCAATCTGCTTTTAATTCCGGCTTCGTGTAGATAAAAGGCTTTCCTATTAAGCTGCCTTGAGCGCCATCTTTATTTAATGCGCGACCAATTTCAGTCATGGCTAACCAACGGTTTTCACACCAAAGCGGGGACAACAACGTTGGACGACGAGCTGCGGAAGAGACACGATGAAACACAACATCAGCGGGCGTCATACGAATCATTTCACTGGCAATCGCAACATATTCTTCCAATTCAGGAGCTTCTAATCTGCCAGCTCTCCAAGCTTTCGCCATCGTACTGCCTTCCACAATATGCAGGCCATGTAACTTGATGCCATCAGTGCCCACGGCCAGCACTTTTTGCAGCGTTTCAATATTATCGTCGCGGGTTTCTTTCGGTAATCCAACAATCAAATGAGTACAAACTTTGATCCCTAAGGCTCGAGCTCGCTGAGTGATCTCCGCATAACATTCAAAATCATGTCCGCGGTTGATGCGTTTGAGCGTATCGTTATTTGCAGTTTGAAGACCTAGCTCAAGCCAAATTTCATAACCTTGGTTTACGTAATCCGACAGCAAATCTAATACCGAGTCAGGCACACAGTCTGGGCGAGTTCCCACACACAAACCCACAATATCAGCAGCTTTAAGTGCTTCTTCATACATATTTTTCAGTACTTGTACTTCTGCATAGGTACTGGTGTACGCCTGAAAATAAGCCAGATACTTCTTCGCTCGATGGATCTCTCCAGCACGATCTTTCAATTGATCGTGGATGCTTTTGATCTGCACTTCTTCGTCAGCAAACGAAGCCACATTACAAAATGTACAACCACCTCGGCCAATCGTGCCGTCGCGGTTTGGGCAACTAAAGCCACCATGTAAAGTCAGCTTATGGACTTTTTCGCCGTAACGACGCTGAAGATCTTGGCCTAGTGTATTGACCAACTCATGTAACTGCATAGATTCTCACCAATAGTAAACCGTAATAAATCTCACTACGATTTATGTAACTAAATTACATCCCTGCAAGAAAAAACAAACAATATTACTCAATCCAAACAACGCCCAATCGGTGTGAAATCAATAAACTTGCATAAATACAGACAAAAAAGCGTCATGTTGCGTAAATGTTAAACTAAAAATGCATATTTAAACGAAAAAATTGGGTCACAGAGGCGACTTTTCATTGCAATCCGAAGTAACAAAATTGTAGGATACTTACACAACCCCGCATTTTTTGTGACTTTTATTACAGCACGCACAGCGGAAATTGTCGGTGTTATCCCACTCCCACCTATATAAATCACTAAATAGTGAGAATAAATAAAGGGATATCACCAAGGATTGTTTTTCTCGCAATACTTTTCCTGCGAGATACGGAAAGGAATCAAGACCAGTCAACCTCGACTGGTGGCGATAATAAATATAAAGGACAAGACGCATCATGTGTCACAAGGCAACTTCGGTCTGCCTCGTACCTTTGCGTCGCATTGAACTGGAAGGATGTATCTATGGTAGATAGAGAGCAAAATTCACAGGGTCTATACACTCCGGAATTGGAGCATGACGCTTGTGGTATCGGTTTTGTTGCTCACCTTAAAAACCGTAAATCTCATGAAGTAGTGACTCAAGCATTGGATATGCTGGCTCGCATGGAACACCGTGGCGGTCAAGGTTGTGACCCATGCAGCGGTGACGGTGCGGGTATTTTGTTGCAAAAACCTCATGAATTCCTATTAGAAGAGGCCGTTAAACTAGGCATTAAACTGCCTTCGTTTGAAAAGTATGGCGTTGGTGTCGTTCTTTTCCCGAAAGACGAATACAAACGCGAACAATGCCGTGACATTTTAGAGCGTAATGCCAAACGCTTAGATCTCGAAGTCATCGGCTACCGCGTATTACCAACCGACAACTCCATGATTGGTGCCGACCCTCTAAGCACAGAGCCTCAATTTGAGCACGTGTTTATCTCCGGCGGCCCTGGCATCACACCTGAAGAGCTAGAACGCAAACTTTACGTACTTCGTAATTACACCGTACGCGTTTGCCTAGAAAGCGTTTCGAACATTGGTGACGACTTCTACATTAACTCAATGTCTTACAAGACATTGGTGTACAAAGGTCAGTTAACGACAGAGCAAGTGCCTCAGTACTTCCTTGATCTGCAAAACCCGACCATGGTGACCGCTCTGGCACTGGTACACTCTCGTTTCTCTACCAATACCTTCCCGAAATGGCGTCTTGCACAGCCTTTCCGTTACATCGCTCACAACGGTGAAATCAACACAGTTCGCGGTAACTTGAACTGGATGAAAGCCCGTGAAGCAATCCTAGAATCAGACCTGTTTACTCAGGCTGAAATCGACATGCTTCTTCCTATCTGTCAGGAAGGCAGCTCAGATTCATCAAACTTTGATATGGCACTTGAGCTCCTAGTTCTTTCTGGTCGTAGCCTGCCACATGCCTTAATGATGATGATCCCTGAAGCATGGCAAGAAAATAAAAACATGGATCCTAAGCGTCGCGCGTTTTACCAGTACCACGCAAACATTATGGAACCGTGGGATGGCCCGGCATCTGTCTGTTTTACCGATGGTGTTCAAGTAGGTGCAACGCTCGACCGCAACGGTCTACGCCCTTCTCGCTACACAGTGACCAAAGATAACTTCCTAGTCATGGCATCAGAATCTGGCGTAGTGGATATTGCACCAGAGAACGTAGAGTTCCGTGGTCGTCTGCAACCAGGTCGTATCTTCGTTGCGGATCTAGAGCAAGGTCGCATCATTTCTGATGAAGAAGTGAAAGACACCATCGCAACGGCACAACCTTACGAGAAGTGGGTAGAAGAAAACCTACTGAGCTTGAAGAAGCTGCCTGATGCGAGCAACCAGTTCAGCCAACCTAAGCCAGAACATCTTCTACACCGTCAACAAGCGTTTGGCGTAAGTACTGAAGAAGTGAACGAAATCATCGTTCCAATGGCAAATGAAGGTAAAGAACCGCTATCTGCAATGGGTGCTGACTGGCCGCTGGCCGTGCTGTCACACCAGTCGCAACATCTTTCAAACTACTTCAAGCAGTTGTTTGCGCAGGTAACCAACCCACCGATCGACCCGATCCGTGAGCGTATGGTAATGTCGTTGAATACTTACTTGGGTAAAGACCAAAACCTTCTGACAGAAACGCCACTTCACTGTCAGAAAGTGGAATTGGAATCGCCAGTTCTGGCTAACTCTGAGCTTGAGAAACTGCGTGCAATCGACAATGAGCACCTGCAAGCCAAAACTCTGGATATCGTATTCCAAGCCAGTGAAGACCAAGGCAAGCTTGAGCGCGCACTAAAACGTATCTGCCAATACGCCGAAGATGCGGTTATCGATGGTTACTCAATCATCCTTCTAACTGACCGTGCAGTGAACTCAAACCACGCGGCGATCCCAGCAATGCTGGCAGTTGGTGCAGTACATCACCATTTGATCCGTAAAGGTCTACGAGCGAAGTGTGACATCGTGGTTGAAACCGGTGACGCGCGTGAAACGCACCACTTTGCAACGCTACTTGGTTACGGTGCGAATGCGGTTAACCCGTACCTAGTGATTGAAACCATCATTGAACTTCAACGTACTAAGAAGTTGGATCCAGAAGCGAACCCTCGCGATCTGTTCAACAACTACCGTAAAGCGATCAATGGCGGTCTTCTGAAGATCTTCTCGAAGATGGGTATCTCAACCCTGCAGTCGTACCATGGTGCGCAAATCTTCGAAGCGTTAGGCATCCACAAGTCAGTGGTAGATAAGTACTTCACAGGTACCGTTTCTCGTATCCAAGGTTTGACTCTGGATGACATCGCGAAAGAAGTGCTGATTCGCCACCGCATCGGTTACCCACAACGCGAAATCCCAATTCAAATGCTGGATGTGGGCGGTGTTTACCAGTGGAAACAACGTGGTGAGAAACACCTATTCAACCCAGAAACTATCTCTCTACTCCAGCAATCAACTCGCAACAAAGATTACGAGCAGTTCAAGCAGTATGCGAGTGCCGTCGATAAACAAGGCGACAACGCGGTAACGCTACGTAGCCAACTGGAGTTCATCAAGAACCCAGCGGGCTCTATCTCTATCGACGAAGTAGAACCAATCGAAAGCATCGTAAAACGCTTTGCAACAGGCGCAATGTCGTTTGGTTCGATCTCTTATGAAGCGCACTCAACACTGGCAGTTGCGATGAACCGTCTTGGCGCGAAATCGAACTCTGGTGAAGGTGGTGAAGACCCAATGCGTTTCGAGCGCAAAGAAAATGGTGATTGGGAACGCTCTGCAATCAAACAGGTGGCTTCTGGTCGTTTCGGTGTGACGTCTTACTACCTGACTAACGCTGAAGAACTTCAAATCAAGATGGCTCAAGGTGCGAAACCGGGTGAAGGTGGTCAGCTACCAGGAGACAAAGTGGATGACTGGATCGGTGCCACTCGTCACTCGACTCCAGGCGTCGGTCTGATCTCACCACCGCCACACCACGATATCTACTCAATCGAAGATTTGGCTCAGCTGATCTACGACTTGAAGAACGCTAACCGTGCGGGCCGCGTTAACGTGAAACTGGTATCGGAAGCGGGCGTAGGTACGATCGCTTCTGGTGTTGCGAAAGCGAAAGCGGACGTTGTGCTTATCGCAGGTTTCGATGGCGGTACGGGTGCGTCACCAATGTCTTCAATCCGTCATACTGGTCTTCCTTGGGAACTGGGCTTGGCAGAAACCCACCAAACGCTACTGAAGAACGGCCTACGTAACCGTATCGTTGTTCAAGCAGATGGTCAGATGAAGACACCTCGTGACCTTGCAGTCGCAACACTACTAGGTGCAGAAGAATGGGGCGTAGCAACCGCAGCATTGGTGGTTGAAGGCTGTATCATGATGCGTAAGTGTCATAAGAACACCTGTCCTGTTGGTATCGCGACTCAGAACAAAACACTTCGCGAGCGCTTTGATGGTCGCGTAGAAGACGTCGTAACCTTCTTCCAATACATGGCCCAAGGTCTACGAGAAATCATGGCTGAACTTGGCTTCCGCACTATCGATGAGATGGTAGGGCAAGGTCAAAAACTGAAAGTTCGCCAAGACGTTTCTCATTGGAAATACAAGAACCTAGATCTATCTCCTGTACTTCATGTTGAACAGCCTCGCGAAGCTGATGGCGTATTTAACCAAGCGCAGCAGAACCACAACCTTGAAGCAGTACTAGACCGTAAGCTGATTCAAGCCGCAATTCCAGCTCTAGAAAAAGGTGAAGCAGTAAGTGCTGACTTCCCTATCGTTAACACAGACCGCTCTGTCGGAACCATGCTGTCTAATGAAATTTCGAAAGTGTACAAAGACCAAGGTCTACCTCAACCAATGAATGTCAAATTCAAAGGTTCTGCAGGTCAATCTTTCGGCGCGTTCCTCGCTAAGGGCGTGAAGTTCGAAGTGGAAGGTGATGCAAACGACTACTGGGGTAAAGGCTTATCTGGCGGTACTTTGGTGCTCTACCCAGACGCGAAATCGAGCATTGTCGCAGAAGACAACATCGTAGTTGGTAACGTATGTTTCTACGGTGCAACTTCGGGTGAGTCTTTCATTCGCGGTATGGCAGGTGAACGTTTCTGTGTTCGTAACTCAGGCGCGAAAGTGGTTGTAGAAGGTGTCGGTGACCACGGTTGTGAATACATGACGGGCGGTGCAGCCATCATCCTGGGTTCAACAGGTCGTAACTTTGCTGCAGGTATGAGTGGCGGCGTGGCCTACGTATGGGATAAATCAGGCGACTTTGAGTCGAAACTGAACCCAGAGCTGGTTGACCTAGACCCAATCGAGCAAGAAGACAGAGATCTGTTACTCGACATGCTGACTAAGCATGTCCAATTCACAGGAAGTGAAGTCGCTCAGTCTTTCCTAGACAATTTTGAAGCAAGCCTAAACTCTATGGTTAAGGTGATGCCGCGCGATTACAAAGCGGTTCTTCAAAAGCGTAAAGCTGAGGAGGCTCAGTCTCAAGGAAATGAAACTCAAGCGGAGGCAGTGTAATGGGTAAGCCTACTGGATTTTTAGAGCATGGTCGTGAACTACCACAGAAGATCGACCCAGCTGAACGTATCAAGAACAACAAAGAGTTCGTTCTGAACGAGGAGTTTGGTAGCAAAATCAATACTCAGGCTTCTCGTTGTATGGATTGTGGTGTGCCGTTTTGTCATAACGGCTGCCCTATCGGCAACATCATCCCAGAATTTAACGATGCGGTTTATCGTGATAGCTGGGAAGAAGCATGGAACATTCTAAGTTCAACCAACAACTTCCCGGAGTTTACTGGTCGAGTTTGTCCCGCTCCTTGTGAAAGTGCATGTGTGCTTGGCATTAACCAAGACCCAATCACTATTTGTAATATTGAGAAAACCATCGTGGAAACGGCGTATCGTGAAGGATACGCCAAACCAAAAACTCCGCGTTCTCGCACTGGTAAAACAGTCGCTATTATTGGTTCTGGCCCTGCGGGTCTTGCGGCTGCCGAGCAGCTAAACAGCGCAGGCCATACCGTGACCGTATTCGAGCGTGACGAGAAAGTGGGTGGTCTGCTGCGTTTCGGTATTCCAGATTTCAAACTGAGCATGGAAGTCATTGATCGTAAGATCAATCTAATGGCAGAAGCTGGCGTTGAGTTTAGAGTAAATCAACACGTTGGTGTCGATGTAAACGCGCAACAACTGCGTCAAGAGTACGATGTGGTACTGCTGACTGGTGGCTCAACCGTTCCTCGCGATCTTTCTGTTCCGGGACGCGATCTAAAAGGCGTGTACTTTGCAATGCAGTTCCTCGGACAAAACAATCGCCGAGCAAACAACATGGATCTAAAAGGTGAAGAAATTCACGCAGCAGAAAAACATGTTGTCGTAATCGGTGGTGGTGATACCGGTTCAGACTGTGTGGGTACATCAAACCGTCACGGCGCAGCAAGCATAACTCAAGTTGAAATCATGCCGATTCCACCAGAGAAGCGCCCAGCCAATATGCCTTGGCCTCAATACCCAATGATCCTACGCACTTCGACTTCTCATGAAGAAGGTGTCGATCGTCACTGGAACATCTTGACCAAAGAGTTCATCGGTAACGACAAAGGTGAAGTTACAGGTCTTCGTCTTGCAGACATCGTTTGGGAAGATGCGAAACCAGGCGAGCGCCCAAACTTTAAAGAAGTAGAAGGCAGCGAGCGCGTGATCCCATGTGACATGGCTTTCCTAGCGATGGGCTTCCTGCACCCAGAACCAACTGGCGTGCTTGCTCAACTGGATATCGCACTCGATGATCGCGGCAACGTTGCAACGCAAGGTTTCGCGACGAATCAAGAAGGCGTATTCGCCGCAGGTGATATGCGTACTGGCCAATCTTTGGTGGTTCGTTGTATCAACGAAGGTCGCGAATGTGCTCGTGCTATTGATGAATACCTGATGGGTGGCACTAACCTTGAAGCAAAAGCAAATTCGCTAATGCTTTCAGCATAAAGGGGGCATTCACGCTTCCTTCTTTCAAAGTCATCACTTAGCCATCAGCGATATCGATGGCTAAAGACCAAGAAAGAAAACAATTCCTTCCAATCTTTATCTTTTGACCAGCATTTTATGCTGGTCTTTTTTATTCCTCCCAGCATCAAATGTTACTTTTTTGTAACAATCAATTTTCTATCTCATTGAAATTATTATACTATTTTAGGTAATTAAACGGTAAATCGCATATTCACGTGATTATCCACTAATAACTTGACCTTTTTTACAATAAGCTATAGCTTGTGAAGTTGATGAAAATAAAACACACAAATCTTGTTAAATATTTTTCTAAATTAACTGAATAAATACACACAAAAATATAAAAGTGACGCATAGTTAGTCATCACTATCAACGTAAGCAGTGTTGATGTATCTGTCGGGATGACAGATAAGCAAAGGGAGAATTGCAATGGCTCTTTATGATCCAAGTCTTGAGAAAGACAACTGTGGATTTGGCTTGATCGCACATATGGAAGGCGAGCAAAGCCATAAGCTGGTTCGTACAGCAATTTCTGCACTTGACCGAATGACCCACCGTGGTGGTATTGCCGCCGATGGTAAAACAGGTGATGGTTGTGGTCTTCTTTTACAAAAGCCCGATTCCTATTTACGCCTTATCGCCGAAGAGAATGGTTTCAACCTAGGCAAACAATATGCCGTAGGGATGCTTTTCTTCAGCCAAGATCCGGTTAAAGCTCAATTATCTAAAGACATCGTCAATAAAGAACTCGCTCAAGAGACCTTAACGGTTGCGGGTTGGCGCGAAGTTCCAACAAATTCTGCAGTACTCGGCCCGATTGCGGCCAACTCACTGCCCAATATTCAGCAAGTCTTTATCTCAGCTCCAGCGGGCTGGCGTGAACGCGACATTGAACGTCGTCTCTATATTGCCCGTCGCCGTATGGAAAAACAGATCACCGAGGATCCTGATTTCTACATCTGCAGCTTATCGACGCAAGTGCTGGTGTACAAAGGTTTGTGCATGCCTGCAGATTTGCCTCGCTTCTACCTTGATCTTGCTGATCTACGCATGGAATCCGCTATCTGCCTGTTCCACCAGCGTTTTTCAACCAACACTCAACCTCGCTGGCCACTGGCGCAGCCGTTCCGTTATCTTGCTCACAACGGTGAGATCAATACCATAGAAGGCAACCGCCAATGGGCCCGAGCGCGTGCTTATAAGTTCTCTTCCCCATTGCTGCCCGATTTACAAACCGCAGCTCCGTTTGTAAATGAGACTGGTTCGGATTCTTCAAGTCTGGATAACATGTTGGATCTGTTCTTGGCCGGCGGCATGGATATCTTCCGAGCCATGCGAATGCTTGTTCCACCAGCATGGCAAAATCACCCAGATATGGATCCCGATCTACGAGCCTTCTATGATTTCAACTCCAAACACATGGAGCCTTGGGATGGCCCTGCAGGGATCGTACTTTCCGATGGCCGCTACGCAGCATGTAACCTCGACCGAAACGGTCTGCGCCCAGCTCGCTACGTGATCACAAAAGACAAGTTGATCACGCTGGCTTCTGAAATCGGTATTTGGGATTACGCACCAGACGAAGTTGCGAAAAAAGGTCGTGTTGGCCCTGGTGAGTTGTTAGTTGTCGATACTCGTAAAGGTAAACTGTGGCAATCAAGCGAGATCGATAACGATCTCAAATCTCGTCACCCATACCGCGAATGGATGGAAAACAACGTTCGCAAACTAACGCCATTCTCTCAGTTACCTGAAGATCAAGTGGGTGAACGAAGCTTCGATGAAGATTTGCTTAAGACCTATCAAAAGCAATTCGCTATGACCAATGAAGAAGTGGATCAGGTGCTGCGTGTACTTGGCGATATGGGTCAAGAAGCCGTAGGCTCTATGGGCGATGACACGCCAATGGCAGTACTGTCTTCGAAAGAGCGTTTGGTTACCGATTACTTCCGCCAGAAGTTTGCTCAGGTCACCAACCCGCCTATCGATCCACTACGTGAAAAGCATGTTATGTCGTTAGCCACCAGTATAGGTCAGGAGATGAACGTCTTCTGTGAAACCGACGGCCACGCGCATCGAGTGACATTTGATTCTCCAGTGCTACTTTACTCTGACATGCAGCAGTTGCTTGAGCTGGATGACGATCACTACCGCAATACCATTCTCGACATAAACTACGATCCACAAGAGAAAGATCTCAAGCAAGCGATCGATGACTTATGTGATCAAGCTGAACAAGTGGTGCGAGAAGGTACCGTTTTAGTGGTTCTTTCCGACCGCGCGTTAGTCAAAGGCAAATTGCCAATTCCAGCCGCCATGGCTGTCGGCGCCGTGCAAACTCGCTTAGTTACAGCCAACCTTCGCTGTGATGCCAACATCGTCGCGGAAACCGCAACCGCACGTGACCCTCATCAATTTGCCGTATTGCTAGGCTTTGGCGCTACGGCGGTTTATCCGTATCTAGCTTATGAAGCGTTAGGCAAATTGATTGACGATGGTGCCCTAGATAAAGACTACCGTGATGTTATGCAGAACTATCAGTATGGCATCAACAAAGGCTTGTACAAAATCATGTCGAAGATGGGTATTTCGACCATCGCCTCTTACCGTTGCTCACAACTGTTCGAAGCTGTTGGGTTGAGCCGAGAAGTGGTTGACTTGTGCTTTAAAGGCGTAACCACTCGCATCGAAGGCGCAAACTTTGATGATTTCCAACAAGATTTAACCAACTTGTCCCGCAAGGCGTGGGCAAAACGTAAATCGATTGAACATGGCGGATTACTCAAATACGTACATGGCGGTGAGTACCATGCCTACAACCCTGATGTGGTTGGTACACTGCAAAAAGCGGTGAAATCTGGTGAAAGTAACGATTATCAAAGTTTTGCCAAACAAGTAAACGAGCGCCCTGTCGCGATGTTGCGTGACCTAATGGCACTGAAAAAATCTGACTCGCCATTGCCACTTGAACGAATCGAACCTAAAACAGAATTGTTCAAACGTTTTGATTCTGCCGCCATGTCTATCGGAGCGTTGAGCCCAGAAGCACACGAAGCACTTGCAACGGCGATGAACCGTCTTGGTGGTTACTCTAACTCTGGCGAAGGTGGTGAAGATCCTCGTCGTTTTGGCACCGAGCGTAACTCGCGAATCAAGCAGATCGCATCAGGCCGTTTTGGGGTTACGCCTCATTACCTAACCAATGCAGACGTACTGCAAATCAAGGTTGCGCAAGGAGCTAAACCTGGTGAAGGTGGTCAGCTACCAGGGCACAAAGTCACGGCAGAAATCGCCAAGCTGCGTTACTCGGTGCAAGGGGTGACGTTAATCTCCCCTCCTCCACATCATGATATTTATTCGATCGAGGATTTAGCCCAGCTGATCTTCGACCTAAAACAAGTCAACCCGAATGCCCTGGTTTCGGTGAAACTCGTCTCCGAGCCTGGTGTTGGCACCATAGCCACAGGGGTCGCAAAAGCTTACGCCGACCTCATCACTATCTCAGGTTACGATGGCGGTACGGCCGCAAGTCCACTGACTTCGGTGAAATACGCAGGTAGTCCTTGGGAACTTGGCCTCGCAGAAACCCAACAAGCACTGGTTGCAAATGGCCTTCGCCATAAGATTCGTCTTCAAGTAGATGGCGGGTTAAAAACAGGGCTAGATGTTGTTAAGGCCGCAATTCTTGGTGCGGAAAGCTTCGGATTTGGTACCGCACCAATGGTTGCTATGGGTTGTAAATTCTTACGTATTTGCCACTTGAACAGCTGTGCAACGGGTGTGGCAACTCAAGATGAAACCCTTCGTAAAGAGTACTTTAAAGGCTTACCAGAAATGGTAATGAACTATTTTACTGGCCTTGCCGATGAAGTACGTGAGTTACTCGCAGAACTTGGCGTAGAGAAACTGACAGACTTAATTGGTCGTACTGATTTACTTGAAGCCGTCGAGGGATTCACAGCGAAGCAAACCAAGTTGGATCTATCAAACATCTTAGAAGCTCCTATTTCAGCCGAAGGTCATCCACTATTTTGGACGGAGCCAAACAAACCGTTTGATAAAGCCGAACTCAACCAAAAAATCGTTGATGATGCCTTGAATGCTGTCGAAAACAGCCAATCAGCAAGTTTCTTCTACAACGTCATCAACACCGACCGTTCTGTTGGCGCGCGTTTATCTGGTGAGATAGCAAAACGCTATGGCAACCAAGGTTTGGCAGCTTCGCCAATCAAAATCTATCTAGATGGTACGGCTGGCCAGTCGTTTGGCGTTTGGAATGCGGGCGGCGTAGAGCTTTACCTCACTGGTGACGCGAACGACTACGTAGGCAAAGGTATGGCAGGCGGTAAGATCGCGATTAAACCTCACCTAGGCACTGCATTTAAATGTAACGAAGCCACCATTATCGGTAACACATGTTTGTACGGCGCGACAGGAGGAAAACTGTTTGCTGCGGGTAAAGCAGGAGAGCGTTTTGGTGTTCGTAACTCTGGCACCATCGCCGTCATAGAAGGCGCGGGTGATAACGCTTGTGAATACATGACTGGCGGCATTGTGGCTATTCTTGGCGCCACAGGTGTGAACTTCGGCGCTGGTATGACGGGCGGTTTTGCTTACGTGTTGGATGAAAATCAAGACTTCCAAGGTCGTGTAAACAACGAATCGGTGGAAGCCATTTCACTGTCGGATCTATACATCCACCAAGAGCACTTGCGCGGCCTAATTGCGGAGCATCTCGAAGAGACTGGCTCTAGCCATGCAGAACATATTTTGGCGAACTTTGACGAATGGATTCCGAAGTTCTACTTGGTGAAACCTCAAGCGGCTGACTTAAACACGCTACTTGGTCACCAAAGCCGCAGCGCTGCTGAACTGCGCGTTCAAGCCCAATAAATCATGGAGGATGTTTGAATCATGAGTCAGAACGTTTACCAATTTATCGATGTTCAACGCGTAGATCCGGCGAAAAAACCAATTAAGATTCGTAAGATTGAGTTTGTTGAAATCTACGAGCCGTTCACGAAACAACAAGCAACGGCGCAAGCCGATCGCTGTTTGGATTGCGGTAACCCATATTGTGAATGGAAGTGCCCTGTCCATAACTACATTCCTCAGTGGCTAAAACTGGCGAATGAAGGTCGAATTTTAGAAGCCGTGGAACTTTCACACCAAACCAACAGCTTGCCTGAAGTGTGTGGCCGAGTGTGTCCGCAAGACCGTTTGTGTGAGGGGTCGTGCACACTAAATGATGATTTTGGTGCAGTCACGATAGGTAACATTGAAAAGTACATCACCGACAAAGCCTTTGAAATGGGCTGGAAGCCTGACATGTCCAAAGTGGAGTGGACGGATAAAAAGGTGGCAATCATCGGCGCTGGCCCTGCTGGTCTGGCAGCAGCAGACATCTTAGTTCGCAACGGTGTAAAACCTGTGGTGTTTGACCGTTACCCAGAGATTGGTGGCCTACTAACCTTTGGTATTCCTTCTTTCAAATTGGAAAAAGGGGTCATGGAAAATCGTCGTCGGGTATTTACCGAAATGGGCGTTGAGTTCCGCATGAATGTGGAAGTCGGCCAAGATGTGCAGATGCAAGAACTGCTTGATGAATACGATGCGGTTTTCTTAGGTGTGGGCACATACAAATACATGCGCGCGGGTTTGGAAAATGAAGACGCGCCGGGCGTTTATGACGCCCTACCATTTTTGATTTCCAATACCTATAAGGTTATGGAGCTAGAACATAACCAACCGTTTATCGATATGGCTGGCAAAAAAGTAGTAGTGCTTGGTGGTGGTGATACCGCGATGGACTGCGTGCGAACTTCGATCCGTCAAGGCGCATCTAACGTGATTTGTGCCTACCGTCGTGATGAAGAAAACATGCCAGGCTCCCGTCGAGAAGTGAAAAATGCCAAAGAAGAGGGCGTGAAGTTCATGTTTAACCTTCAGCCTTTAGGTATTGAGGTTGATGCGTATGGCAAAGTTTCAGGCGTGAAAGTGGTCAAAACTGCTTTAGGCGAGCCTGATGACGCAGGTCGCCGTCGCCCAGAACCTGTAGAAGGAAGTGAACACGTACTGCCTGCCGATGCTGTCATCATGGCATTTGGTTTCCAACCTCATCAAATGAACTGGCTTACTCCGTTCAATGTTGAACTTGATCAATGGGGACGAATCAAAGCACCCAACAACCAAGAGTTTCAATATCAAACCAGCAATGAAAAGATCTTTGCTGGGGGAGACGCAGTTCGCGGTTCTGATTTAGTGGTAACCGCCATTGATGAAGGACGAAAAGCAGCAGAAGGCATTCTTGATTACTTAAACGTATAGCGTCGTCCCAACACTCAAAAAGGATCCAAAGATTGGATCCTTTTTTCTTTTATTACATATAATTAAATTCCTCTGTTAAGGAATAGAACTCATGAAAAAAGCCGCTCTGATGCTCATCACTTTTCTCGGCTTAACCGCATGCAGCCAAGGAGTCACTTCGATGCCAGATAGAACTCAAACCCCATGTGGAAACAAACCTAACTGCGTTTCAACACAAGACCAACGAGAAGAACACCACCTCGAACCTTTTACTCTCACCGAATCCGCCACATTGGATGCAATTGAGCAAGCAGCATTGCAACTATCGGGGGCTAAAACAGCTGAGAAAGATGGCAATTATCTGCGCATTGAATGCACATCTAAAATCATGCGCTTCGTGGATGATCTCGAATTAAAGATCGACGGGAATACTCTGATCGTGCGTTCAGAATCACGCGTAGGGTATTCCGACTTTAGCGTCAATCGAAAACGGGCCGAGCAATTACGAACCGAACTTTCTAAAGCAGAACTCATCAAATAGAAAACTGCTGACAGGGAGTGCTATACTCTCGCCGATTAAATATTTTACCTAAAGAGAGTGCTATGAAAGTTGGTATCATCGGGGCGATGGAACAAGAAGTGACCATCCTGAAAGAAGCTATGACAAACTGCCAAACCGTAAACAAAGCAGGTTGTACGTTTTTCTCTGGTCAAATTAACGATGTAGATGTAGTGCTACTACAATCTGGTATCGGTAAAGTTGCTGCGGCAGTTGGTACAACAATTCTTCTTGATGAATACCAACCAGATGTGGTTATCAACACAGGTTCTGCTGGTGGTTTCGATTCAAGCCTAAATCTAGGTGACGTAGTGATTTCTACAGAAGTGCGCCACCACGACGCAGACGTGACCGCTTTTGGCTATGAAATTGGTCAAATGGCTGGTCAACCAGCAGCATTCAAAGCGGATGAAAAACTGATGGACCTAGCGGAAAAAGCACTAGAGCAAATGGCAAATACACATGCCGTTCGCGGTTTGATCTGTACGGGCGATGCGTTTGTTTGCACGGCTGAGCGCCAAGCGTTCATTCGTGAAAACTTCCCATCCGTTATTGCGGTTGAAATGGAAGCATCAGCTATTGCTCAGACTTGCCACCAGTTCAACACACCATTTGTTGTTGTTCGTGCTATTTCTGACGTTGCTGATAAAGAATCACCAATGAGCTTTGAAGAATTCCTGCCTCTAGCAGCAAAAAGCTCTTCAGAAATGGTCTTCAAGATGCTGGAACTGGTTAAGTAATCCAAGTCATTCATGGAAGAAATTTTTCAGCAATTCTATGCTAACGGTGCGCTCCTCGTGATGTGGGGCGCATTACTGTTTCACCTGATCCTCCCTATTCCTCATTCCGCTCACCCTGCAACTTTATGGCGCAAGGTAGCCGAACAATTAGCAGAGAAAGTAAATAACCACCATAGCTATTCACAAAGCATTCTCTCAGGAAGCCTCGCTCTTATTTTGATGACATTGCCATGTTTGGTGCTCTTAATCGCTCTAAAGCCTTTAGTTTGGCAAGAGCCTCTGTACGAACTTGCCTTGTTACTATTAGCGTTAGATTGGCGAAGTTGCGAAACCCTCACCAAACAACTTGCCCTCGCCTTGTCGCGTGAGGATAAAACGCGCTGTCGCGATCTACTCAAGCCTTTTGTGAATCGTGATACCGAAACGTTGTCGCTTGTCGGTATAGGTAAAGCCGGAGCTGAAACCATCATTATGGGCTTTGGTCGCAATGTAGTGTGTGTACTGTTTTGGTATGCCATCGCAGGTGGGATTGGTGCGCTCATGTACCGCTTAACCATGGAGCTAGCACGAGCTTGGTCTCCTAGCCGTCGTCAGTATGCGCCATTTGGGAAACCAGCCATTCAAATCGTTGCCGTTTTAGAGCTCATTCCATTGAGATTATTTGCCCTACTGTTGCTTACTGGTCACAATATGTCCGCAGTGCTTAATGGACTCAAACAACAAGCGAAATCTTGGCCATTGCCAGGGCCAGCTTGGGTGCTGTGTACTATCGGCAATAAGTTCCAGCTTTCGTTAGGAGGCCCAGCTCTATACCAAGGCGTCAGAGCAGAACGCACCAAGATTGGTGGACGCATTGTGCCTTCTGCTATTCATCTTGCACAAATCCAAATTTTACTGGTTTGGCGCATCTTTGCTTGGATTGTGATTCAAAGCTTTATTCTAGTACTGATTTATCAAGGATTATGATGAACAAAATTTGCCTATCCCTCTCCCTTTTCTTCTCCTCTCTTACGATGGCGAACGAACCCGTTGAACGAGTGATCAGTTTAGCGCCTCACGCCACAGAGATTGCTTATGCTGCTGGCTTAGGTGACAAACTGATCGCTGTGAGTGAGATGAGTGATTATCCGAAGGAAGCTGGTGAACTGGAGAAAGTATCCAATTACCAAGGCATAAAGTTGGAACGCATCATTGCCCTTCAGCCCGATCTCGTCATTGCTTGGTCTGCGGGTAACCCCGCCAAAGAGCTCGAAAAGTTAAAACAATTTGGCGTACCTATCTACTACTCAACCACGGGTACTTTAGAAGACATCGCAAATAATATTGAGCAGCTGAGTCAATACAGCGATGATCCATCAAAGGGTCAAAAAGCAGCGCGGGACTTTAGAGAGGAGCTAACTGCTCTCAAAGCGAAATACAACACCACAGAGAAAGTCCGCTATTTTTATCAACTCAGCGAAAAGCCGATCATTACTGTGGCAGGTAAAAACTGGCCGAGCGAAGTATTTAACTTCTGTGGTGGAGAAAATGTATTTGCCAATACAGCAGCACCCTATCCTCAAGTCAGTATCGAGCAAGTGATAACACGTCAACCTGAAGTACTCTTCACCTCTCGTCATGCTATGAATGATGATGGAATGTGGGCTCAATGGAAAAATGAACTGCCAGCTCTGCGCAACAATCATGTTTGGTCACTCAATTCTGATTGGATAAATCGCCCAACACCACGCACACTCAATGCGATCATTGAAGTGTGTGAACACTTTGAAAGCGTTAGACGAAAACGCTAACGTTTTCGTTGGAAATGCCGTACAATTTCCGCCCATTTTTGTTCTCACACTTTTTATAGGTACCAAGTAACATGGATTCCATGCTGCTTTATATGATCGATTTATTCGGTACAGCAATCTTCGCTGTGTCTGGTGTTTTACTCGCTGGCCGATTAAAAATGGATCCCTTCGGTGTTATCGTCCTAGGCAGCGTGACTGCCATTGGCGGTGGCACTATTCGTGATATGGCACTTGGTGCGACCCCCGTCTTTTGGATTACCGATACCACTTATCTTTGGGTTATCTTCATCACCTGTTTGTTAACTATGATCTTGGTTCGCAGACCAAAACGGTTAGCTTGGTGGGTTTTACCCGTGTGTGACGCCATCGGTCTGGCCGTATTTGTGGGAATTGGGGTAGAAAAAGCGCTCGCCTACAACGCCTCCGGCATGGTTGCCGTGATCATGGGTGTAATCACCGGTTGCGGTGGCGGCATAATCCGAGATGTCTTAGCCCGAGAGGTACCAATGGTGCTAAGAAGCGAAGTCTACGCCACAGCCTGTATCATTGGTGGCATCTTCCACACGATGGCTGTGAGTATGGGTTACGATCATTCCACGGCCCTGCTCGCAGGTGTTATCTCAACACTAGTGATTCGCCTTGGTGCGATTCGTTGGCATCTATCTTTACCTACTTTCGCCATCAACCGCTAAGCAATTCAAGTACAGCTTTCAATCTAAAGAGCCGACTTTATCTCGGCTCTTCGCATTTTAATTAACACGATTCGCTTATCCCTCAGCAATTCGTTAAATTATCCGTCTCATTCCTAATTTTCATTAATTGCTATGTTATTAGAAGGCATTGAAACGTTACTTGTACTAAGTAAAGAAAAAACCATGAGCCGCACTGGTAGTCAGCTGTACATCAGCCAATCTGCGGTGAGTAAACGTATCGCCAATTTAGAAAAAAAGTTAGGAAAGAAACTGATCGAGCCAAACGGCAGACACATTAAACTAACCTCGGATGCTCTGGCCCTTATCAATACGATAGAGCCCACATTCAATGAGTTACGAGGACAGATTTACGATCAGCAAGAGCTCGAAGATACGTCATTAATAAAAATGGATTGCTCAGAAACTCTCGTCGCAGGTTATCTGAGTATGATTATGGAAGAGCAACTGGCACGCGATCCTTATCTCAGAATCTCCACCAATCACACTCCGAGAATCGTTGAAAACGTAAAATCAGGGCGAGCGACCCTGGGATTCTGCGCTGGTTACTTACCTTCACATCACGGTTTGATGAGCGTTCATCTCGCCGATGAGCCTTTCTCTATAATAAGTAAGCACCCGCTAACTCAATTACCAAAAGCGATTTTAACTAACGATTTGAATAACCCAGCCAATACATATCAGCAAGCCATTTTGTCCAAGTACGAAATCCAACCTTTGATGGAGATGGACTCCTACACTGCGGCAGCGCAATTAGCTTTAAAAGGTATGGCACCAGCACTGATACCTAAATCCATCATCAAAACACTCAACATCGCATCAAATTTTTGTTTTGAATTCGAAGAACTAGAGCCTCTAATTCGCCCAATACACATCTGTCTTCGCCACAACACATACCGCAATCAGCGAATTAAAACAGTGTTAGAAGCCATTGCTGATGTTGTTGCCAAAGAAGTTTTGTTGCCATCAGCATAGACATGGTAATCACTAGAGGTCGAATCCACTTTTGACCTTTGGTAACCACCACTTTTGCGCCAAGTTGAGCGCCAATAAAGCCACCGATCGCCATCGTCAAACCAATTTCCCATACAGGTAACCCTGCTAGAACGAAAAACGACAATGCAGCGATGTTCGAAGTGAAATTCAAAATCTTAGTTCGTGCTGTTGCATCCACGAGGGAAAAGTGGCCAAGAGCAACAAAGCACACAGTAAAAATCGAGCCCGTACCGGGGCCAAAGAAACCATCGTAGAAACCAACTCCACCACCAATACATAATGCAAACATCGCTTCGGCAAGTTTTGGTTCTCCATCGATCTTTCGAGTGCTTGGTGCGAGTAAAAAATAAAGAGAAATCGCAATTAGAAGAACAGGAATCAAACTGGTGAGTACGCTAGCATCAATAAACTGAACAGCCTCGGCACCGATTGCAGCGCCAATAAAAGTACAGAGTATCGCGAAACGCATTTCCTTTAGGCTGACAATACCGTTACGCACGAAATACCAGCTAGCCGAGAAGCTGCCAAACGAACTTTGTAACTTGTTGGTTGCTAGAGCTTGAGTAGGGCTCAATCCCGCAGCCAAAAGCGCAGGAAGCGTGAGGAGCCCTCCACCACCAGCCATTGCATCGATAAAACCAGCCACAGATGCAACCAAAAACAACGCGGTTAATACTTCTAAAGTAAGCTCCACTTACACTTCCTTGTTCAAAAATACGAAAAGAGCTAAACGGTAGCACTTAACACCTCAAACTAAAAAGGAAAGTCGAGATATGAACCTATTCCATATTTTCACCTTTGCAAAAATTTCATTTATATTTTCATAAAAAAAGGAGGCTTGCCTCAAGATTATACATAAAAATAGTATTTTCATTGCCTATGAAATTCTAGTCAGGTCTAATATCATTACGAATTCATGGAGAAAAACATGTATCCTGCAATACAACAAGACAAAACGAGCAACGCCAAAGAAATACATATATTATCAGTTAATACACTCGACTCTTTAATTAGCATGAACATCAAGAGGAAAGATATAGTATCAAAATGGACAATTCTAAAAGATAAATTTGATAATACTGCCAATTACTATGCAACAGCAGATGACCTTGTATTTTTATCGAGATTAGCTAATAACCTAACCGGTGCTGTAAACCCCGTCCATATCAATTATTATTCAGGCCAAGCACATTTTGTATTTACAGGAACTCCTGCACTAAAAATAAAACTAAGAGTGTTAGGTTCTCGCGCCCCAACGCCAATAATCGCAAACTTTGCTGTTGGTTCAAAACAGGCAATTCAATCGATAAAAAGTGGCACAATTATTACGGTAGTGTTAGTTAGTTCTTTCAGAGCACTAGAATATTTCTTTTCAGAAAACAATAAAGCCACACTATTAAGTCTGTTTGGAACAATAACTGGTGACATCATAAAACTGGGAATTTCATCCGCAATAGCAGCAATTGCTGTAAAAGGAATTTCTGGAGCGACTACTATTTTTGCTCTAACTTCTGGCCCATTATTTTTAGCTATAGGTGTAAGCTTGGTTGTCGGGAACATTTTAAACCACATTGATAATAAATATGAGATAACCCAAAAATTCAAACTAGCACTAGAGAAAACATTGAATGAATCACTAAAACAAGAAGAAATGAGAATCAACGATGTGATAGGTAGAAGTTACATAAAGAATGGGGTATTTTTATGAAACAAGAAGATGACTTGGATTTAACATCAACACTTTTGATATCATTGTTATTTCTTTTATTAGGCTTATCGTGCATTTACTTCTTTTACAACGATGTAATTAACTATATAAAATATATATATAACAAAGATGAAGTTATAGTCATTTCTCAGGGCGCACTTTATGGACTATTTGGAAGCTGGATATTTATATCTTGTTTTATTTTTTTAATAACTGTATTTTTAAATAAAAGAAAGTTATCACACAAAAAAGAAGCACTTTTCGTAAGGGTTATAATTTCCTTTTCAATCATAACAATTGTAGCGCCAACTGCACTTATGTTTCTTACTAAAGAACACTTAATAAGACAAGGTTATTCTTTCTCGATTGACGAAGACAAGTCTTGGTTACAAGATAAAGTTTATATTTTTAAAAAGTAACTGGTATCAACATTTTAAACCGGAGTATTTGGTACATTAAAAAGTACTTTTCTTTTTGGAAGGTATAAAACTTAGTCACACATAAGAAAACTTAAAATAACGCAGAAAACCCATTGAAATAATTAACATATCAAGAGTATATTTTTACATTTAACACTGAGACCATACCTGAAAATAAAATAATAATTTAAAATAAATAAGCCCATTTCATTCAATGAATAGAATTCATTGCATATCTTTCTATTATGATTCGTAATCATAGTTATCATTTCCCCTCCGAATATTCTTTAAAAAAGAGGGGCGCATTTCAGAGAAAATACACTGGATTACCACCAAATCAATTCCCTCTCACTTGTTGTATCAATTTTATTAAAAAATAGTGGTTCTATAACATATCATTTTCCATAACAAGTTTAGCGCTGTACAGAGTCTTAGATATCAAAAGTTCTTAGCACGCTTCAATTAGGTAGGCCTAAAATAAAAAAAACCCGCTCAAATGAGCGGGCAATGAGGTTGTCATATAAGCCCTATTTACCGGGCTTATTGATTTTTATCTATTACGCTTCCAGACTCGCTTTTACTTTAGCGTGTAGCTCTTGAACAGAGGTTACTGACGCTTTTGCATCAGCAGTGTGAGACATACACGTTGCAAACGCAGCGTTTAGCGTTGTTGTGTAGTTCACTTTCTCTGCTAGAGCACCGCGGCGTAGAACTTTCGAATCTTCAATAGCTTGACGACCTGCAGCCGTGTTCACAATGTAGGTGTATTCGTTGTTCTTGATGCGGTCAAGAATGTGTGGACGACCTTCATGTACTTTGTTTACCAGGCGAGGGTTAATACCCGCTTCACCAAGGATTACAGCAGTACCGTGAGTCGCATCCAATTGGTAACCCAATTTTACTAGCTTAGACGCAAGGTCAACTACACGCTGCTTATCACCTTCACGAACAGAAAGTAGCGCACGACCACCTTCAGGGTACACACTGCCACAGCCAAGCTCTGCTTTTGCGTAAGCTTCTGCAAACGTAGCACCAACACCCATCACTTCACCTGTTGAGCGCATTTCAGGACCTAATAGAGGGTCAACGCCAGGGAACTTATTGAAAGGTAGAACGACTTCTTTGACTGAGTAGTAAGGTGGAATAATCTCTTTAGTGAAACCTTGTGATTCCAGAGATTGACCCGCCATTACACGTGCAGCGATTTTCGCTAGTGGTGCACCTGTCGCTTTCGATACGAATGGTACCGTACGCGCAGCACGAGGGTTTACTTCAATTAGGTAAACTTCGTTGTCTTTTACTGCGAACTGCGTGTTCATCAGACCACGAACACCAAGTTCGAACGCCAGCTTCTCAACTTGCTCACGCATCTTGTCTTGGATTTCTTGGCTTAGTGTGTAAGCAGGAAGCGAACATGCAGAGTCACCAGAGTGAACGCCCGCTTGCTCAATGTGCTCCATGATGCCGCCGATAACCACGCGCTCACCGTCACAGATAGCGTCGATATCCACTTCTGTTGCATCATCTAGGAATCGGTCTAGTAGAACTGGAGATTCATTCGATACGCTTACTGCTTCGTTGAAGTAACGACGCAAGTCTTGTTCATCGTAGACGATTTCCATCGCACGACCACCCAAAACGTAAGATGGACGAACAACGAGTGGGAAGCCGATTTCACGAGATTTCTCAACCGCTTGCTCCATCGCCGTTACTGTTGCGTTTTGTGGTTGTAGAAGACCTAAACGCTCAACTGCAGCCTGGAAACGCTCACGGTCTTCTGCGCGGTCAATCGCATCAGGGCTTGTACCGATGATTGGCACGCCCGCAGCCTCTAGTGCGCGAGCCAGTTTAAGTGGCGTTTGACCACCGTATTGAACAATCACACCTTTTGGCTTTTCAACGCGGGCGATAGACAACACATCTTCAAGAGTTACTGGTTCGAAGTAAAGACGGTCAGATGTATCGTAGTCTGTCGATACTGTTTCTGGGTTACAGTTCACCATAATGGTTTCGTAGCCATCTTCACGAAGCGCTAGTGATGCATGTACACAACAGTAGTCGAATTCGATACCTTGACCGATACGGTTTGGACCACCGCCCAGTACCATGATCTTGTCTTTATCTGTTGGGTTTGCTTCACACTCTTCATCGTAAGATGAGTACATGTAAGCCGTATCAGAAGAGAACTCAGCCGCACACGTATCCACACGCTTGTAGACAGGGTGGATGTTAAACTGGTCACGTAGACGACGGATTTCGCTTTCAGCCACACCTAACAGTTTAGATAGGCGCGCATCAGAGAAACCTTTACGTTTCATCTGGCGTAGAACTTCTTCTGTTAGACCAGCAAAGCCACCGGCTTTCACTTGCTCTTCTAGTTTAACTAGCTCTTCAATTTGAACTAGGAACCAGCGATCAATGTTCGTCAGGTTAAACACGCCATCCACTGACATGCCCGCACGGAATGCATCTGCGATATACCAGATACGCTCTGCGCCAGCTTCTTTTAGTTCGTGACGAATCTTAGTCAGTGCGTCAGGTGCATCTAGGTCAACCATCTCATCAAAGCCAGTCGCGCCAACTTCTAGGCCACGTAATGCTTTGTGAAGAGATTCTTGTTGGTTACGACCAATCGCCATTACCTCACCAACTGACTTCATCTGAGTCGTCAGGCGATCGTTAGCGCCAGCAAATTTCTCGAAGTTAAAACGAGGAATCTTGGTCACTACGTAGTCGATAGTAGGCTCGAATGATGCCGGAGTTGCACCACCTGTAATGTCGTTTTGCAGCTCGTCTAGAGTAAAGCCAACAGCCAGTTTCGCCGCAATCTTAGCGATTGGGAAACCTGTTGCTTTTGATGCCAGAGCAGAAGAGCGAGATACACGTGGGTTCATCTCGATGATAACCATACGGCCATCTTTCGGGTTGATACCAAACTGTACGTTTGAACCACCTGTCTCAACACCGATTTCACGCAGAACCGCTAGCGATGCATTACGCATTAGCTGGTATTCTTTGTCAGTCAGAGTTTGCGCTGGAGCAACCGTGATTGAGTCACCGGTGTGGATGCCCATTGGGTCGAAGTTTTCGATTGAACATACGATGATACAGTTGTCCGCTTTGTCGCGAACTACTTCCATTTCGTACTCTTTCCAACCGATTAGCGATTCATCGATAAGAAGTTCGTTAGTCGGAGAAAGATCCAGACCACGACGACAGATTTCTTCAAACTCTTCTTTGTTGTACGCGATACCGCCACCCGTACCACCCATGGTGAACGATGGACGGATGATACAAGGGAAGCCAACCATGTCTAAAACTTTGTAAGCTTCTTCCATCGTCTTCGCGGTATCAGCACGAGGACACTCAAGGCCGATAGACTTCATTGCTTTATCGAAGCGAGAACGGTCTTCTGCTTTATCAATCGCATCAGCGGTAGCGCCAATCATCTCTACGCCGAATTCAGCAAGAACGCCGTGCTTCTCTAGATCTAGCGCACAGTTAAGCGCCGTCTGACCACCCATTGTTGGCAATACTGCATCTGGGCGTTCTTTCTCAATGATCTTGCGAACAACTTCCCATTGAATCGGCTCGATGTAAGTTGCATCTGCCATTTCAGGGTCTGTCATGATGGTTGCTGGGTTAGAGTTAACTAGAATAACTCGGTAGCCTTCTTCACGAAGAGCTTTACACGCTTGTGCGCCAGAGTAGTCAAACTCACATGCCTGACCGATTACAATCGGACCAGCACCAAGAATTAGAATACTTTGAATGTCAGTACGTTTTGGCATTATCTACTACTCCGAATTAAGCGCTGTGTTTTTTGATGAGTTCGATAAAGTGGTCAAATAGCGGTGCCGCGTCGTGTGGACCTGGGCTTGCTTCTGGGTGACCTTGGAAACTAAATGCTGGCTTGTCTGTGCGGTGAATACCTTGTAGAGAACCGTCAAATAGTGATACGTGAGTCGCACGTAAGTTTTCCGGTAATGTTGCTTCATCTGCCGCAAAGCCGTGGTTTTGCGAAGTGATCATCACAACGTTACGCTCTAAATCTTTTACTGGGTGGTTCGCACCGTGGTGACCAAACTTCATTTTCACCGTTTGCGCACCCGACGCTAGCGCCAGAATCTGGTGACCTAAACAGATACCAAAAATTGGTAGGCCTTTTTCTAGGAACACTTTGGTCGCTTCAATCGCGTAGGTACATGGTTCTGGATCACCAGGGCCGTTCGATAGGAACACGCCATCTGGATTCAGAGCCAGAACTTCTTCAGCAGAAGTTTCTGCAGGAACAACCGTCAGGCGGCAGCCGCGGTCAACCAACATTCGTAAGATGTTGCGTTTTGCGCCGAAGTCGTAAGCAACAACATGGTATGGCAACTCGCTGTCGCCTTTCGCTTCTGGAAGTCCACTCTCAAGCGTCCACGAACCTTGTTTCCATTGATACGCTTCTTTTGTTGTAACCTCTTTCGCAAGATCCATACCTTTCAAACCAGGAAATTCTTTTGCTTTCGCTAGCGCCAAAGCTTCGTCTAGATTGTTACCAGCTACGATACAACCGTTTTGAGCACCTTTTTCACGCAGGATACGAGTTAACTTACGCGTGTCGATGTCTGCGATGCCGACGATGTTTTGCGACTTAAGATAATCAGAAAGGGATTGTTCATTACGGAAGTTAGAAGCGATAAGAGGGAGATCGCGAATCACAAGGCCTTGTGCATGAATGGAAGAGGATTCTTCGTCTTCGGAATTGGTTCCGGTATTGCCAATGTGAGGGTAAGTAAGAGTAACGATTTGCTGAGAATAGGAAGGATCAGTGAGGATTTCTTGATACCCCGTCATCGAGGTATTGAAAACGACTTCACCGACGGAAACGCCATCTGCCCCAATGGACACTCCGCGGAACACTGTCCCATCTTCTAGGACTAACAGTGCTAATTTACTCAAGACAACCTCCAGAATAAAAATGCAAAAAAAATAAATCAAACTGCAATCATGCCTTCCTTTACCTATAAAATCTACATAAATAGGTATTTCAGACAAATTGGCGGTATTCTAAAGATGGACTGCAAACCTGTCAACACACAATGAAAAATAAATTATCTTTTTCTAAAGAGTAATAGCATTTACTAGCAATAAGCCCCAAAAACACAAGTTTCCACCACCTGCAAACTTTGAAGATGGTTCTTTTTTTAGATTTTACAAATTTGAACTTTTTATAGATCACAAATTTTTATGAGATTTTCACGCAAACGTTAATCACAACAAAACAACATCAACTTTTAAGCAGTTAAGACAAATAAGACAACCAAGCCAGCAAAAATACACACAAACAAGTTCAAAACTGACGCTCTACAATACTCATTTTATTTACATAACTTTCTTCAAATACAAAAAAGCCGGCTTACGCCGGCGAATAATTATGTATTTAAAGCTCATTCAAACCAAGCACATCGGTCATGGTATAAAAGCCCGCCGGCTTGGAATGTAGCCACACTGCAGCCTTCACGGCACCATTAGCAAAAGTCATGCGGTCCGTCGCTTTGTGCGTTATTTCGACTCGCTCACCAATATCAGCAAACATTGCTGTGTGCTCGCCGACAATGTCACCTGCACGAATGGTTGCAAAACCGATTTCATCTTTAGTACGCTCACCAGTAATGCCTTCACGCGCATACACCGCAACATCACTTAACTTGTTGCCCATAGCGCCAGCAATCGCCTCACCCATACCAATCGCAGTACCTGACGGAGCATCAACTTTATGGCGGTGATGAGCTTCGACAATCTCGACATCGCAGTAATCACCCATTACTTTTGCAGCTTTCTCAAGCAACTTAAATACTAGGTTCACACCAACAGAGTAGTTAGGAGCCATCACAACAGGTACGTGCTTCGCAACTGCATCAATCAGTGCTCGCTCTTCTTCACTAAAGCCAGTGGTACCAATTACGATAGACTTCCCATGCTGTTTACATAACTCTAAGTTCGCTAACGTACTTACTGGAGCGGTAAAGTCGATAACAACATCAAAATTGTCGACCTCTTTCTCTAGGTCATCGGTCAGGAAAACATCGAACTTTCCTTCACCACAAAGTTCACCGATATCAACACCGACGAGCGAAGATTCTGGACGTTCTGAACCTGCCGTTACAGATGCATCTGGGTTTATGTGCGAGGCTTTGACTAGGTTGCGACCCATACGGCCAGCAGCTCCTGCGATTGCAATACGAACCATTGCGCTTTCTCTCCTTCTCTGGATAACGAGGCTTCTCGTTCTCTTTCGTTTCGCTGAATCTTTTTAAACTAACAACATACTGTGTTAACCACAAGCACGTTCATTGGGCTTAAGCAAACTCTTTTACGACACGTTGTAAGATAGGCACGTTCGCTTCAGGGAAGGTGTAATCCCCTAATTCACCAACTGCGACCCAGCGCCCTTCTTGACCTTCTCGACCATAAGGTTCGTTCTCGAACTGAGAGACGGTAATAAAATCAAATTTTAGTGACTTATCTGGGTAATCGTATTCAAGGTGTTCAAACGGTGCTTGTTCAATCACTCGAATCCCCACTTCCTCTTCAAGCTCACGAACCATCGCTTGTTCAACTGTTTCTCCTAGCTCGACTTTACCGCCCGGAAACTCCCAAAAACCACCTTTATGTTTATCATCAGGACGTTTAGTAATAAAGATTTGCGACTTATCTTGATTGAAAATGATCGCTGCAACAATGTGAATTCTTTTCATGGATATTTACCTAGGATCTATCGATACAAAAAGAGCCGCCTAAGCGACTCTTTCTTATTAAGTTATCAAGTTAGATTAATTGATCTGACCGTGACACTGCTTGTATTTCTTGCCACTACCACATGGACAAGGTTCGTTTCGACCTACTTTACGCTCATCACGAACAACAGGTTGATTTGAGCCCTCAGAGTCTTCACCATCAGCCAACTGATTTTCCGCAGCTGCATGCTGAGCCTGCGCACGACGAGCAGCTTCTTCTGCTTGTGCACGACGTTGCTCTTCCATACGCTCAACCTCTTCTTGCTGTTGAACGCGAACACGAGACAGAACAGTAATAACGTCAGTCTTCAGCGCTTCAAGTAAACCTTCAAACAATTCAAACGATTCACGTTTGTACTCTTGTTTCGGGTTCTTTTGTGCGTAGCCACGTAGGTGGATACCTTGACGCAGATGATCCATCGCCGCCAGATGCTCTTTCCAAAGCGTATCGAGTGTTTGAAGCATCACTGATTTTTCGAAGTTACGAAGCACTTGTGCACCCACAACTTCTTCTTTCGCTTTGTATACTTCAACGGCTAGGCTGATAATCTTCTCGCGCAGCGCTTCTTCGTACAGTTTGTCGTCCTCCTCAAGCCATTGCTTGATTGGCGCGTCTAGATCGAAATCTGCTTTCAAACGTTCTTGAAGACCTTCCACATCCCACATGTCTTCTAGAGATTGTGGTGGAATGTATTCGTCGATGATCGCTGTGAGCACATCTTCACGGTTTTGTTCAATCATATCGCTGATATCATCAACGTTCATGAGCTCATCACGCAGTTCGTAAACCACTTTACGTTGATCGTTCGCCACGTCATCGTATTCAAGAAGCTGTTTACGGATGTCGAAGTTTCGACCTTCCACTTTGCGTTGTGCTTTTTCAATAGAACGAGACAACATCTTAGATTCGATTGCTTCACCTTCTTCCATACCGCTTTGAATCAAGCTTGCCATACGATCTGAAGTGAAGATACGCAGCAGTGAGTCTTCCATCGATAGGTAGAAACGAGATGAACCCGCATCACCTTGACGACCAGAACGGCCACGTAACTGGTTATCGATACGACGAGATTCATGACGCTCAGTACCGATGATGTGCAGACCACCAGCATCTAAAACTTGATCGTGAACTTTTTTCCACTCAGCTTTGATTGCGTCGATTTGCTCTTTCGTTGGATCTTGTAGTGATTCAACTTTTGCTTGCCAGCTACCACCTAGCACGATATCTGTACCACGACCCGCCATGTTTGTTGCGATAGTTACCGCACCTGGCATACCCGCTTCAGCAACGATTTCCGCTTCTTTCTCATGGAACTTAGCGTTCAAAACGTTGTGTTTGATCTTCGCTTTCTTCAAGGCGTTGGAGAGTAGTTCTGATTTTTCAATCGATACTGTACCAACCAATGTTGGCTGACCTTTCGCAACGCGCTCTTTGATATCTTCAATGATTGCAGCAAACTTCTCAGCTTCGGTACGGTACACCACATCCGGCATATCGTTACGAATCATTGGTTTGTTGGTTGGGATAACAACAGTTTCCAAGCCATAAATAGATTGGAACTCAAACGCTTCAGTATCCGCTGTACCAGTCATACCAGACAGTTTCTCGTATAGACGGAAGTAATTCTGGAATGTGATAGAGGCTAGCGTTTGGTTTTCGTTTTGGATCTTAACGCCTTCTTTCGCTTCGACAGCTTGGTGAAGACCTTCTGACCAACGACGACCAGGCATTGTACGACCAGTGTGTTCATCAACGATCACAACTTCGCCGTCATCATTAACGATGTAATCCACATTACGCTCAAACAGCACATGTGCTCGTAGAGCAGCATTTACATGGTGAAGCAAGCTGATGTTCGCTGGTGAGTACAATGTATCACCTTCTTCCATCAAACCATTTTTAACCAATAGCTCTTCTACGTATTCTTGACCCGTTTCAGTCAAGTGAACTTGCTTTGATTTTTCATCAACAGTGTAGTGACCATCGCCACGGTACTCTTCAGAATCTTCTTTATCTTGCTTCTGTAGGTGTGGGATAAGCAGGTTGATTCGAGTGTAAAGTTCTGAACTGTCTTCTGCCGGACCAGAGATGATCAAAGGAGTACGAGCTTCATCGATAAGGATTGAGTCCACCTCATCGACCACAGCAAAGAAACGTTCGCGCTGAACACGGTCTTCATTGCGGAAAGCCATGTTGTCGCGCAAGTAATCGAAACCAAACTCGTTGTTTGTTCCGTATAGAATATCAGCTTGGTACGCTTCTTTTTTCGCTTGAGGAGGCATGTTCGGCACGTTAACACCAACCGTCATACCTAAGAATTCAAATAGCGGACGGTTTGTCTCCGCATCACGTTTAGCGAGGTAGTCGTTGACCGTAACAACGTGTACGCCTTTACCAGGAAGTGCATTTAGGTAAGCAGGAAGAGTTGCCGTTAGAGTTTTACCTTCACCCGTGCGCATCTCTGCGATTTGGCCTGCATTTAGAACCATACCGCCGATGAGCTGCACGTCGAAGTGACGCATACCGTATACACGTTTAGACGCTTCACGAACAGTAGCAAAAGCTTCTGGAAGTAGCTTATCAAGAGTTTCGCCTTGCTCTAGGCGCTCACGGAACTCAACAGTTTTCGCTTTAAGCTCTTCATCTGAAAGTGCTTCAAATGTTGGTTCGTAGTTATTGATCTCTTTTACAATTTTTCTAAGGCGGCGCAGTGTTCGGTCGTTGCGACTGCCAATTACTTTTGTCAGTAGCTTAGTTATCATTTTTCGTGAATCTCTCTTTAATCAGACCGTTCCCGATCTACTCGTAATGCCTTCAGTCTCTGCCAGTTTGGAACTAAGAATACTGAGATAAATCATTTATCAAAGATATTGAGTTCAAACATTCATATTTCAAGGCTAAGTTTCGAAACAATGTGGCTTAGTGTAAGGATTTTTCATCGATACAACCATAAATAGACGTATTTGTTTGAAGCACTCTGAAATTTTTAGTTAAAGTGGTGATGGATTAGCCAATATTATTAGCTGCTACACGACGAAACTTGGCAAAAACAGGACTTTACCACGTTCAATCCATCTCCATTGTAAAACTGAGGCTAAAGACGTTAATGTAAACTATACCTAGTGAGAAAGCTGCTCTAGAATAGTCATATCTCAACAAAATTAGATTTTACCTATGCGTGATCATCGACCAACCTCGACAGAGGATGTAATTGCTGAGTCTCAATTTAAGCAAATTCAAGAACATGCCGGAGAAATCTTGCAGCTTAACCAAGCTCTACAAACGATTTTACCAAAAGGGACGGCAGATCATTGCCGAGTTGCAAATATTCGCAATGGCCATCTTCTGATAGACGTATCTAGCGCGGCCATCAAAATGAAGATCGACTACGATCGTCTAATGATCTTAAACAAACTGCGCACACAAGGTTATGCAAAATTGATAAGTGTCGACGTTCGGATCAACCCTTCACTTTATCGTAATCGATACGAGAAAGACGATAGGCCAAAACGCCCGCCACTCACTGAGTCAGCAGCTCAATCACTGATGACCATCGCTGATATGGCCCCACCAAAAATCCAAGAGCGACTAAAAAGGCTCGCAGATATGGCAGAAAAATCTGGCCAATAACCATCAACCATCAACCATCAAGTGATGGTAAAATTTAGATAGAAAAAAACCAGGTCGAAACCTGGTTTTTAATATTCTTTGACTAACTTATGCTAGCACCATGTTTGGCTCTGCAAAAGCGACTGGAGAACCGACTTCTTCTTCGAAAGTTGTCCATTCCCACGCTTCTTGATCCGCCAATACTGCGCGTAGAAGTTGGTTGTTTAAACCGTGACCTGATTTATAAGCACGGAATTCACCAATAATTGGATGACCACACATGTAAAGGTCGCCAATTGCATCTAACACCTTGTGAGTAACAAACTCATTCTCAAAGCGCAGACCTTCTTCGTTCAGAATTCGGTAATCGTCCAATACGATAGCATTGTCGAAACTACCACCCAAAACTAGGTTTTGAGATTGTAGGTACTCGATATCACGCATAAAGCCAAACGTACGTGCACGAGAAATTTCGCGAACGAAACCTTGAGATGAGAAGTCAAACAGCAGGCGCTGCTCGTCTGATTCAATCGCAGGGTGGTTAAAGTCAATTTCGAAGTCCATACGGAAGCCGTTAAATGGGACAAATTCTGCCCACTTATCGCCATCTTCAAAACGAACTGACTTTTTAATGCGGATAAAACGCTTAGGAACGTTTTGCATTTCGATACCAGCTTGCTGAAGCAGGTAAACGAACGGGCTTGCGCTACCATCCATAATTGGGATTTCAGGTGCGTCAACTTCAACAATAATGTTGTCGATGCCCATACCTGCAAGTGCAGCGTTCAAGTGTTCAACCGTTGAAATACGCACACCTTCGTCGTTCACTAATGCAGTACAAAGCATAGTGTCACGAACAGAAGCTGGATCAGCTGGAAAATCTACAGGTGGATTTACATCTGTACGACGGTAAATAATACCTGTGTTTGCAGCAGCCGGGCGCAGAGTAAGCGTGACTTTACGACCAGAGTGGAGACCCACACCAGTAGTTTTCACTATTTCTTTCAGAGTACGTTGTCTGATCATCTGCTTGCCTCTCTAAAATATGCTACAAAACACGGCCGTCTGTAACGTCGACCGTGAATGCTACCATAATTTTGAGCCATGTCAAATTTATGGGTTAAAGATTAATCAGCCTGACGACGTAAAAATGCCGGGATATCTAAGTAACCGCTTTCTTTCTCTTGCTTTGGTGCTGCTGAGCTTTGGCCCGCGGCAGGAGAAGAAGAAACTGTGTTTGTCGGCTGAGGAGTTACCTGTGGCTTCTCTTGCACTTGATTCTGCAAAGTTTGTGCCGGCTTTTCTTCAGCTTGCGTTGCCGCAACTTGTTGTGGCTGAGCTTGAGGAGCCGAAGCTACTTTTGCTTTACCACCAGCGACTAGCGTGATATCTGGCTTTCTTTCATTGCCAATACCTGTCGCAACTACAGTCACACGGATTTCATCTGTCATATCTGGGTCTAGAGAAGTACCGATAACCACGGTCGCATTGTCAGATGCAAATGCCTTCACTGTGTTACCCACTGTCTCAAACTCATCAAGACGCATGTCCAGACCAGCAGTGATGTTAACAAGAACACCGCGAGCACCAGCAAGATCGATATCTTCTAGAAGTGGGCTAGAAATTGCCATCTCAGCCGCTTCTTCAGCTCGGTCTTCACCTTTCGCAATACCACTACCCATCATCGCGTGACCCATTTCAGACATCACTGTACGTACGTCTGCAAAGTCGACGTTGATCATACCAGGACGAGTGATTAGCTCGGCGATACCTTGAACTGCATTCTTAAGAACGTCATTCGCACTCGCAAATGCTTCAAGCAATGTTACGCCACGACCAAGAACTTTAAGTAGCTTCTCGTTTGGAATCGTAATTAACGAGTCAACGTGCTTAGATAACTCATCGATGCCTTGCTCAGCAAACGCTAAACGCTTTTTGCCTTCAAAGCTGAACGGTTTTGTTACAACCGCTACAGTCAGAATACCTAGCTCTTTCGCCACTTCAGCAATAACAGGTGCTGCACCAGTACCTGTACCACCGCCCATACCAGCTGCGATAAACACCATATCGGCACCAGTTAGGGAATCTTTAATTCTATCTCTGTCTTCGAGAGCTGCCTCACGGCCAACTTGTGGATTCGCACCTGCACCCAGACCTTTAGTGATATCACCACCAATCTGAATGACATTGCCAACGCTTGTCTTACGAAGTGCTTGCGCATCAGTGTTGACGCTGATGAATTCCACACCTTCGATGGATTCACGCACCATGTGTTCAACGGCGTTACCACCGCCGCCACCAACTCCAACGACCTTGATTACTGCATCGTCAGACATTTCCATCATCGGTTCAAACATGTGTTGTCTCCGTTTATCCTGCAACTCAGGTTAAAACTCTTTTTGTATCCAATTACGCAATTTATCGAAAAAGCCAGTAACAGATGAGCGTTTAGGTTCATTGTAATCGCTATCGTCGCTAGACTGCATGTCTCTTGCGTAATGAAGTAATCCAACTGCCGTAGAATGGTACGGCTCTTTTACATAGTCAGTTAGTCCGCTGACTTCGAGCGGTTTGCCGACCCTTACTTGATTGCGGAATACGCGCTCCGCACATTCTACTACTCCGTCAATTTGCGCCGCACCGCCGGTTAGAACTACACCCGCAGCAAGATGGTGCTTAATGCCCTCTTCACGCAGTTTCGCTTGTACAGAGTCGATAGTTTGGTTAACTAATCCCATAAGCTCAGAGTATCGTGGCTCAATCACTTCAGATAGAGTCTGACGCTGTAGACTACGTGAAGGACGTCCTCCTACGCTTGGGACATTAACCGTGTCATCCTTACTGACCAGTTCACTCAAAGCACAGCCATATTTGACTTTTATTTCTTCAGCATCGCTCACTGGCGTACCAAAAGCAAAAGCAATATCGCTCGTTACAGCATTTCCTGCGTACGAAAATACTTCTGTGTGACGTAACGCACCACCAGTCCAGATAGCCACATCCATCGTGCCGGCGCCAATATCTACCACACAAACTCCGAGCTCTCTTTCATCCTCGGTGATTACCGCATTACTTGCAGCAAGCCCTGAAAACACAAGTTGCTCTACTTTAAGGCCGCAGCGCTCTACTGCCTTAATAATATTGCGCGCCATGTCATTATGACACGAGATAAGATGGACACTGACTTCCATTCTTACCCCTGATAAACCAAGAGGGTTTTTGATCCCTTCTTGATAGTCGATGGTGAACTCTTGAGGAATCACGTGAAGGATTCGCTGTTCATCACCGATTTTAATTGATTTCGCGGTATGGATCGCTCTGTCCATATCTTCTTGAGAAACTTCCTCGTCTGATATGGTGCCCATGCCTTTTTCAATTCGGCTTGCGATATGCTTACCAGACAACGAAATGAAGACTCGGCTGATTTGGCACTCGGCCATTAGCTCAGCTTGATCAATTGCACGTTGTACTGATTTTACAACCGACTCCAAGTCATTCACGCCACCTTTATCCATGCCACGCGAAGGGCTACTACCCGCACCAATAATATTAATTTGGCCATCAGGTAGAATCTCACCCACTAGAGCTGATACGGTTGCAGTGCCTATATCAAGACCAACAATAATGTTGTCATCTGCGGCCTTAGTCATCTGTACTCTCTTCTAACTCTTCTTCAGGAAACCAACCGACTGCGGCTCCTGTATCGTACCTGAGATCGATATAACTGATTCGTTGCGTGTCACTGCCAAGCTTGTTATAGAGCGAAAAAAAGCGCTCTATACGCTCAAGAAGAGACTCTTTACCAAGCTCTAATCGAATACCGTTATCTAGGATGATTTGCCAAGCTCGTCGCTCGTTTAACACCAGAGACGATATCGCTAAACCCAATTGTTGAAACTTAGGACTCAGTTCGCGGTAAGTTTGTAACACTTCCGGGCCAGTGTCTTTGGGTCCATACAACTTAACTTTTTCGCCCTTTAACAAAGCAACATCACCATCGAAAACCAAACCGTTTTTATCTAACAGTTCGTTGCCATTCCAAATGGCTTCGGGTTGATGCTCTGTTAAGAAAACTTTTACTGTATCGGGCCACTGCTTGCGAATCGCTGCATGAGCAACCCACGGCAATGCTTCAACACTTTGTTGTAATACATCAATATCCTGAGACATGAATGTACCGATGTGATCTATTCGACTAAATGCAGCCTGAACATCGTCAGCTTTGACGTACTCCAATTTACCTTGAAGCACTATTTTGGAGAGAGGTAACCTTTGGTCATCCCACATCCAACTGATCGCCGAGTACAAAACAGAACTAATTAAGGTCACAACCACAACGAAAAATAGCGCACCCAAGATTTTATCTTGGCGACCACGGTTATTGTCCGTGTTTAGTCGCTCTTCATTAAGTGCAATATTCAACAACGTCTTCGTTTCCTGACTTTTGTCGTGTACTTTTCACCGCATAATATCGTATCGGCAAAAGTATTGACTTTAACCTTGGGATTATACTGAGCTCTTGTAAACTATCAAACACTGATAACAATAAATCACAACGATCTTGACGCAAAATCGAGATCTGAGTCTTATCTGTCCTTTGCGTCATCACTCTGACTTATCCAAGCATCTTGTTTATATTTAACTCAAGATTAGCCAGCTGTTTGGCAACTTTACCAACATCACCAGCACCTTGCGTTAAAATTAGGTCGCCGTCTTGTATAACGTTAGCCAAAACTGATGGTAATTGCTCGATTTCTGGAACAAAAATCGGATCTACTTTACCTCGGCTGCGAATCGTACGGCACAAAGAGCGTCCATCCGCGCCAGCAATTGGTTTTTCACCCGCGGCATACACGTCAAGCATGATCAATACATCAACCTGCTCAAGCACGTTTGCAAAATCATCGTAAAGGTCACGAGTGCGACTGTAACGATGTGGTTGGAAAATCATAACCAATCGCTTATCTTGCCAACCACTGCGAGCTGCATTAATGGTGACGTCAACTTCCGTTGGGTGATGACCGTAATCATCGACTAACATCGCATGACCGTTACCTGTATCAAACTCACCAAGGTGATCAAAACGGCGACCAGTACCTTGAGTACCCGCCATCGCTTTTAGAATCGCGTCATCTTCAATGTCGTCTTCCGTTGCGACCGCTATTGCTGCTGATGCGTTCAACGCATTGTGACGGCCTGGAATGTTTAGCGTGATATCGAGGTTAGCTCGACCTTTACGTACTACTGTAAATTTACCTTGCTGACCTTCTTGATGATAATTTTCGATACGTACGTCCGCATCGTCAGAAAAGCCGTAGGTGATCACTTGACGGCTAATACGCGGAATCAGCTCACGAATCACTGGATCATCGATACAGACAATGGCTTGGCCATAAAACGGCAGGTTGTGAAGAAAATCAATGAAGGTTTGTTTCAATGTTTCGAAGTCACCACCGTAGGTATCCATGTGGTCAGCTTCGATGTTGGTAACGATGCTCACCATAGGTTGCAGGTGCAAGAAAGAGGCGTCGCTCTCATCCGCTTCTGCAATCAGAATACGGCTAGAGCCCAAGCGCGCATTTGTGCCCGCGCTCTTTACTAGACCGCCGTTTACAAACGTTGGATCAAGGCCTGCTTCGGAATAGATTTGTGTGACTAGTGCTGTGGTGGTGGTTTTACCATGTGTACCCGCAACAGCGATACCATGACGGAATCGCATCAGTTCAGCCAACATTTCTGCTCGGCGAACAATAGGAATACGCCATTCACGAGCCGCCATGACTTCAGGGTTTTCTTCGTTAATCGCGGTGGAAACGACTACCACACTAGCCTTTTCGACATTACTTGCTTGGTGACCAATAAATACGGTTGCCCCTTTCGACACTAAGCGCTCGGTTACTGGGTTTTCAGACAAGTCTGAACCCGTGATTTCATAACCTTCGTTTAGAAGAACTTCAGCAATGCCGCTCATGCCCGCACCACCGATACCGATGAAGTGGATGCATTTCACGCGACGCATTTCTGGTACCATCGCGCGAATCTGAGCTAAGTCTTGTGTATGTTGGATAGTCATTAATTCGATTCTCAATAATTCGTTAACGCTTTTCGGTCAAAGCGACAATGGCTTGTGCGACAACTTTGTCAGCATCTAATTTTGCGGCACTGCGTGCCTTTTGAGCCATTGAAAGTAAAGCTTGGCGATCCAATTGTTGGATCTGTTGAGTCAAAGACTCCACGGTTAAATCAGGTTGTTCAATCATCTTCGCAGCACCGCATTCCACTAAATGGTCGGCATTCAGTGCCTGTTGACGGTCTTTATGCATGAACGGGATAAAAATCGCGCCTACACCTGCTGCTGAGACTTCAGATACCGTCAATGCGCCAGAACGGCACACTAACAGATCTGCCCACGCATACGCTTGTGCAACATCATCGATAAACTCGGTCACTTCTGCATTAGCAACATTGTTCGCTTGATAAGCAGCTTGCACTTCTTGCGCTGCGCCTTTACCTGCTTGATGACGAATACAGTAGTCTTGTCCCAAGTTTGCCATCACCGCTGGCAATGTTTGATTAAGAATACGCGCCCCTTGGCTGCCGCCCATAACAAGAATACGAATTGGTCCTTCTCTCTCTTGCATACGTTGAGCGGGCTCATCCAACTGCGTTACGTCTTCACGTACTGGGTTACCGACAACCGCCGCAGAAGGAAATGCGCCGGGAAACGCTTGAAAGACTTTCTTAGCGATCTTTGATAGCCATTGATTTGTTAAACCTGCAACCGCGTTTTGTTCGTGTAGAACAACCGGAATACCGCTTAACCAAGCCGCGATACCACCCGGACCACTCACATAGCCGCCCATACCTAAAACGGCATCCGGCTGCCAGCGCTTCATGTGCGCTCGTGCTTGCATGATGGCATTAATAATTTGAAAAGGGGCAGCTAAAAGACGTTTAACACCTTGGCCTCGCAGACCTTTTACTTTGATAAAGTCGATCTCAATACCATGCTTTGGCACCAAATCGGCTTCCATTCGATCCGCTGTACCTAACCAACGGATCTCCCAACCTTGTTCTTGAAGCTGCTTTGCAACCGCCAAACCTGGGAATACGTGACCGCCGGTACCACCAGCCATCACCATCAAACGTTTATTCTGTTTCATTCGTCTGTTGTTCTGATTGTTGTTGCGCGCGTTTCAAGCGGCATTCGTGATCGATACGCAGCAATATGGACACTGCAACGGACATAATAATCAGACTGGAACCACCATAACTGATTAGTGGAAGCGTCAAACCTTTGGTTGGAACAATACCAGCGGCTGCGCCCACATTGACCATGGTTTGAAACGCAAACCAAATACCAATCCCAAACGCTAAGTAACCACCAAACATCTCGCCTTCTTCAAAAGCACGTTTGCCGATATACACAGCTTTAAGTACCAAGCTAAAAATCAACATCAGCACTAAAACAACACCGACGAAACCAAGCTCTTCAGCCAATACCGCAAATACAAAGTCGGTGTGCGCTTCTGGTAGGTATTCCAGTTTTTGAATTGAGTTCCCTAACCCTTGACCAAACCATTCTCCGCGACCAAACGCCATCAAAGATTGAGTCAACTGATAGCCGCTACCGAACGGATCTTCCCATGGGTCAAGAAACGAAGTAACACGGCGCATACGGTACGGTTCTACCAAGATCAAACCGACGACAGCGCCAATGCCTGCAATCATCAGGGCCAGAAACTGGGTTAGCTTCGCGCCCGCGATAAATAACATGCCAAACAGAGTAACCAGCATTACAACGACGGTACCCAAGTCCGGCTGACCAAGTAACAAGACGGCGAAGAAAGCAAACACCATGATTGGCTTCATAAAGCCGCCAAAGAAGGTCTGGCGCACTTCATCTTGCTTACGGACTAAATAACCGGACATGAAGATGAACAGCGATAGCTTCGCAACTTCGGCAGGCTGTAAGTTGAACAGACCAAGCGGAATCCAACGAGAGGCGCCGTTTACTGACTTACCGGCAAGAAGTACAACAATCAGTAATCCAAATGAGACCCAAAGCAAGTAATGACTTTTCTTAAACCATTGCTCTAAAGGTACTTGAAGTATCACCGCAGAGGTCCCGATCGCCAACACTAAGAAGGTGGCATGACGGAACATGAAGTGGAACGGCTGATCGGTCAATCGTGAGCTGATTGGGAAAGACGCAGAGGTCACCATAATCAAACCAGTCAACATCAAACCCAACGCAATCCACACCAACTGGCGATCAAACAACGCTTCTGGCGCTGGATGCTTAAGCCAATTACCAATGTTGTGTTTAACGTTACTTAAACCCACGAAACGAGTAACCTTTAGTTATGCATATTTCTGAGCAAGAACAGCAAATGCATCGCCTCTTGCCATAAAATTGTCGAATTGATCAAAGCTAGCACATGCGGGAGACAGCATCACCATATCACCAGATTTTAACTGCGAAGATATTTGTTGAATCACATCTTCCATGGTGTTGAAACGGATTGCTGACTCATGTAGTGGCATAAAATCATCGCCATCTAGGCCAAAACAGCACAGTTGTAGGTTAAGCGTTGCAAAGATCGGTTTTAATGGCGTGAAGTCCGCGCCTTTACCGACACCACCAACGAGCAGATAAAGTTTACCGGTCGACTCTAATCCTGATAGCGCAGCCATAGTGCTTGCGATATTAGTTGCTTTAGAGTCATTCACCCATTTTACGCCACGATTATCCGCAACCACCTGGCATCGATGTGTCAGTCCAGTGTAATTTTTAAGTGCATTCAAAGCGTTGTGGTAATCAACACCTGCAGCTTTGAGCAGAGCCAACGCGACTAGAGCGTTTGCTAAGTTATGTTTGCCGACAAGTTTCAATTCATCGCTGGCGATAACGCGCTGACCATGATCAAGTAACCATGTGCGAGAACCATCGACTTCAAGGCCGTAAGCTTGCTCATCGCTGCCAAACGTAACCACAGACATCTCAACCTCTGGGTACGTCTCTTGATCATCACGGTTAACTACAGCTAACTCTGCATGATCAAAAATACGCAGCTTAGCAGCGCGATAATCTGCCATACCTTCGTAGCGATCCATGTGATCTTCGGAAAGGTTAAGAAATGCCGCCGCTTTGAGTTTCAAACTCGACGTCGTTTCCAACTGAAAACTTGAAAGTTCCAGTACATACAAATCCGCATCTTGCTCAAGCAGTTCCAGTGCAGGCACGCCAATGTTACCGCCGACACCCACCGTCAATCCTGCCGCTTTCGCCATCACACCAGTTAAATCTGTCACCGTGCTCTTGCCGTTTGAACCCGTGATAGCCACCACTGGCTTATTCACAGCCCAAGCAAACAACTCGATGTCCCCTACGACAGGCGTGCCTTTCGCTAGCACCGTTTGTATCTCAGGTGTCGCTAACGCAATACCAGGGTTGGTCACCACCAAGTCAGCTTCTGCAAGCCACTGAGTATTCCAACCACCACGGTGTAGTTCAACCTGTTCAGGCAGACGCTCTGCGCCTGGCGGATTGTCACGCGTATCAATAACTTTAACCGTCAATTGCGGCTGAGTTTTTCGGAGGTGTTTAACGACAGAGAGCCCGGTAATACCGAGCCCTACGACGACAACGTTATGTATGTTTTGCCAACGTTCCATATGTGATCACACTGTATTGCTTGTTCTTGGAAAGTGCGTTTAACGCACTTTCAATGTCGCAAGACCAATCAGAACAAGAACCATAGAAATTATCCAGAAACGCACGATTACACGAGGTTCTGGCCAACCTTTTAATTCGTAGTGATGATGAATTGGTGCCATGCGGAAAATGCGTTGACCGCGCAGCTTGTATGAACCGACTTGGAGGATTACAGACAGTGTTTCCATTACAAATACACCGCCCATGATAACCAGCACCAATTCTTGACGAACCAAAACAGCGATAGTGCCTAGTGCACCACCTAGCGCAAGAGAGCCTACGTCACCCATAAATACTTGTGCTGGATAGGTGTTGAACCATAAGAATCCAAGACCCGCGCCCACAATCGCCGTACATACCACAACAAGCTCAGAGGCGTGCGGTAGATATGGGATGTGCAGATATTCAGAAAAGTTAACGTTACCTGTCGCCCAAGCGATAACGGCAAAGCCTGCAGCAACCAGTACCGTCGGCATGATAGCCAAACCATCTAAACCATCAGTGAGGTTTACCGCATTGCTGGTGCCAACAATCACGAAGTAAGTCAGAATGATGTACATCAGACCAAGCTGTGGCATCACGTCTTTAAAGAATGGTACGACAAGCTGCGTCGCTGCTGTGTCTTTACCATAAGCGTATAGAGCAAATGCCACAACAAATGCGATCAAAGACTGCCAGAAATACTTCCAACGCGCGATCAAACCATCGGTGTTTTTACGCACCACTTTACGATAATCATCGACAAAGCCAACGGCGCCATAACCTAGCAATACCGTCAGTACCGCCCAAACATAAGGGTTGGATAAATCAGTCCACAATAGAATCGTGATCGAAATAGCCGCCAAAATCATGATACCGCCCATAGTAGGAGTACCACGCTTGCTAAAGTGAGACTCAGGGCCTTCGTTACGCACGACCTGACCAATTTGAAGCATTTGCAAACGCTTGATCATGATAGGTCCCATCCAAAGAGAAAGACCTAGGGCAGTAAGTACACTGAGAATTGCTCGAAAAGACAGGTATTCAAACAATCGGAAAAAAGACAGGTATGGCTGTAGCAGCTCGGCAAGCCAAATAATCATTAAAAATACTCCTTCAAAGCAGCAGCGACTTCAAACATACGTGCACCGTTCGCGCCTTTAACCAAAATAGTGTGTTGGTCAGAAACGGTTTGGTCTAGATGCTGCTTGATGTAGTCAATCATCTCTTGATGTGTCTCAAAGTGAATGCCATGGCAAAGCTCGCTAATGATCTTTGCGTCTGCACCATATGTGAGAACATGTTCAAATTTTTGTGGGGCAGCATGTTCCCCGACTTGACGGTGAAGTGCAAGACTTTCCTCACCCAATTCCGCCATATTGCCTAAAATCAACCAGCGCTGACCGCGAAACGCCCCAAGTAAATCAACCGCCGCTTTCATCGCAGGTACGCTTGCATTGTAGCTGTCATCGATCAACTTGATCGTCGAGCTGAGTTGCTCTACATCCACTCGGCCTTTTACTTTGTTAAGGTTTAAAAGACCAAACTGAATCTCTTCAACGGTAGCTCCCATGTGTAGCGCAATGATTGAGGCCGCAATGGCATTTGCAACGTTATGTTGACCAATAATACCAAGTGACAGTTCAATTTCTCGCGAATCTGATGAAATATGCAAAGTAAAGCTCGCTTTACCTTCCTCATTCATTGTCACGTTCGATGCGTAAAAGTCCGCTTGCGAATTATTATGCGAGAAAGTGATCACTTTTTTATCTGCAAGAACCGATTGCCACAGCGCGTCACCGTTACTATCGAGATTGACGATGGCAATGCCACCAGCCTGTAACCCTTGATAGATTTCACCTTTGGCTTGCTTTACACCCTCAATAGAACCAAAGCCTTCCAAATGCGCCGCCGCAACATTGTTTACCAGCGCGATATCCGGTTTCACAAGCTGGGTAGTGTAAGCAATTTCACCAATATGGTTTGCGCCTAGCTCAATCACCGCGTAATCGTCATCTTGCTGAGAACGCAGCAAGGTCAGCGGAACACCAATATCATTATTGAAGTTCCCTGCCGTGAACAACACGTTGCCTTTTTGCTGAAGAATGCTGGCAACCATCTCTTTCACCGTGGTCTTTCCACAGCTGCCAGTTATCGCAACGGTAGGCGTTTGGCAAGAATGGTGCACCCAAGAAGCTAACTCGCCCAGTGCGATTTTGGTATCCGATACCACGACTTGCGGCGCATTCACATCAAGACGCTTTTCAACCAATAAGGCACCAGCCCCCGCTTCAAATGCTTGCTGACAAAAATTATGAGCATCGAATCGTTCACCGACAAGCGCAACAAACAGCGCACCATTGTCGATCGTTCGCGTGTCAGTGGACACTGCGTCGATAGTCAGATCGTTACCAAATAACGCTCCGCTAGTGATTTCTGCAATTTGAGATAAAGTAACCTTGATCATGAGGACAATCCTAAAAGCTGCATTGCGGATTCGCGGTCGGAATAATGAATCGTTTCGCCATTACGAATTTGGTAGTCTTCGTGGCCCTTACCTGCCAGCAAGATAATGTCTTGAGGCGCAGCGTTTTCTAACGCGTAAGAAAGCGCTTTAAAGCGATCATGCTGGACAATCGCTTCTGCTGGTTTGGATAGGCCAGCAAGCATATCTTTGACGATGAATACAGGGTCTTCACTGCGCGGGTTATCATCGGTCAAGACGACTTTGTCACCCAAACGCTCAGCGATTTCGGCCATCATCGGACGCTTACCCGCATCGCGATCGCCACCACAACCGAAAATAGCCCAAAGCTGTCCGTCACAATGCACGCGCAGTGCTTGTAATGCTTTTTCAAGCGCATCAGGCGTGTGAGCGTAATCGACCACAACTTTGGCACGATTCTCAGCTTGGAATAGCTCCATTCGACCTAACACCGGCTGCAATTGAGCAGCCGTCGCTAGCAAATCGTTCTTATCAAAACCAAGGCTCAATAAGGTCGCAAATGCCAGCATTAAGTTGGCTGCGTTGAATTCACCAATCAACGGCGCATGCAGCGTACCTTCGCCAAACTGACCATCAAAACGAATCGTAATACCGGATTCAGCATAAGCCACTTGGCTCGCCCATAGCGCGTGTTCAAACTCAGCTGTAGGAGCAAGAGAAACGGCAATCGCATTCGTCAGTTGTTTCGCCCACGCAGCGCCAACTTCGTCATCAACATTGATGATTGCTTGATCACATTGATGCTGGGTAAACAGCGTTAGTTTGGCGTTGGCGTACTCTTCCATCGTACCGTGATAATCAAGATGGTCTCGGCTCAAGTTGGTAAATACGCCAGCCGCAAAGGAAAGGGATTTAACGCGGCCTTGGATCAAGCCATGAGAAGACACTTCTAACGCCGTATATTGCGCTTGTTGTTCGGCCAAAGAAGCCAGCGTATGCTGGATTTCCACTGCGTTTCCTGTGGTGTTCGCCGCTTCTTTTAAATCATCTAAGAAACCATTACCTGTGGTGCCCATCACTGCTGCTTTTGAGCCAACTAATCCAATCCACTGCGCGATAAGCTGGGTGATGGTAGTTTTACCGTTTGTACCTGTCACACCAATCAACTTCATATCAGGATAGGTGTACAACTGGCCGGCAATTTCAGATAAACATTTATCAAGCGCATCGAGATAAACCACCGGAATATCATCGATGATGTCGATTGTGCCATGCGCTTTAACATCACAAGCCTGGGCAATCACCGCATTGGCACCTTTTTCAATCGCAGAGGCAATGAACTTACGTCCATCTACCACATGGCCGACAAGAGCGACAAAAGTTGTACCTGGTTGAACTTTGCGACTATCAAGTTCTAGTTCTGAAACGAGAACGGACGCCAAACTAGGGCAATCCACCCAAGGGGAAAGCAGCGCGTCCATACTGATGGCTTTAGTCATAATTGTTCTCCGAGCTTTGGCTCAGGTTTTCTTAAAGTGCTTTGCAGCAGGCTACATCGCCTACTGCTGGAATTTGTTTTCATCAGGTGCGACGTTCAGGATTTGCAGTGCACCTTTCATAATTTCAGAAAAGACAGGAGACGCGACCGAACCACCGTAGTAATCATCACCTTGCGGCTCATTCACAATTACCACCAACGCAATTCGTGGGTCGCTCACAGGCGCTAGACCTGCGGTATAAGTGATGTATTCATCACTATAGCCACCCGCCGATGCTTTTCGAGACGTACCCGTTTTAGCACCGACTCGATACCCCGGAACGGCTGCACGACGAGCCGAACCGCCTTTTTGAGTTACGGTCTCAAGCATATCAAGCACAAGACGCGCATTTTCCTTGCTTACTACCTGACGTGACATATCACGGTCATTACTCTCGATAATATGAATCGGCTCGTACTTGCCAAGGTTCCCTAACGTTGCATACGCATGTGCAAGCTGAATCGGCGTGATAGACAGACCATAACCAAACGCAATGGTTGCACGTTCAATGGGAGACCAACGCGTTCGAGTTGGGAAGATACCCGTCACTTCCCCAACTAAGTTCAAACCAGAAAGTTCCCCAAAACCCACCGAACTGTACAAGCCAAGCAGCGCCTCAACAGGCATTTGCATCGCAAGTTTGGTCACACCGATGTTACTCGATTTTTTCAGAATCATAGACAGGCTAGCTTTGCCTACCCACGAAACGTCCCTGACTCGGCTACCACCCAATCGAAGCACGCCATTACCGGTATCAACGATAGTATCTTTATCCGCCACTCCATTTTCTAAGGCGGCTAAAATAACGAAAGGCTTAATGGTCGAGCCGGGCTCCATTGAGTCCGTGATCACACGGTTACGCATCTTATAACTTTGCCAATCCGTGCGGTTATTTGGGTTGTATGACGGAGCATTAACCATCGCCAACACGGCACCCGTTTTTACATCCAGCATCACCACGGAGCCAGAGGTTGCACGGTGATCGGCAACCGCCTGTTTGATGGCGCGGTAAGCGATAGCCTGCAAACGCTGATCAATGGTCAGCTGCAACGACTTGCCTTCTTGTTTGTCTTGCCAAGCGATGTTTTCAACGACACGGCCATAGCGGTCTTTACGAATGGTCTTTTTACCTTCTTCACCGGTTAGCCATTCATCGTAACTACGCTCAACCCCCTCTAGGCCATGACCGTCAATGCCTGTGACACCGACAAGGTGCGCACTGACTTCGCCAGCCGGGTAATAACGACGAGACTCCGACTTAAGACCAATACCTGGTAGCTTCAGTTCACGAATGTAGTTTGCCATTGCTGGGCTCACCTGGCGTTGCAGGTAAATAAAGCGACGCTTTTCGTTGCGCTTGATTTTGTCAATCAGGCCTTGGCGATCCACACCTAACACGTCTGCTAAGGCATACCAGTTTTGTTTCTGACTTAGTGCATTTTCTTTAAAAATGGTGGCTGGATCGGCCCAAACCGCTTCAACTGGCACACTCACCGCTAAAGGTTCACCATTGCGATCAGAAATAATGCCTCGTGCAGACGGGATAGACTTAACACGAATCGAACGTAGATCGCCCTGCTTAATGAGATTATCCGGCTCGATGATTTGAATATAGGCCACACGAGCGACAAGAAGCGCAAAGGCGCAGAAAACAAAAAACAGCAATAAATGGAAGCGCCAGCGAATCAAAAATGATGGCTCTACTTCTACTTTCGGTGCGGTTTTGGTGTCGTTTACTGCGGCTTTGGGTTTCGCAGAAGACTTACGCTTATTTCCTTGTTTAGAGTTGGTTTTCTTTCTTATCATTTTAGCGTGATAACCACTTCTTTATCGCCGTCAGGTCGTTTCATTTCAAGATCCTTTTTCGCAAGATCTTGCACTCGACTGTGTTCTGCTAAGGCGGTTTCTTCCAACATCAGGTTGCGCCATTCGCTATCTAATCGCTCGCGCTCAACCAGAGTGTGATCTTTTTCAGTGATCGCTTGACGCGCATGGTGGGTAGCAAATACCACTCCCATTGCTGATGCCATGATCAATAGCAACAATAGTAATGACCAGCGACCAACGGTAATTAAATCCGTGGCGATCAACTTAGCAAGGTTGGGAGTGGGTTTCGTCATAATAATTAAAGCTTTTCAGCAATTCTTAGCACAGAACTGCGCGAACGAGGGTTCATGTCAATTTCTTGTTTGCTCGGTTTTATCGCTTTGCCAACAGTTTTCATGTTTGCGCTGCCAAGCTCTTTGATTTGCGCTTCCGTCAAAGGAATCCCATGTGGAACCTCAGGACCTTTACTTTCTTTGCGGATAAAGCGTTTTACCATGCGGTCTTCCAACGAATGGAAACTGATGACAGATAAACGACCTTCAGGAGCTAAAATACGAGCCGCGCCTTTCAGCGCAGTATCAATTTCTTCTAGCTCACTGTTGATGTAAATACGGAACGCTTGGAAAGCACGCGTCGCTGGGTGCTTTTTCTCTTTAAAACTTTTTGGTGCTGCTTCAGAGATCAGTTTTGCCAACTGTCCAGTACGAACCATTGGCTCGTTCTCTTCGTTTTCACGGTATTCCACAATCGCACGAGCAATACGACGAGCGTGTTTGTCTTCACCGAATTCACGAATCACCCAAGTGATGTCATCCAGATCCGCTTCCATCAACCATTGAGAAACCGGGATGCCTGAAGTTGGGTCCATGCGCATATCTAGCGGGCCATCTTTCATAAAGCTGAAACCACGCTCTGCGTCATCCAGCTGAGGCGAAGACACACCAAGATCCAATAACACACCGTCTACTTTACCAACTAGGTCATACTCTTCTGCGTATTGAGCCATGCCAGAAAACGGGCCATGAATAATGGTAAAACGAGGGTCGTCAATTTTGCCTGCTTCCGCAATCGCTTGAGGGTCACGGTCAATACTGTACAGTCGGCCATTTGGGCCAAGTTGGGATAAAATTGTACGGCTGTGACCGCCTCGGCCAAATGTTCCATCAATGTAGATACCATCTGGTTTGATAGCCAAGCCATCAATGGATTCATTTAATAACACGGAAATATGTTGGAAGGTTTCGGTCATAGCTTTCTCGTTGAATGATCTTGAAGCGATTCTTTAGTGTACTGATTTCCTACATCATCGCCACCACAAGTCTAAAGTTAGACGTGATTTACGCCAAGTTTATTGGTAATGACATAGTTTGCGTCAATTAAATGCAAAAAACCCATCGCTACCGAAGTAGAGATGGGTCTCGAATAGGTGGAGCCGACACATAAGCCGGGTTCTGTTCCGCTTGCGCGGCGGTAGCCATTCGTCTAGGCCAGCAATCACTCACTGGCTCGAGCAACCTACCCGCCTCCTTACGCGAGCAACGCAATGTGGAGGCCTATTTGGTCTTGCTTCAGGTGGAGTTTACCCTGCTACGAACTATTACTAGTCGTCCGGTGCGCTCTTACCGCACCCTTTCACCCTTACCTGTTCCCTTGCGGGCCATCGGCGGTCTTCTCTCTGCTGCACTTGTCGTAGGCTTGCGCCCCCCAGGCGTTACCTGGCACCTTGCTCTATGAAGCCCGGACTTTCCTCCCCTTTGTCAGTCTCCCGAAGGACGTCAACGTCAGTTTCCCTAAGGACCTCAACGTCAGTCTCCCGAAGGACATCAACAAAGCAGCGACTACCCAGTCAGCTCCGAGGGCGGATTGTATAGAGTTCTCACTTCAGAGTCTAGTTAGATCACAGATATGATGAAATGAATGCACCAAGTGATGAGTTTTTAGTCAAAACGCAAAAGGTAAACAATAAAAAAGGGTCGATGCTTTCACATCAACCCTTTTCAATATTCAATCTAAACAGCCCTTAATCTAAGTTTTCTAAACCCCATTTGTATAGAGCGTTCTTCTTCAGATTGTGGATTTCTGCCACCAACGCTGCCGCTTTCTTCAAAGGCAGTTCTTTCGTCAGAATACCCAAAGTACGCAAAGCCTCATCGGGCAATGCCTCATCCGATGTTTCACGATGACCATGGATCAAAAGCACCATTTCACCACGTTGCTGGTTATCGTCACTTTTCACCCACTCAATGAGTTCACCCAAAGGCATGCCTTGGATGGTTTCAAATGTTTTAGTGAGTTCTCTTGCTAGAACGACTTCTCGCTCAGAGCCAAGAACGTCTAACATATCTTGTAACGAGTCTAAAATTCGGTGTGGTGACTCGTAAAAAATGCATGTGCGCTCTACCGATGCAATCTCTAAGAATTTATCTTTACGGCCTTTACTTTTTGGCGGTAGAAAGCCTTCAAAACTAAAGCGATCTGACGGCAATCCCGACGCGCTTAACGCAGTGATAACTGCACACGCACCAGGAAGAGGCACAACTCTTACGCCCGCTTGACGACATTTTGTCACCAGATGGTATCCTGGATCGCTGATTAGTGGTGTACCAGCGTCAGACACCAAGGCGATAGACTGACCTGACAATAGCTTTTCGACCAAAACCTGTGCTTTTTGTTGCTCATTGTGATCATGCAACGCAAAAGTTTTGGTTTGGATATTGAAGTGAGACAGTAATTTACCCGTATGTCGGGTATCCTCTGCTGCGATGATGTCCACGTTCGACAGAACTTCGATAGCACGTTGTGTGATATCCGCTAAATTTCCGATTGGAGTCGGTACGATGTAGAGAGTTGGCCCCTCATTCGGCAACTTATTTTTATCTGTCATTTGTTTACCATCACTTCAACGATTAATATAGAGACAATTTTGTACAAAATTATAGAGAACTCACGGCAATGATTAACCATAAGAGACTCAGTGTACCACGCATACTCACTCCCGTTGCACTAGCAATTACGCTCGCCGCCTGTTCTTCAGGCCCGAGACAGCCTGATGGCGTAGATGTCACACTTGAGCCTACCCAGTCGGTACAGAACTACATGATTCAAGCTGATAGCACGGAAGGCAGCTTACAAAACGACTGGTTGATCATGGCAACCAAAGCCGCAATCCAAGCGAACCAATTGGATCAAGCAGACCTTCTGATAAAACGTCTGGCTCGCCAACAATTGACGGAAGTTCAACAGGCGGAGTGGCAACTGGCGCGTGCGACCATACAGCAAAAGCAAGGCGATTACTCTCAGTTGTTGCAACTTCTCAACTTTAAGCCTTGGTGGAAACTACCAAATGAGCAGTGGAAAGATTACTACTCTCTACGTGCCGACGCTTACCAAAGCCTAAATCAGCCGTTTGAAGCCAACCGCCAACTGGTAGCGTTTAGTCAATACGCGTCATCAGCAGAGCAACGCGAAATCTCAAGCCGAATTTGGATGAACTTTGGCAGTTACTCTGAATATGAACTGACTTCGCTACAAACTGAACCCAGCGAAGACGTGTTAGACGGATGGTTGCAATTAGCAGTTTACGCAAAAACGCTCTCCGGCAATCTGTCTCAGTTAAAAAATACCCTTGAGCGTTGGTTGAACGAGAACCCGTCACACCCAGCGGCAATCTATACACCAGAAGAAATTCAAAACATTCTGTCACTTGATATCGTAAAACCAAATAACACAGCATTGTTGTTACCATTAACAGGTAAGTTTGCGCCTCAGGCACAATTGATCCGCGATGGTTTTGTGTTCGCGATGATGAATGATAGAAACCGCGATCCAAGCGCAACGCTTACCGTCATTGATACGAATGCGTACAGCGCTGACGAAGTGAAGCAACGTCTTATCAACGAAAACATCGATTTTGTTGTCGGCCCACTGCAAAAAGAAAATGTCGAACTATTGCAAACCACGATGGATGGTTCAGCAAACAGTCCAGCCATTCCAGCACTGGCACTGAATATTCCTGAAGATGTTCAGCCAGGTACCGACATTTGCTACCTAGCGTTGTCACCAGAGCAAGAAGTGGCTCAAGCTGCAAAATACTTGTTTAGCGAAGGCTATAACTTCCCGCTGATCCTAGCGCCAAAAGGCAGCTACGGTGAGCGTGTTGTGCAAGCTTTCAATGAAGAATGGAGCAAGTACAGCTCAAACAAAGTCGCAACAAGCTACTTTGGTGATAAGCGCCAACTACAAAAAGACATTAACGACGTCTTTGGATTACAAGAGAGCAAACAGCGTATCGCACAGATGCAATCGCTCATGCGCATTAAGTTGGAAACACAGCCACGCAGTCGTCGTGATGTGGACGCAGTTTACATTGTCGCTCGTAGCTCTGAACTAACACTTATCAAACCATTCATTGAGGTCGCAATTAACCCAGATGCGAAGCCACCAAAACTGTTCTCGAACTCTCGTAGCAACAGCGGTGGTGCGACGTACGAAGACTTAACAGGCATTATTTACAGTGACATTCCGCTGTTAGTAAACCCAGACCCAATTGTGACCGCTGAAATGAACGAGCTATGGGCAGATCAATCCAACATGGAAAAACGCTTAAAAGCTCTAGGGATGGATGCCTACAAACTGATCGGTGAATTGCCACAAATGAAAGTGGTACCAGGTTACTCAGTAAGCGGCCAAACTGGTACGTTAAGCATTGACAACAACTGTGTTGTACAACGCGAATTGAGCTGGGCTGAGCGTGGGGCTCTTTAGTAAGCGTCAAATAGGTAATCAGTACGAGACCCTGGCGAAGCAGTATCTGCAGCGTCAGGGTTTGCGTTTTTTAAATCAAAATTATCTGACAAAGTTCGGCGAAATTGATTTAATCTTCCAACAAGGTGAAACTATCGTCTTTGTTGAAGTCAAATATCGTAAGAACGATCATTTTGGCTCAGCGGCAGAAATGGTCACAAACGCTAAAATGCGCAAACTGATCAAAACAGCACAAGTTTGGCTCTGCCAACAACGCACAATGAACACCATAGATTATCGGTTCGATGTCATCGCCATTCATGACAGTGGTCGCGACATCAACTGGATACAAAATGCAATATCTGAAGGATAAGCGATGCTAGACAGCATTAAAGATAGCTTTACAGAAAGTATTCAAATTCAAATCGCAGCCGCAGAAGCTCTGCCTGATGCGATCACGCACGCCGCTCAAGCCATGGTTTCGAGCTTGCTGAATGGCAACAAGATTCTTTGCTGCGGCAACGGTGGCAGCGCCTCAAATGCACAACAGTTTGTTTCTTGTCTTTTAAATCGCTTTGAGACCGAACGCCCTAGCCTTCCCGCTATGGCGCTGACTGCGGACAACACCACGCTAACGGCAGTTGCAAACGACTACCACTATCAAGAGATTTTCTCTAAGCAAGTTCGTGCATTTGGCCAACCAGGCGATATTCTTCTGGCGCTTTCTACCAGTGGCAACAGCAAAAACATCATCAAAGCGATGGAAGCGGCCGTAACTCGCGACATGACCATTATCGCCCTAACAGGTAAAGATGGTGGTGAGATGGCAGGATTACTGGGCGAAAACGATGTAGAAATTCGTATTCCATCCCATCGCACGGCTCGCATTCACGAAGTGCATATGGTCACTCTTCACTGCTTATGCGATTTGATTGACCAAGTACTTTTCCCTGCTCACGAAGAATAACAGATTTGAGAATCAGCATTATGATACGTAGCCTTGTCATTTTATGTACCATCTTAAGCTTGAGCGGATGTGCAGGACTGTTCATTGCTGGAGCTGCCACCACGGCAAATATTGTGACAGATACTCGCACCACGAAGCAGATCTGGCAAGACAACAATATTGAATTTGAAGTCGCAGCGATCGGTAATAAAGAACCATTTAAAGGGCATGTTCGAGTTGTTGCGAGCTCGTACAATGGTACGGTTGTTTTAATGGGCCAAGCTCCAACTCAAGATTTGATTAATCAAATTGAGCAACGAGCTAGAGCCATTGATGGCGTCAAAACCATTCATAACCAAATTAAGGCTAAAGAGCCATTGAGCGTGACGCAAATCAGCAACGACAGCTGGATCACAACCAAGGTAAAATCGGCTCTATTAACCGACTCGGACCTCAATGGCGTTAAAGTCAAAGTCATTACAGAGGATGGTGACGTATTTTTGTTTGGCTATGTAACCGCTCAGCAAGGTGAACGCGCGACGGAGATTTCGCGCAATATCTCTGGCGTAAAACAGGTGATCAAAGGGTTCCAATACGGAGACGCAGAACCAGTTAAAGTCGATTTACCTAGCGACGGTGTGACAACACAGACACAGACACAGACACAGACACAGACACAGACACAAGATGATAGTGATCCAGATGTCGAAACGTTTACCATCAGTGACTAAACGATATTGAAAAACTTGAAACCGAAGTATAAAAAAAGCAGCGTTAACGCTGCTTTTTATTTACTTAATCACTCTTAAGCTTGGTCGACCTTTAGGACGAGGAGCTTCTTCCTCTTGGGATTCTGCACCAATCTCCTCAGAAGTTTCTTCCGTCACCGCCTTAAAAGATGGTGACAAATCTTCTTCTTCAATCGTTTCTTCTTCGATGTGCGTGTACGCTTCTTCTGGTTCAAACATTGTTCCAGCACCGTTTTCACGAGCATAAATCGCTTGAACTGCATACACTGGCACGATCACTGAGTGTGGTCGGCCACTAAAACGAGCATGGAAGGTAATCGCATCATTACCCAACTCTAAGTTACCAACGGCACGAGGAGCAATATTCAAGATAATCTGACCATCTTGAACAAACTCAACAGGCACACGCACACCCGGCATAGTTGCATCAACAACCAAGTGGGGAGTTAAGTCATTGTCTACTAGCCAATCGTAAAATGCGCGAAGCATATACGGACGGCGAGCAGTCATTTTTGCAATATCCATAACGTCTCTAAATCGCTTAGCGAACTAGACGCATTTCACGTTCAGCTTCAGTTAAAGAAGCAAGGAATGAATCACGCTCAAATACGCGGTTCATGTATACCTTGATTTCTTTTGAGCCTGGGCCAACTAGGTCAATACCAAGTTGAGGTAGGCGCCACAATAGTGGAGCTAGGTAACAATCGATTAGGCTGAATTCTTCACTCATGAAGTATTCGTATTCAGCAAAAATTGGCGCTAGAGTCAGTAGATCGTTACGAAGTTTCGTACGCGCTTTTTCTGACTCTTCTGCATTACCTTTAACAATTTTTTCAGCTAGTGAGTACCAGTTACGTTCAATACGGTACATCATCAAACGGCTGTTACCACGAGCAACTGGGTAAACCGGCATTAGAGGTGGATGAGGGAAACGCTCGTCCAAGTACTCCATGATGATTTTTGAATCGTAAAGAGCTAGCTCACGGTCAACAAGAGTTGGCACTGATTTATATGGGTTTAGCTCAACAAGCTCAGCAGGAAGATTAGCTTCATCAACAAGCTCAACTTCAACACTTACGCCTTTTTCAGCTAGTACGATGCGAACCTGATGGCTATACAAATCTGATGCACTTGAGAAAAGAGTCATCACAGAACGTTTATTGGCAGCTACAGCCATGGAGCCCTCCAGTACACTTACAAATAAAAATAATGGAGGCTAAGCCTCCATTATCCATCAATTAAAATTGGGAATTAGCACGGTATGATAGCACAATTAATGCACATCACGCCAATACTCTTTCTTAAGCATCACGACAACAATCGTTAGTAGAACTAGGAAACCCATTACCCACCAACCCAAAGCATGACGCTCAAGTTGAACTGGGTCGCCGGCGTAAACCAAGAAGTTCACCAAGTCACCAACCGCTTTGTCATATTCGCCTTCGCTTAATTCGCCAGTACCGTTTGTCTCAGTACCAACAACCACTTTGACTTCTTCACCATCAACCATCTTAGTGCCGTACACTGGCGTTGGAATACCTTGCAGTTCTTCAAGAACGTGCGGCATACCAACACTTGGGAATACGATGTTGTTCACGCCAAATGGACGAGATGGATCAACATAGAAAGAGCGTAAGTATGTGTACAACCAATCCGCACCACGCACTCGGGCTACCAAAGTTAGATCCGGTGGTGGAGCACCAAACCAGTTTGCCGCCTGCTTCGGTGGCATAGCATTAACCATGAGGTCACCGATTTTCGCTTCAGGGTTGAAAATCAGATTTTCCTTCATTAGGTCAGCTGGAATATCTAAGTCTGTTGCTACACGCTCATAACGCTGGTATTGCGTAGAGTGACAAGCAAAACAATAGTTCATGAACAACTTCGCGCCATTTTGTAGCGAAGCTTTATCCGTTAGGTCCACGTTTGCTTTATCAAGCGGAACGTTGGCCCCTGCTGCCATCGCAAGAGATGGCAACATAGCAAATAGAATTACAATCCACTTCTTCATTTGAATGTCACCCTCTCTGGTAATGGTTTGGTTGCTTCATTTTTGCTGTAGAAGAACAGCAGTACAAAGAACATGAAGTAACACAAGCTAAAGATCTGAGATAGTAGTGTGTACGTCGGTGTTGCAGGCAACGCACCTAAAATGCCCAGAGCGATAAAGGCGATAGTGAACTGAACAATATTCAATAGGTGGATTTTGCTACGGTAACGGTACGAACGTACTTTACAGCGATCCAACCAAGGTAGAACAAACAGTACAGCGATAGACGCACCCATTAGGATTACACCCAATAGCTTGTCTGGAACCGCACGCAAGATTGCGTAAAACGGAGTGAAGTACCATACCGGAGCGATGTGTTCAGGCGTCTTCAATGGGTTTGCAGCTTCAAAGTTAGGCGGCTCAAGGAAGTATCCACCCATTTCTGGGTTAAAGAACAACACATAACAGAAGAAGAACAAGAAACCAGCAACACCAACCAAATCCTTAACCGTGCCATATGGATGGAAAGGAATAGAGTCAATAATATCGTATTTCTTCGTGTAGTAATCGTGGAACTTGAACTGCGTTTTGTAATCATCGCCCATTGAACCTTTTGGTAACTTAGTTTCGATACCGTCAGGGTTGTTAGAGCCAACTTCGTGCAGTGCCAACACGTGAAGCACGATAAGTAGAAGTAGTACGATAGGCAGCGCGATTACGTGTAGTGCGAAGAAACGGTTCAACGTTGCACCTGAGATGATGTAGTCACCACGAATCCAAAGCGTTAAGTCATCACCGATAACAGGGATTGCACCAAACAGAGAAATGATTACCTGAGCGCCCCAGTATGACATCTGACCCCATGGTAGTAGGTAACCCATGAATGCTTCAGCCATTAGAACTAGGAAGATCAACATACCGAAGATCCACAGTAGTTCACGAGGCTTTTGGTACGAACCGTAGATCAGACCACGGAACATGTGCAGGTATACAACAACGAAAAACGCTGATGCGCCAGTTGAGTGCATGTAACGCAGAAGCCAACCGTACTCAACGTCACGCATGATGTATTCGATAGATGCAAACGCACCTTCACCAGAAGGAACGTAGTTCATCGTTAGCCAAATACCCGTTAGGATTTGGTTAACAAGAACCAGCATCGCCAGAGAACCAAAAAGATACCAAAAGTTGAAGTTCTTCGGCATTGGGTATTCAGATAAATGCTTTTTATAAGCATTCATTGCTGGAATACGCTTTTCTACCCAATCTAATAGTGCTTGCATTATGCATCCCCCTCATCAACACCCACAATGAGCTTGGTGTCGCTCAAATACATGTGTTTAGGAACGACAAGGTTCAATGGAGCAGGTACCCCTTGGAATACTCGGCCTGCCATATCGAACTTAGAACCATGACAAGGGCAGAAGAAGCCAGACCTTACGCCCTGCACCTGCTCTGAGAAAGAGTCTGGTAGGTAGGTAGGTGAACAACCAAGGTGAGTACAGAAACCAACGGCAACAAAGTACTCTTCTTTAATCGAGCGAAACTCATTCTGAGCGTACTCTGGCTGCTGTTCCATTTCAGATTGTGGATCACGAAGCTTATCACTGATCGTTTTTAGGTTATCCAGAACGCTTTGAGTACGGCGAACAATCCATACAGGTTTCCCCTGCCACTCAACACGTACCAGCTGACCTGGTTCAATTTTACTTATATCCACTTCCACCGGTGCACCCGCCGCTTTGGCTTTAGCACTCGGATTCCATGATTTAATAAAAGGCACGGCGACGGCGACTGCCCCTAACCCACCAACAACTGCCGTTGTAGCGGTTAGAAAACGCCTGCGACCGTTATTTAAAGGCGCGTTGCTCATCCAAACATTCTCCCATTTGCTCCCTTTGGATCGTTATTATTCCGCTTATAAGAGCATGGCTAACAAATAATGAATTTAGTTCTAATTATTGGGGAGAAATGATAAAGAAAACCCTACTTTTTGACAAGATAAAGCTACCTTTTTGTAACATTTGTGAGGCAAATCGCTCGCGTCGTCACAAAAGCGGCAGAATTATAAAAAATTGATGTGATTTGTAACAAGAAAGCGAAATGAAGAACAACAAAATTAAGCCTCAAATGCCTTTTATTTTGGTTGTTTTCAGAGAATTACACCGAATAAGTTTTCAATAAGTGACAAAAATCACTAACACGTAAATTTAAACTTTTGTAGCACAAGGAAAGCGTAAATATCGCGACAAAACCTTCGTAAAATGTTGCGTGGATATTAAAGGGGAGTGTTCTGAGATAACCAGAGAGAACGGATGTTTTATCTGACAATAAAAAACAAAAAGCTCGGCATATAGCCGAGCTTTTGGTGCACAGTCCCAGAATAATTCTGGAAAGCATAATTTCCGGTAAAAGGAAATTAACGCTTAGAGAACTGTGGACGACGACGTGCTTTACGTAGACCAACTTTCTTACGTTCAACGCAACGAGCGTCACGAGTAACGTAACCAGCTGCACGTAGAGCAGGACGTAGAGACTCATCGTATTCCATAAGCGCGCGAGTGATACCGTGACGGATAGCACCAGCTTGACCAGAAATACCGCCGCCTTTAACTGTAACGTAAAGGTCTAGCTTCTCAGTTAGTTCAACTAGCTCTAGAGGTTGTTTAACAACCATGCGAGAAGTTGGACGACCGAAGTATTCATCAAGGCTACGCTTGTTTACTACAATGTTGCCGCTGCCTGGTTTAATAAAAACACGTGCAGCTGAGCTTTTGCGACGGCCAGTGCCGTAGTATTGATTCTCTGCCATTTTCGAAATCCCCAATTAGATGTCTAGTACTTGTGGTTGTTGAGCAACATGGTTGTGCTCAGCGCCTGCGTAAACTTTAAGCTTACGGTACATAGCACGGCCTAGAGGACCACGTGGAAGCATGCCTTTAACTGCTAGCTCAAGAACCATCTCAGGTTTACGATCGATCAGCTTTTCAAAAGTGATAGATTTTAGACCACCTGGGAACTCAGAGTGACGGTAGTACACTTTGTCTTTAGCTTTGTTACCAGTTACAGCAACTTTCTCAGCGTTGATAACGATGATGTAGTCACCAGCGTCAACGTGAGGAGTGTATTCAGCTTTATGTTTGCCACGTAGGCGAGATGCAATTTCACTTGCTAGACGGCCAAGAGTTTTACCTTCAGCGTCTACAACGTACCAGTCGCGTTTTACAGTTTCTGGTTTAGCAACGAAAGTTTTCATGCTAATAATAACCCGTTAATTAAAATTTAAACTTTAAAGGAACACCCGTTTGGTGCTCCCACACTGTCTAAGAGCCCAGTCATCACCCCTTCGAGTCGTTGGTACTCTCGACCATCTATTTCGAAATAACTTCGATAATCCGGTCTGCAGTAACGGTGGGTCGCAGGATTATAGAGAAGAGCGAAGAAAAAATCACCTTTTTTTGCGCCAAATCACTAATTTTTTCTTCACTTTTTTAAGAGACAATCAAATTTATGCCAAATGCTCGCGAGCAAGATACTCATGACTCTGCATCTCGGTTAAACGCGATACACAACGCTTGAACTCAAATTCCAGTTGTCCTTCGGTATATAAGGCATCCATCTCGACTTCCGCTGAAATAATCAGTTTTACGTTACGCTCATAAAACTCGTCGACTAAAGCAATAAAACGCCTCGCAGCATCATCAATTTTACGATTCATCTGACGAACATCGGCCAGTAAAACCGTGTGATAAATACGTGAGAGTTCAATGTAATCGTTTTGACTTCGAGCGGTTTGGCACAACTGCTCAAAAGAAGCATGTAACACCCCATCACTGGCTTCAATCACGTTAATCTGTCGATGATTAATGTCGATTTTGTGGGCAACGCTTTTACGCTCAGCCGTAAGCTGCTGATAATAGGTATTTAAATTAATAGAAGCCTGCTCATCCAATGGATAATGGTAGATTTCGGCTTGTTCCAACGTCCTCAGACGATAATCGACACCACTATCCACATTTAGTACATGGCAACGCGCCAAAATCATATCAATAGCAGGAAGGAAACGAGCTCGCTGTAAGCCATTACGATACAAATTTTGTGGTTCGATGTTTGACGTCGCCACCAGCACCATCTGACGCTTAAACATTTCTTGCAACAATGTGGCAAGAATCATGGCATCAGTTATGTCAGAGACAAAGAACTCGTCAAAACAAACAATATCCGCTTCTTGTTTAAATAAGTCGGCAACTTTGGAGAGAGGATTTTCTACCTCCCCCAAGCGCTTTAACTCGTCATGTACCCGATACATAAAGCGGTGAAAGTGCACGCGCATTTTTCTGTCAGTAGGTAAGGCATCAAAAAAGGCATCCATTAAATAGGTTTTACCTCGGCCTACCCCGCCCCAAAAGTACAAACCTTTTGGGGGTTGAGGCATCTCGACCTTTTTGCCCATGAGCTTCTGCCATTTAGAAAGTTGAGGGATCGGCGCAGACTGAAACTCAACAATATCATGGTAGAGTTTGTCTAAAGCGACTACGGCTTGATGCTGGGCTTCATCGCGCTGGAATCCATGTTCTGCTATATCTTTTTGATATCGTTTTAGTGGTGTCATCAGATTAAGTCGTGTTAGAGGTACAGAGAAAATGGTCACCTCGGGGTCAACTTTGAGAATAGAGAGAAGTAGTTATCAGTCCCCGAAGACATACTGCTATTTTTCTTTATCGGCTGTGAAAGCCATAGTAACATGGACAAGCACCGCGTGTAACTAAGTAGTAAAAGACTTGTTAAAACAACTATAAGGAGCAGTTATGCCTTGGATTTATGCCATTGTGGGTTTGCTGGTCGGTACAATCGTAGGCGTAGTCATTAGTAGACTAACCACCCCTGAATACAAGAAACAAAAGTCTGTGCAAAAAGAACTTGAAGCGGCTAAGTTTGAACTAGAGCAACAACGTCAAGAGCTCGTAGATCATTTTGCACAAACCGCAGAAATGTTGGATACCCTGGGTAAGGATTACACTAAACTCTACCAACATATGGCGAAGACCTCTTCAGAACTTCTGCCTAACTTGCCAGAACAAGATAACCCGTTTGATAAGAAAACGGCGATGTCTTCAGAGCAAATCAAAGAAGACCAACCAGAGGTCAACGAACAACCAAAAGACTACGCCAACGGCGCGACCGGTCTTTTGAAAGATCAAGAAAAAGAGATCATCAACGCTCCCGACGTGGTGACGGCTAAAGCCTCTTAACCAGCTCTTTTCCTTTCTTTTGGGTCGATATAAATCGTAATTTGTATCGACCCTTTTTGAACTTTTCTACAGCAATCCCTCTCTAACTTGCATGTGAACTGCCGTCACCCTTTGAATATCCAAACTAGACCTTATATTAAAAATATAAATCAAGATAAGTTGATGTTCATAAACCTATGCAGGCAATTCGTTTCAGTCTATTGCGGCCTTTGAATAATGGCATGCGCTATCAGTTGGGCTAAACGTACCCTGTCATGGATGACCAAACGCTTATTCTTATTGGTGTAAAGTGCGGATATTTCTTTTTGGCAGACATGTTTCAAGAGGAGTTACTGGATGAAAAAGCCATTGCTTGCGCTAACCGTTCTATCTTTAAGTTTGAGTTCCATTATCACGCCGATAACGGCCACGGCAGCACTGCCTCTAAGTGTTGATGGCCAGCAATTACCAAGCCTAGCCCCGATGCTAGAAAAAGTGACCCCAGCAGTCGTGAGCATTGCGGTTGAGGGTAAACAAGTTCAAACCAGTCGTATTCCGGAACAATTTCAGTTCTTCTTCGGCCCTGACTTCCCGATGGAGCAAACTCGAGAGCGTCCATTCCGCGGATTGGGCTCTGGCGTCATTATTGATGCCCAAAAAGGGCACATCGTCACTAACTATCATGTGATAAAAGGCGCGGATGAAATTCGAGTGCGCCTCTATGACGGCCGCGAGTACGATGCAGAACTCGTTGGTGGTGATGAGATGGCAGACGTCGCATTGCTGAAATTAGAAAAAGCGAAAAATCTAACTCAGATTAAGATTGCCGACTCTGACAAGTTACGCGTCGGCGACTTTACTGTTGCTATCGGCAACCCATTTGGCCTCGGCCAAACCGTCACCTCGGGTATCGTTTCTGCACTGGGTCGTAGTGGTTTAAACGTGGAGAACTTCGAAAACTTCATCCAAACCGATGCCGCAATCAATAGTGGTAACTCTGGCGGTGCACTGGTAAACCTTAACGGTGAGCTGATCGGTATTAACACCGCCATTTTGGGACCAAATGGCGGCAACGTCGGGATTGGTTTTGCGATCCCATCGAACATGATGAGAAACCTCACTGAGCAGATTTTAGAATTTGGTGAAGTAAAACGTGGCATGTTGGGCGTTCAAGGTGGTGAAGTGACCTCTGAGCTGGCAGAAGCACTGGGTTACGAGTCAAGTAAAGGGGCATTCATTAGCCAAGTCGTGCCCGATAGCGCAGCGGACAAAGCGGGTCTAAAAGCCGGTGATGTGGTTGTCTCAGTGAACGGTAAGTCAATCGACACTTTCTCTGAGTTGCGCGCTAAAGTCGCCACATTAGGAGCGGGTAAGAAGATCACGCTAGGCGTTATTCGTGATGGTAAGAGCAAGTCGTTTGACGTGACTCTTGGCGAGTCCACCAACATGAAAGCCAAAGCGGAAACGTTGCATGAAGGCCTAAAAGGAGCAGAGTTAAGTAACACTACACCAAGTGATGCCATCCAAGGGGTAAAAGTCTCCAGTGTTGCAGAGAATTCACCAGCCGCGCAATACCAGCTAAAACAAGGTGACATCATTATTGGCGTCAATCGTCAACGAGTGAAAAACCTTGCGGAGCTTCGCTCTATTGTTGATAAACACAAAGGTGTGCTTGCACTAAATATCCAACGCGGGGAACGCACTATCTACTTGGTGATTCGATAGTCTCTAGCCTCTAAAATCAGGGCAAAACCAGACGATTGATCCATCACTCTTGGTGATGAAGCTCGAAGAGTTAATCTTACTATCAATCTGATTATTAAAAGGGCAGTGCGATCACGCACTGCCCTTTTGTTATTTTTCAATGTAATGCTATTCTTCACCTTTCTATGCCATTTTGGCGCTCATGCATGGAGAGGATATGCTTAGCTTTTTATTACGTTCTGTCTTTTTAGGCTTAGCAACCGCTGCCGTTGTACTGCTCGCAGTTCCATCATTGCGCAATAACGTTATTCCTGTCGCGCTCGACCAACAACCGAAAAATATCGCATCTCTTGAGTTGTCGTTTAACCAAGCCGTAAGAAGAGCGGCGCCAGCGGTTGTGAACATCTACAGCCGAAAATACGTTGAAAACGATCGCAGTAAACTCTCGACACAAGGGCTGGGCTCTGGGGTTATCGTCAGCGAAAAAGGTTATATCATTACCAACTATCACGTGGTAGCTCAAGCAGACCAAGTCGTTGTTGCATTGCAAGATGGTCGAGCTGCTGCCGCTCAACTTGTTGGCACCGACAAACGCACGGACATTGCCGTTTTACGAGTTGAAGGTTCTAACCTACCTGTCATCCCATTGAATTCTGAATACAAACCTCAGGTTGGTGATGTCGTTTTAGCGATTGGTAACCCATACAACTTAGGGCAAACCACGACCTTCGGCATTATTTCCGCGACAGGTCGCTCTTCTATTAGCGATGGTCGTCAAGCCTTCATCCAAACTGATGCTGCAATCAATGAAGGTAACTCGGGTGGCGCATTGGTGAATACTCAAGGTGAATTGGTGGGCATCAACACCGCATCTTTCCAACAGGCAACCGATCTTGAAACCTATGGTATCTCATTTGCAATCCCCGCCCCACTCGCCAGCAAAATTATGCAGAAAATCATCGCTGATGGTCGTGTGATTCGCGGCTACATCGGTATTGATGGGCAAGACATCAATGCAGTGACGGCCCGTTTACTAGGAAACGAGCACATTGGCGGTATCGTTGTTTTAGGTATCGACCCAAATGGTCCAGCAAGTGCCGCAGGCTTTGAAAAACAAGACATCATTATCAGTATCGATGGCAATAAAGTTCAGGGCCGTCAAAGCGTGATGGATATCGTCACGGATTTACGCCCAGGCACTTCTGTCGACGTTGGTATCATTCGTAAAGGCAAGGAAATGACTCTAAAAGTCACCATCGCCGAAGACAAACAAGAAGCATAAAAAAATCCCAGCCAATGGCTGGGATTTTTGTTTCTATTCGTTTTATTCGCTTTCGATCGATTCTTCAGTGCTGCTCGACTCACCAAGCTCAACGTCAATTCGCGTCACTCTCTGTAAGCCTCTTGGCAGCAGACTACCTCGGCGACCACGCTCACCACGGAAGTTCTCAAGATCAGCAGGTTTCAAACCTAGCTTGCGCTTACCAGCGTACAAGGTTAAAGAAGCACCTTGCGGCAACGCGATTAAGTGGGACAACACTTCTTCACGCTCTTTCGCTTTAGCTGCTGGGATGTTGATAATCTTGTTACCTTTACCTTTCGCTAATTGCGGCAAGTCTTTAATTGGGAACAACAACATACGCCCTTGGTTGGTAATCGCTAGAATCTCATCCGAATCCAGATCGCCGACTTCTTTTGGCGTCATCACTTCAGAATTTGCAGGCAACGTAACCAACGCTTTACCGCTGCGGTTCTTCGATAGCAAATCAGCGCCTTTACACACAAAGCCGTAACCAGCATCGGAGCCCACCAGCCATAGCTGATCTTCTTCGCTCATGATCACCTGACGAATACTGCTACCCGCCGTGATGTTCAAGCGACCAGTAATCGGCTCACCTTGACTACGTGCTGATGGCAACGAGTGCGACTCAAGCGAGTAACTTCGACCATCACTGCCAAGGAAGACCGCCGGCTGACTGCTCTTACCGCGCGCATGCGCCAAGTATTTATCGCCAGACTTGTAGTTCAAACTTTCCGCATCAACATCGTGTCCTTTCGCATGACGAACCCAACCTTTTTCAGACAGTACAACGGTAATTGGTTCACTTGGTACTAGGTCACGCTCAGTCAGTGCTTTTGCTTCAGCACGTTCAACTAAAGGAGAACGACGGTCATCGCCGTATTTCTCTGCGTCGGCTTTAATTTCTTTCTTAAGTAGAGTGTTCAGACGACGCTCAGAACCAAGCAGCTGCTCTAGCTTCTCACGCTCTTTCTCGAGTTCGTCTTGTTCACCACGGATCTTCATCTCTTCTAGCTTCGCTAGGTGACGAAGTTTGGTATCCAGAATCGCATCGGCTTGAATATCGGTGATACCAAAGCGTGCCATCAACACCGCTTTTGGATCGTCTTCGGTACGAATGATCTCAATCACTTCATCTAGGTTGAGGTAAGCAACTAACAAACCTTCTAAGATGTGTAGACGAGCCATCACCTTGTCTAAACGGTATTGTAAACGACGACGCACGGTACTGCGGCGGAACTCAATCCACTCAGATAGGATCTGTACGAGACCTTTCACTTGAGGACGGTTATCCAAGCCAATCATGTTCAAGTTAACACGGTAGCTACGCTCTAGATCAGTAGATGCAAACAAGTGGTTCATCAGCAAATCGCAATCGACGCGATTCGAACGTGGCACGATTACGATGCGAGTTGGGTTCTCATGATCCGATTCGTCACGAAGATCTTCTACCATCGGTAGCTTCTTCGCACGCATTTGGTTTGCGATCTGCTCAAGCAGCTTCGATCCAGACACTTGATGCGGAATCGACGTGATGACGATGTCTGCCCCTTCTTTATGCCATACCGCACGCATCTTGATGCTGCCACGGCCGTTGCGATAGATCTTTTCAATTTCCGCTTGAGGCGAAATAATCTCCGCTTCTGTCGGATAATCTGGACCTTTCACAAACTGCATAACTTCAGGCAATTCTGCTTTCGGATTGTCGATCAGATGGATAGTTGCGTCAGCCACTTCACGAACATTGTGAGGTGGGATATCTGTCGCCATACCAACCGCGATACCCGTTACGCCATTCAACAAGATATGAGGTAGACGTGCTGGCAACATTTGAGGCTCTTTCATCGTGCCATCAAAGTTTGGTTGCCATTCCACGGTGCCCTGACCTAGCTCACCAAGCAATACTTCTGCAAACTTAGACAGTTTCGCTTCGGTATAACGCATTGCCGCGAAAGATTTCGGGTCATCCGGCGCACCCCAGTTGCCCTGACCATCAACCAGTGGGTAACGGTAAGAAAATGGTTGCGCCATTAATACCATCGCTTCGTAACATGCAGAGTCACCGTGCGGGTGGTATTTACCTAACACGTCACCAACGGTACGTGCAGACTTTTTGTATTTTGCTGATGCCGAAAGACCAAGCTCCGACATCGCGTAAATGATGCGTCGTTGAACCGGTTTTAAACCATCGCCAATGTATGGCAATGCACGGTCCATGATTACGTACATCGAGTAGTTCAGATAAGCGTCTTCAGTGAACTTGCGCATTGGCAACTGTTCAACGCCATCGTAGGTAATTTCTGTAGACATCCGTTAAACCTCTGCCAAATCGCCGTTGTTTTGTAGCCAAGAACGACGGTCATCTGCGCGTTTTTTACCTAGCAGCATGTCCATCATTTCCATAGTGGCTTCAGAGTCGTCGATCGTAAGTTGAACCAAACGACGCGTGTTCGGATCCATTGTGGTCTCGCGTAGCTGAATTGGGTTCATCTCACCCAGACCTTTGAATCGTTGTACGTTGATTTTGGCTTTCTTCTTCGACAAACGTTCTAGAATGCCATCTTTTTCATCGTCATCGAGGGCGTAGAAGACTTCTTTACCACAGTCGATTCGATACAGAGGCGGCATTGCTACATAGATATGACCCGCTTCAACGAGCGCGCGGAAGTGACGAGTAAACAAAGCACACAGTAGCGTTGCGATATGAAGACCGTCCGAGTCCGCATCGGCAAGGATACAAATTTTACCGTAGCGTAGGCTGTCAAGGTTGTCGCTGTCTGGGTCGATACCCAACGCAACCGAGATGTCATGCACTTCTTGAGACGCCAGAACTTGATCGGCAGAGACTTCCCATGTGTTTAGGATCTTACCACGCAGTGGCATTACCGCTTGGAATTCACGATCTCGGGCTTGCTTCGCGCTGCCACCCGCCGAGTCACCCTCCACGAAGAAGATTTCGGTGCGATTTAAGTCTTGTACGGAACAGTCTGTTAGCTTACCTGGCAAGGCAGGACCCGATGCGACTTTCTTACGTACGACTTTCTTGCTTGCGCGCATACGACGGTGCGCGTTAGCAATACACACTTCCGCTAGTTGCTCTGCAAGTTGAGGCTTTTCGTTTAGCCACAGACTGAATGCATCTTTTACCACACCAGAGACAAACGCAGCGGTTTGACGCGAAGAGAGACGCTCTTTAGTCTGACCAGCAAACTGTGGATCTTGGATCTTAACCGACAACACGTACGAACAACGGTCGAAAACATCATCGCCCGTTAGCTTCACACCACGTGGTAGCAAGTTGCGGAATTCACAGAACTCACGCATCGCATCCAACAAACCTTGGCGAAGACCATTTACGTGTGTACCACCCTGAGCTGTTGGGATAAGGTTCACGTAACTTTCGGTGATCATCTCGCCGCCTTCTGGCTGCCAGATTACTGCCCAGTTTGCTGCTTCTGTGTCTGCAGAAAACTCCCCAGTAAACGGTTCTTCTGGTAGTACTGGGTAACCTTTTACGCCTTCGGCTAGATAGTCTTTCAAACCATCTTCGTAGTACCACTGGTAGTCTTTGTTGTTTACTTTATCGGTAAACGTAATTTCTAGACCTGGGCAAAGTACCGCTTTCGCTCGTAGGTTGTTCACCAAACGAGTTACAGAGAAGTTAGCTGAATCGAAATACTTCGCATCCGGCCAAAAGTGCACGCTAGTACCGCGATTGCGGCGACCACATGTGCCCGTTACAGTAAGGTCTGATACTTTGTCACCGTGCTCAAAAGCAATTTCGTACACTTGACCATCACGACGTACCGTCACTTCAACTCGCTTAGACAGCGCGTTTACTACTGAGATACCTACACCGTGCAAACCACCTGAAAACTGGTAGTTTTTGTTGGAGAATTTACCACCCGCATGGAGCTTACATAAGATCAGCTCAACACCAGATACTTTCTCTTCAGGGTGGATATCAACAGGCATGCCTCGACCATCATCGATCACTTCTAGTGATTGGTCAGCATGTAGGATGACTTGTACTTTTGAGGCATGTCCGGCTAGCGCTTCATCGACACTGTTATCGATAACTTCTTGGCCCAAATGGTTTGGGCGCGCTGTATCCGTATACATCCCTGGTCGGCGACGTACTGGCTCAAGGCCATTCAGTACTTCAATGGCACCAGCATTATATTGTTCAGTCATAATACGGAATTGTTCTCAAAGTTTACTTGTTACCCAAGTCTTACCTATCGGTAAGCACATACTCAGGAAACGAAAAAGCTACCCTGTCAGCATCGTTAAGTGTTTATAAATCTGATGCATAACAACGTAGCCAGGGTCGATGACCCTTAAGATCTTTAGGCAAAACATAGTCGGAAAGCACACCGCCTATGTCAAGAAACAGTTGGATATATCAATAAAAACTATGAGCCTATTCCAATCGTCTCATTAGTATTACAGTTCAAGGAATTCGATAATCTTAGCAGGATAACGCTCAAAGCCTACAAAACTGTGATCACCACCTTGTTCTACCGTTTGCTTAGCTTTTGCAAACTTATCTACCGCTTGGCGATAGTCTAAAACCTCGTCTTCTGTTTGCTGCAACAACCAGAAAGAGTGTGGCGACGCGATGCTTTGTACATCAAGAGCTTTTAATTCGTCAATATGACAAGCTTCAAGTGTATAGGTTTCATGCGTATATGGATTGGTTTGTTCGCCTAAATAATCAACGAGTAGCTCATAAGGTTTGACCGCTGGGTTAACGACCACCGCTTTAAAACCATACTTCGCATTCAGCCATGTCGACATGTAACCACCAAGCGAGCTACCCACTAAGCCAATGTTGTAGTCATCTTTGTATTGCTCAGCAATATCCAACAACAATTGAGCGGCTTGTTCAGGAAAGCAAGGCAATTGTGGGACGATGACTTTGATGTCCGGACGATGCTGCGCGCAATATTCTCTCATTAAATTGGCTTTCATTGAGAGCGGTGAGCTGTTGAAACCGTGGATGTACAATAGAAGTGAAGGTTTACTCATAGAAGTCTCGCATGAAAAAGCGAGCCCGAACTTAGAGCTCGGGCATCATTAATATCCGTTGGAAGAGAAATCTGGCTGGAATTGGCCTTCTAGTAAACGGTCGACATGGGTTGTGATGTCGCCGTTGGTGTGCAGTTCTAGCTCACGCCAACCTGGGGATGTGGTATCAAGCGCGAAATCATCGGAATTCGGCTTAAACTGGACACACGTTGATGGTGTTGCCATCACTCGAATACCTTTGTGTATTACGTTCATGTCTTGATGAACATGCCCACACAAAATGCCTTTTACATTGTCGAATCGATCCACAACTTGCCAAAACACTTCTGCGTCTTTCAACGTATGCTGGTCAAGCCAAGCGCTCCCCACCAGCAAAGGATGGTGATGCAATAAAACCAGTGTATGACGCTCAGGAAATTCCGTTAATTTCTCTTCCAAAAGAGTCAACTGCTGATCGCTTAAACGCCCATGAGGCACGCCTACTACTTGAGAATCAAGCAAAATCAATTGCCACTTTTCACCCAGCAACACATGTTCTGCCGCTTGAATTTGTGGTGAAGGTAACACACTGCCCATATTGGGTTTGTAATCGTGATTTCCCGGCAGCCAATAACAATCCTTTTGCAGCGGCGCAATGCCATCAGCAAATCGTTGATAAGACTCGGCGCTATGATCCTGTGAAATATCGCCAGTCGCTAAAATGTAATCAAACCCCACTTTGCGGCGCAAAACTTCGTTAACCACAGCAGAAAAGCTGTCGGCTGTTTTTACGCTCAGCAAACTTCCCTCGTCTGCAGCGAACAGATGAGTATCCGTGATTTGTAAAAGTTTGATGCTGTCATTCGATGATTGCAAAATGAAAACCTGATTCGTTCACTCTATAGTTTCTTGTTATTTTCCTTGAATGACGTGACGATCAATTGAAGGCAAGCGGCGTTCTACTAATGCCACTTCGTAAACAAAACGTCAGCCATTCACCAAGGAACGTATTAAGTTGATGCTTTTCATCTCTCTGCATCAACTGGTCATTGGGATAATCATATTTAGCTTTAATGCGTGAGAACTCTCCGCTTGAGCATACTTCAGCCACTCTCGCATCGTGATAAAGCCTGACAGACATCGTCGGCAAAGGAAACACTGGCGTTTCATCACTCTGACATATCTCAACAACTGTGGTGTATTTTGTGATTTCATTCACGGTCAGTTGGTAAACCATGTTCGCCGCTTGATAGCAACGTACATCCCCAACCTCAGCAGAGACAGGCAGTAAGGCATTTAACTTAGCGTAATTGGTCTCATAGGTTCTCATCAGACCTGCTAAATCAACATGATATCGCTGTTTTTCAGCCACCTGCGCCATTACTTACTCTCCACTATTTGGGGATATCCCCATTGTGACCTCAACTCTTGATGGTTTAGTTGCAACCATTGCAACGCAATAATAGAAGCACCATTCTCAAATATTCCGTCTTTCACCCATTGGTACGCTTGCTCACGACTTAGCACATGAACTCGAATGTCTTCATCTTCATAGTCTAAACCATGAATGCCGTGCGCTTTAGAAGCATCAACTTCACCAACAAACACATCCAGTTTTTCAGAGCATCCACCGGAAGAAGGATAATAAGACGTGACTGATGCCACTCGCCCTACGGTAATGCCTGCTTCTTCTTCGGCTTCACGGCGAATCACCTCTTCTGCGGATTCATCGCGATCGATCATACCGGCGACAATTTCTAGCTGCCAAGGGTGTTCATGTTCCAATGCGCCAATGCGGATCTGCTCAATGATAACCACTTGATCCGTTTTAGGATCGTAGGGCAGCATTGCTGCGGCATGGCCACGCTCGAACATTTCTCGTTCGACCACGTCGCTCCAACCACCAGCGAATAGCTTATGCTTAAAACGGTACTTCACCATTTTAAAGAAGCCTTCAAACACAGATTCCTTCGAGATGATTTCTACGTCTTGTGAAGTAAACTCATCTTGTCGTTTGTCACACTGTTGCATTCAACACCTCTCTGAGTGAATCTTGTAGTTTACTCATTGTTAATCACTTGCTCAAAGGACTTGGCTCAACTTTTTGTACAATAGTTATAATTTATTTTAAGTCTGAGTCAAAAATTTATTGCACAGACGGACAATTACGTGTAAAAAAGTGCAAACTTTAGAGTAAATATCGTTCAAATTGAGTTAAACTACTGAGAATTAACCAATCTATTGACCGCGGGAATAGAAAATGAAAAAATTGCTTCCACTATTTATCAGTGCAGCGCTAGGTGGCATAAGTTCTTCTGCATGGGCAGATTCTTTAGCTGAAATCTACGACTTAGCAAAGCAAAATGATCCACAATTGCTCAGTGTAGCAGCACAGCGTGACCGAGCTTTTGAAGCAATCACCTCTAGCCGTAGTGCTCTATTACCACAAATCAACCTAACAGCGGGTTACAACCTGACTCGTGGCGACACAGAATACGATTCAAATCTTATTAGTGACGTGTCAAACGACTCAAATGCCCTAACTGCTGGCGTTAACTTCTCGCAAGAACTTTACAACCGCGCATCTTGGATCACATTAGATACTGCTGAAAAAAGCGCTCGCCAAGCAGACGCTACTTACGCAGCAGCACAACAAGGTTTGATCCTTCGCGTATCTCAAGCGTACTTCGAAGTATTGCGCGCTCAAGACAATCTAGTCTTCGTTCGTGCAGAGAAAGCAGCCGTTGGTCGCCAACTAGAACAAACAAAACAACGCTTTGAAGTTGGTTTGTCGGCAATTACTGACGTTCACGATGCTCAAGCTCAGTACGATGCAGTACTAGCAGATGAAGTGTTGGCAGAAAATGATCTGATCAACAGCTACGAATCACTACGTGAAATCACAGGTCAAGAACACAAAAACTTAAACGTTCTTGATACTAACCGTTTCTCTGCAACACGTACGAACAGCCCTGCTGAAACGTTGATCGATGAAGCGAAAACGAAGAACCTTAGCCTATTGTCAGCTCGTATTTCACAAGACATCGCGCGCGACAACATCTCACTAGCTAGCTCTGGTCACCTACCAACACTGTCTCTAGACGGTGGTTACAACTACGGTGATACTTCAAACAGTGCTCGTGATAACACGACGGATAACTTCAATATTGGCGTTAACCTAGCAGTGCCACTTTACACTGGCGGCAACGTGACATCACAAACCAAACAAGCAGAATTTGCGTACGTTGCAGCAAGCGAAGATCTTGAAGCTCAGTACCGTAGCGTAGTGAAAGATGTTCGCGCACAAAACAACAACATCAACGCTTCTATTGGTGCGTTAAAAGCGTATGAGCAATCGGTAGTTTCAGCGAGATCTGCGCTAGAAGCGACGGAAGCAGGTTTTGATGTAGGTACTCGTACTATCGTTGATGTTCTAGACGCAACTCGTCGTCTATACGATGCGAACAAAAACCTTTCAGACGCTCGTTACAACTACATCCTGAGTGTTCTTCAGCTTCGCCAAGCGGTTGGTACACTAAGCGAACAAGACATCTTGGATGTGGATGCAGGTTTGAAACCAGCGAAATAACGTTCAGTTATACAATGAAATTAAAACGCCAGTTGATTCAACTGGCGTTTTTTGTTGTCTATCATTCGATGCAAAGTACCTAACATTGTACGCCTAGCGATTATCTCGCAAATGCATTGCTATACCAGAACGTAGAACAGCAAGCATAAAAAAACAAAAAGGCCGCTTTGCAGCGACCTTTCAGATAGTGTTGTTCAAAGCTGTAAGGCTTAGCCTTTGCCGCCTTTAATTGCATTGATGATTTCGCTGGTTGAGCAACCATCTTCAAAGTTCAAAACACGAACTTCACCACCTGCTGCAATCACTTCTTTACCACCGGCAATCTCTTCTGGTTTGTAGTCACCGCCTTTAACTAACATGCTTGGCAGCACTTCAGAGATCAGACGCTGTGGCGTATCTTCACTAAACGGTACAACCCAGTCAACTGCACCTAAACCTGCCAATACTGCCATACGGCGATCGGTTGGGTTTACTGGACGACCAGGGCCTTTTAAACGCTTTACAGACTCATCGGTATTTACTGCGACAATTAGGCGATCACCTAGCTCAGCAGCATGATTAAGGTAAGACACATGACCAGCGTGAAGAATATCAAAACAGCCATTGGTCATGACGACTTTCTCGCCACGAGCACGTGCTTTTTTCACCGCTTCAATCAGTGCTTTTTCTGAGATGACACCAAAGTCGGTATCTTGACTGCCATGAACCGCTTCTGCCAATTCAATTTCAGACAGCGTCGACGTACCCAGTTTACCCACGACAACGCCAGCAGCTGCGTTAGCAAGTGCACACGCTTCTTCGAAGGACTTACCTGCCGCAACCGACGCTGCAAGTACAGAAATCACCGTGTCGCCAGCACCTGTTACGTCGTAGACTTCTTTCGCTTGCGTTGGTAGATGGAATGGCTCTTGGCCACGACGAATCAACGTCATACCGTGCTCACTACGTGTTACCAATAGCGCTTCAAAATCAAACTCTTCAACAAGTGCCAGAGCTTTCTCTACCAGCTCTTGATCCGATTTCACTTTACCGACCACATCTTCAAACTCTTTCATGTTTGGTGTCAGTAGAGTTGCACCGCGGTAACGTTCAAAGTCCGCACCTTTAGGATCAATGAAAACAGGAATATTCGCTGCTCGCGCTTTCTGAATGTACGCTTGAACGTGCTCTAGAGAGCCTTTTGCGTAGTCAGACATGATCACCGCTTTCACGTTTGGTAGCGCTGCATCCATACGAGACAGAACCGGGGTCGCGTCGGTATTCTCAAACTTATCTTCAAAGTCAAGACGGATAAGTTGCTGGCCACGGCTCATAACGCGTAATTTAGTAATGGTTGGATAATCAGGCAGCGCAACAAAATCACACTTCACGTTCAATGCGCTGAGTGTTTCCGTTAGCACTTTTGCTGGCTCATCTTCACCAGTCAGACCAACAATGTGAGCATGACCACCTAGTGACGCGATGTTCATCGCAACGTTCGCAGCACCACCCGGACGCTCTTCATTGTTTTCTACTTTTACAACAGGTACTGGTGCTTCTGGCGAGATACGTCCAGTTGGGCCATACCAGTAACGGTCTAGCATGACATCACCGATGATGAGCACACCAGCGCTGTTGTAATCAGGTAGAATTGGTTTCATTATTGGTCTCCAAAAATTAAATCGTGGTGAGTTTAGCACAGCCTTTTTCTAGGCTGAACCTTGAGCACTACTTCTACTTAGGCGAACCACTGGTTCCATGCTTGCTTCACCCATTCTCTTTCTGCAACAAACTTATCTTCAACCACATCTGCATCCAAATTAAGTAGGTTTCTGTGATGTATTTCGTTACGCATCGTCGTATACGCGCGTATCAGTTGCATCGCTTGGTCTTCTTCCATGACACCTTGAGCAATTAGCGTTTCATATATTCGGACATTGTCACACCAACGCGTAAGCTTAGGTTTCTCGTGACTATAGTTAAGCACCAAATATTGAGCCAGAAATTCGATATCGGTAATACCACCGACGTCTTGCTTGATCATGAAGCGACCAGATTTCTTACCGCCTAAATGATCGCGCATTTTTTCGCGCATCTCGACGACTTCTTTTTTCAACGTTTGCTCATCACGCGGTTTACACAACACATCATGACGAGTGTTATGGAAAGCAATCGCCAATGGTTCATCACCATAAATCATGCGAGCGCGCACTAAAGCTTGATGCTCCCAAGTCCACGCATCTTGATGTTGATAATCATCAAACGCATCGGTTGGACTCACCAACAGGCCGGACGCACCAGAAGGACGTAAGCGAGTGTCCACTTCGTATAGAATGCCTGATGCGGTGCGGGTTGAGAAAATATGGATGATGCGCTGTGCTAAACGAAGGTAGAACTGGCGGCCGTCAATTTCCTTCTTACCATCGGTGTATACATTAACTGGGCAGTCGTGCATAAAGACAATATCTAAGTCTGAGTTGTAGCCCAACTCCCATCCACCGACTTTACCATAACCGATCACGGCAAAGCCTTTGCCTTCACGGTCTTTCACGTGTGTTGGCTCGCCGTATTTTTCAGACACTTGAAGCCACGCTTGGCTGACCACCGCTTCAACAATGGCTTCTGCTAGATAAGTTAAGTGGTCACTTACTTTCATGACTGGCAGCACGCCAGCGATATCCGCCGCCGCGATACGCAAAATACAAATTTGCTTAAACTGACGCAGCGCTTCCATTTGCTGCTCCATATCATCTTCGGGAATACGGGCAAGGAAATCGCGCAATTCAGTGCGATAGCTATCGAGTGGAATTGGGTTGTACAGCTGTTGAGGATCTATCAACTCATCCAGAAGGATTGGATAACGAGACAACTGTTCAGAAATCATCGGACTTGCGGTACACAAGCGCACTAACTGCACCAATGCGGCAGGGTGTTCATCCAACAATTCTAAGTACGTCGTGCGCGTGCAAATATTGTGCAGTAAGTGCAACACTCGCGGTAAACCAAACTGCGCATCTGGGTGGGCAAACACCGCATCAAACACTTTTGGCATCAAGCGGTTTAAGACCTCTCGCCCACGGGGGCCGAGCGTTTTCTTGGCCAAGTCGGCTTTAAAGTTGATGATAGCTTTAGAGAATATGGCGGGCTCTTCAACATGAATGTCCTGATCTAAAATCAGCTCTAGCACATCTTGTTTATTGGCCATATCCCATAATTCATGGAAATGACGAGCAATCGTGCTGCCCTCATCTTCTTCGTCGTCACCAATCAAGGTTTCAAATACTTGATGCACTTTATTCATGTGCTGCTGAGTTTGTTCGATGAGCAGCTCCCACGACTCTAGCTGCATCGCAGTTGCCAGTTTTAAACGCTCAATGTCGCAATCGGGCAGCGTTTGAGTCTGCTTGTCTGCCATTGCTTGCAGTAGATTTTCTAGCTGGCGTAAATATTTATATGCCGCTTCCAGATTGCTGACTTCTTGCGGGGTTAACAGTGCAAGTTCCTCAATACCATTTAAGGTTTCGAGCAAGCCACGATTGCGCAAAGATGGCTCTCGCCCGCCACGAATCAGTTGGAAAACTTGCGCGATAAACTCAATTTCTCGAATACCACCAGCACCCAGCTTGATGTTGTTGGTTAAACCGCGACGTCGCACTTCACTGCTGATCATTGATTTCATGCGGCGCAACGACTGAATCGCACTAAAGTCGATGTAACGACGGAACACAAACGGACGCAACATTTTGCGTAGCTCTTGATATTGCGGATACATTTCGCATCCCATCACGCGCGCTTTGATCATCGCGTAACGTTCCCAGTCCCGTCCTTGCTCTTGGTAGTAATCTTCCAACGCGGCATAGCTCATTACCAACGGGCCGCTTTCTCCAAACGGACGCAGCCGCATGTCGACGCGATAACAAAAACCATCAAACGTCTGTTGATCGAGTGCTTTGATGATCCGCTGACCAAGACGAGTAAAGAACTGCGCGTTAGCAATACTGCGGCGGGCACCTTGGGTTTCGCCGTTTTCAGGGTAAGTAAAAATCAGGTCGATATCGGAAGAGAAATTCAGTTCACTGCCGCCTAGCTTGCCCATCCCAATGATCAACATCGGTTGAGCTTCACCCTCTGCATTTGTTGGCGTTCCCCATTCTGCGCAGCAAATTTTGTATTGCCATTGGTATGTCTCAAAGATCATCGCCTCTGCCAATTGGGACAAATGACGTAATGACTCTTCAAGTGTCCAAGCATGTAAGAAGTCTTTCCACGCGATGTAGACCATTTCTCGATTTCGGAACTGACGCAGAACGCGATGACCAGACATTTCATCTGGGCATTCTGCCAATAAAGCGGCCAGACGGGTGCGATAAGCTTGGTGTCGGCTAAGCTCACTTAACATCGTTGGTAACTGCTGCGCGAGAGCCTCGTCACGGTGAATGGTTTCCGTAATAAATTGGCTCAACGCCGAGACGTAATGAAACTGCTCTACGACCTCATTTGGCCATGATTGAAGGTAACCCGCTTCTTGGGCATTTTGAACGACAGATTCGGCGACAGAGACCAGTGACGAAGGCAGCTGCATGTTTCTTCCTTGTGTGAAAAGCACGGTGATTCATTCTTTATACCAGACTTAAAGCAAATAAAAACGCCCACAAAAGGTTTGTGGGCGTTTTATCAAATCCAATTCGCTTTATACGCTAAATGACTTAATCTTCTTATCTAGCTCTTCGGCGTTACTTTGCATCATTTCAGAGGTTTCCAGTAACTCTGTGACCACCACGACCGATGCTTCAACCAGCTCACGAACGTTCGTTAAGTTCTGGCTCATTTCTTCCGCTACACTGCTTTGTTGTCCTGAAGCTGTGGCAATTTGGAAGTTCATGTCGTTGATTTGTGTTACTTGAGCAACAATGCCATCAAGCTCACTACCCGCGTTAGAAACCAGTTCCACGCCTTCAGCCGCTTCGACAACACTTTTCTCCATCAAATCAACCGCAGAAGTCGCGCTGGCCTGTAGCTGAGTGATCATTTCTTGAATTTCCACCGTCGCTTGTTGCGTGCGCTGCGCAAGGTTACGAACTTCGTCCGCCACCACAGCAAAACCACGCCCTGCTTCACCAGCACGCGCCGCTTCAATCGCCGCATTCAAAGCAAGCAAGTTGGTTTGCTCAGAGATGCCTTGAATCGTACCAACTACGCTACCAATCGACTCCACACGCTCTTCGACTTGGTTTACGGCTTGTGCAGAAGACGCAATATCTGAAGATAGCTCGCTCATTTTCGCCACTGTGCTTTGCAAGAACTGTTGACCCGTTACGGCTTGCGTGGACGCCTGTTCCGTCAAAGAAGAAGCCGTTTGAGCATGATCGGCCACCGTTTGTACGGTCGATGACATCTCACTCATGGCCGTCGCCAGTTGGTCAATCTCGTTGAATTCTTCTTGCGCCGACTCTTTAGTTTCTGACATGCTCAGCGTCATCACTTCCGTCAGTGTCGCTAGCTCGTCGGATGCGTTGATTTGCATTTGAATCACGTCATGCAGTTGGCGACGCGTTTTCTCTAGCTCTCGTGCCACATCTCCGTATTCATCTTTACAGTCCATACCAAACGGTACCGACAAGTTTTTGCTCGCCATTAATTTGATGGCTTCATTGAGATACTGAGTTTGGCGCAGCATTACGCGTGCGGCGGCCAACAGTAAAGCCACAAAAACGACGATAAGTAGCGCGGTTTGCCACACTACTTGAGTCAAATACGCTTCATAATGTTGTTGAGCAACTTGCGCATTTTGAGTGGCTGCTAAAAGTGAATCGTAAAATGTGTTTGCGTCCCAAAGTTGTTTTGCCACGATCAGAACGGTACTGAATACCATCAACATGACCATTTTCGGTACAAGTCGAATGTCGGATATGACCCTTTCCCATGGCTTGAATGCCAGCTTTTCCATTGTCAGTTCTCCACTGAGTCTTATATAGTTTTTACATCTCTTATAGTTATGTTTGCGCTTGGGTTCTATCACGCGATTTATTTCGAGCTTCGTATGAAAAATAATGATATCAAAGACAGCACTCGACCGATGGGCCTGTTGTCACTAATCTTGTCCTTTATGGCGTTATTTGTGATCTCTGGCCTGTTGTTTTTTCCAATCGATAACGAAACCCGTCAAGTTCTTATCGGTCTGGATTTTATAATCTGTAGTATTTTTCTATTGCAGCTCACCATTGATTTGATCCGCTCCACAGATCGACGTTCATTTATTAAGCTGCATTGGATAGATTTTGTGGCCAGCATCCCAATGATCGAGCCATTACGCTTTGCTCGCATCTTTCATATTTTGCGCGTGGTGTTGGTGCTGCGCTCTTCAAAGTTCATTCTGCATCAGCTCAAAGAAAACCGCCGAGAAACCACCGTCGCGTCCATATTGCTATTGATGGTGATCCTCATAACGCTCGGTTCCACCGCCATGCTGTTTATCGAAGCCAAAAACCCAGCTGCGAACATCCGTACTGGAGCTGATGCTTTGTGGTGGGTCTTTGTGACGATCTCCACTGTGGGTTACGGCGATCATTATCCAGTGACCTCTGGAGGAAAGTTTTTAGCCGTCATCATCATCGTTTGTGGAGTGGGGATCTTCGGTATGATCTCTGGTGTGATTACGTCGATTTTAACCGCTCCGACTAAACAGCAAGATCACCGTTCTAAGAACAAAGAGCGGATGTTAGAACAGCTATTAGAACAGCAAGAACAAATCCTTGATCGACTAACTCTTATCGAAGAGGAAATGCAGCAACGCAAAATTCAGACAAAAAAATAGGACCTATCGGTCCTATTTCTCTTTAAATTAATGAAGATAACGCTACTTTGCGCTCGCTTATCTTATTTTTCACGCCAGTACGGCTGAGTCTCTACGCTGATTGCTCTTGTTTGATCCATTGCATGAAGAATCGAACGCTCTTGGCGGTGCAGCCAACGCTCTAGCTGTTCTTTCTCTTCATTTTCCAGCATATCAACCAAAGGCAATAGATGGTTCAGCATCAACAGATCATCAATGCCATGCACTAAGTCAGCCCAAGGAAGACGGAAGCTATTACGCTCGTCGAAGTTGTACAAGCTCGCAAAACCAATTCCAGTGTAAAGGTTACGCAGCAGACGGTAACGCTGATCCACATACTCTTGCGCAGACAAATCACGCTCTGCAGGGAAAGCTTCCATCAGCTCTGCCCAAGTGCGATCCAATTGCGTCACCGAAAACGGCATGATGTTGCTTGCCATCTTCTCGCGCGCTTTCTCATCCAAGAATGGCTGCCAGCCACGTGCTAAGATCCAGCGGCTAAGATCCAGCAGTAATCCTGTGTAACGCGCCGAACTCAACAATGTCAGCATCTCTTCACGACTTGGCAACTCTTCCAACTGTTGAGTCAACTCAGAGACAAGGAACTTACGCGCGTCAAGTTTGCGCAATACGTTACCTTTATCATCAAGCAACTCTTCAAGGTGAGCATGTTCATCAAGCCAAACGAGCTCTTCTTCTAACCACTTCAATTCTTGACGCAAGATAGCGCTCGCACGGCGAGGCACTACGCCACCAAAAATGGTCAATGTTTGGCGAATAAAACGAATGGCGTTACTGATTTCACGCAGCGCTTCCACACTGTCGCGCTCTGAGTAAATTTGTTCGTGGTAATGCCAATGCGATAAAGCATGTTCAAGTGAATTGATTAAGCAGTATTCAACGGTGTCTGTTTTGTTACTGTCCACTAAAGAAAGCGGCTTCACTTCGTCGCCAGTGTAACCAGTCGCTAAGCGATAGCCTTTTGCGGCTTTGCTCAAGTTACCCAGACGCATCCCACCTTGTTCGCAGAAACTGCGCGCCAAGGTAAATAGTGCATCGGTCTGGCCAGATTTGAGTTCAAGTTCGACTTCACAAATCGGTTCTTGTCTCTCTTCTCCGTCTTCCCCTTGCGCGACAACCATGCCTTGGTCAAACGCGACCTCTACTTGGCTGCCATCTGGCATACCAATCAGCCACTGCTCACGCGTGAAGTTGGTCGAAAAAAGCGGAACTAACTCGGATTGTAGAGTCGCGACATCTTTGCCTGACGGCCAGATATCGGAAGGATGAAGCGAAAGATCCGGTTCATTATTTGTGTGCTCAGCATTGTATTCTGGTCTTTGATGTAAGCCTGCGACAACGCGTCCTGCGGTTTTTACGGTTTGGACGAAAACGTCATCAAAACGGCGAATTCTTAAACCAATGTCGTGCTGTCTTAGCCAATTGTCGGCTGTATCAAAATAGGTGTTACCCAAGTCACGACAACTATGCTGAAGTACTTTTGTTTCAGAAATTTTTGCTCGTAAAGTTTCTGAAAATTCAGGAGAAACAAAAAACTTCAGTTCTATCTCGGTTTCCATAGCTATACCTTTCAAAGCAGATAGAAACAGGATATTGCCTAATTTCTCGCACGGCAAGAAAGAAATATCACCCGAATGATGATCTAAAACAGTTTTAATGAGCCATTTAATGCGTTAACATGCGCGCCTTTATAGCCATCGTTCAACATTTCGCCAAGAACTAAGAAATGGTGTATGTTTTTTTAAGGTTATAGTTATTAGGTTGAATGACCATGCCAGTAAATACAATTATGGGGTTATTTGCAAAGTCCCCAATTAAGCCTTTGCAACGCCACGTTGTGTGTGTCAACGAATGTTGTTCACACCTGGTGAAGTTCTTTGAAGTTTCTTCAAAGGGTGACTGGGAAAAAGCATCTGAGATCCGTGCACAAATTTCTCATCTAGAGAAAGAAGCGGACGTGCTAAAACGTGAAATCCGTCTAAAACTGCCTCGCGGTTTGTTTATGCCAGTCGATCGTACTGACATGCTTGAGCTTCTGACTCAACAGGACAAACTTGCTAACCTGGCAAAAGACATTGCTGGCCGTGTATATGGTCGACAACTTGTCATTCCTGAGGCTCTCCAACCAAACTTCCTCGCTTACGTTCAACGTTGTCTTGATGCTGCTAACCAAGCGCAAAAAGTAATCAATGAACTTGATGAACTGCTAGAAACCGGCTTCAAAGGCCGCGAAGTGACGCTCGTCGCTGAAATGATTCATCAGTTGGACGTTATTGAAGATGATACCGATGCCATGCAGATTGAACTGCGCCAACAACTGATGGCGATTGAATCTGAAATGAACCCTATCGATGTCATGTTCTTGTACAAGATTCTTGAATGGGTAGGTGGTATTGCCGACCAAGCGCAGCGCGTAGGTGCTCGTTTGGAAGTGATGCTATCTCGATCTTAAAACATAAGTTAACGACATAACGAAGAGCATAATGAACACGTGTCAGATGGACGATGACTATTTTCACCGTCTTATGGTTTGGCGCGCGTAAAATTTTGCTCCGCTTGTTATAAAACAACTAGGTATTACGATGGATATCCTTGCGAACTACGGCACTGTCCTGATTATTGTTGCAGCGATTTTTGGTTTCATGATGGCGATTGGTATTGGCGCGAACGACGTTGCTAATGCGATGGGTACATCAGTAGGTTCAAAAGCGCTAACCGTAAAACAAGCTATCATCATTGCGATGATCTTCGAATTTGCGGGTGCATACCTTGCAGGCGGTGAAGTAACCGACACTATCCGTAAAGGTGTTATCGAAACATCTCTCTTTGCTAGCCAACCAGACATTCTTGTCTTCGGTATGATGTCAGCACTTCTTGCTGCTGGTACATGGCTACTGCTTGCTTCTTACATGGGCTGGCCTGTATCAACGACTCACTCTATCATCGGTGCAATCATCGGTTTTGCATGTGTGTCTGTAGGTACTGAAGCGGTTGACTGGAGCAGCGTTCAAGGGATTGTCGGTAGCTGGATCATTACTCCGGTTATCTCAGGCTTCTTTGCTTACGTCATTTTCGTCAGCGCACAGCGTCTGATTTTTGATACTGAGAACCCACTATTCAACGCAAAACGTTTCGTTCCTGTTTACATGTTCATCACGACAATGGTGATTGCACTTGTAACCATCAAAAAAGGTCTGAAGCACGTTGGTCTTCACCTGACTAACGGCGAAGCGTGGATGTGGGCAGTAGCGGTATCTGCACTTGTTATGGCTGGCGGCTACTTCTACATTCAGAAAAAATTCGCTAACCGTGAAGAAGACCGCAGCTTTGCTGGCGTAGAAGGTATCTTCAGCGTTCTAATGGTAATCACAGCTTGTGCGATGGCATTTGCTCACGGCTCAAACGACGTAGCAAACGCAATTGGCCCTCTTTCTGCTGTAGTATCGACTGTTGAACATATGGGTGAGGTTACAGCGAAAAGCACTATCGCATGGTGGATTCTTCCATTGGGCGGTATCGGTATTGTTGTCGGTCTTGCAACAATGGGCCACAAAGTAATGGCAACCGTTGGTACAGGCATCACTGAACTAACACCAAGCCGTGGTTTTGCTGCTCAGCTTGCAACTGCATGTACGGTTGTATTGGCATCAGGTACTGGTCTGCCAATCTCTACCACTCAAACACTGGTTGGTGCGGTTCTAGGTGTAGGTTTTGCACGTGGTATCGCGGCGCTAAACCTAGGTGTAGTACGTAACATCGTGGCTTCATGGATTGTTACGCTACCAGCAGGTGCACTATTGGCTGTCGTATTCTTCTACGGCATTCAAGCGATGTTCTCTTAATACATCCGTCAATAGAATGTAAGCGCTTTGTCATTATTGACTCAAACGCACAGAAAGGGAGGCTTTGCCTCCCTTCTTTGTTGCACCGAACTTTGAAACTGCATACTATTCGTCTATTTCCGGCTCCAATCATTCGGTGCCAACGCTGTATCCAAGAAAATCGTTAAGGGATTTACTGTGAAAAAACTAATCATCACGGTTTTGTTTACTTTGCTAGCAGCACCAGCGGCACTAGCAGCAAACCGTTATATTTCTGATGACCTATTCACTTTCATGCACTCAGGTCCAAACAACACTTACCGTATCATTGGCAGCATTAACGCTGGCTCTAAAGTTCAGCTTTTACAAGCCAACAAAGATACAGGCTACACGCAAGTTCGTGATGACCGCGGCCGCACTGGTTGGGTACAAAGCAAGTTTGTGACAAATCAAGAAAGCATGGCAATTCGCCTTCCTCGTATTGAGAAAGAGCTGTCAGAAGTGAAAGAACAGCTAGCAAATGCTCGTCAAACTTCTGATACCGAGAAAGCGGGTCTAGTAACATCACTAGAAACTCGTAACCAACAAATTACAGATCTAGAGAAAAAATACTCTGAGATCAGCGACCAGCTCACTTCTGTTGAAACAGAAAACCGTGAACTTCGCGCCAAGCTGGATACGCAAAAAGATGACATGCTGCTTAAGTACTTCACTTATGGTGGCGGTGTAGCAGGCCTTGGTCTTTTATTTGGTTTGATTCTTCCTCATATCATTCCACGCAGAAAGAAATCACCTGCAGGTTGGGCATAACTGCCCCGCAAACTACCGGTTTGCACATAGCGGATACGAAAAAGGCCACATTCATGTGGCCTTTTGCTTATCTAATGGTTTCACGCGAGAGCACTAACCATCCCATTCGTAAAGTGCAGGGATTCGGATTTGCTCACCTTGGAATTCGACAATGACAGCCTGCGGCTGAATCTCTTTCAGCGTGACTTGTCCATCCACCACATCCCCTTGGTGATACTCCACATTATTGATTTTCACCCAACGACGATTGGCGTCACTGGCATACATATGCGTTTGCAAATTAAGGGCAGGAAGACGTCCTTGCCACTGCTGCGCATTGCGCTCCAAGTCATTCACCTGTGACGGCGCAGAAGTCGGCGCATCGTTTTGAGACAGCGCATTTTCCACTTTTTTGGCAAGATCTGGAGACAAGGAAGACAAGTCTAGATCATCCAATGACAAACCTAAGTCGTCACGACGATGCGTAGATGCTGTGCTCGTGACGGGAGTAGCCGTTGTCGGATCTGGAGCCTCACCCTCGTTGGCATACTCGGAGGGTTGCAAGAATGTCCCAATGTCGCGAGATAACTCGGCACTCGGCCATTCTCGTGGCAGTTGAGCAAGATCCGTTGATTCTGGATAATCTAAAACTTCAAATGGTTGTACGACTTCCGCCACCACTACCTCTGGCGTAACCGCTTGAGTCTCTGGCGTAAGCAAATCTAAATGCCACGCAACCGCAATCGCTGACACGCTAATAGGCACAAGAAAGAGTCCAACATGTTTGATGACTGACATTACGCCTCCTCCTTGTTAATGCTTGCTAGTGTTGGCGCATTAGGTTGCACACTTTGTTGTAAGCGCTCTAACGTGCGATGACCCGCAATGCCATCCACACCGATGCCTTGCCAACGTTGGAACAGTTCCACTCGCTCTTTTAACGCACCGTCAAAAATAGACGTTTCCAGTGGTGATTCACTGACCGCTTTGGCAAGCAATTGGTCAAGCACTTCGATCGCCGGCCCTTCCATATCTAAACGCAACGTCTCTTTAAGCGGCGCTTGCCACAATTCAATGATGTTGCCCTGCCACATTGGTTTCAGCCACGAAACAGGTAAACGTAGACGCTGTTTGCCATTGAGCACTTCTACTTGGTCGTTGCCAACTGCATACAAAATCACGTAACCAACATCGCCTTGATAATTCAGCTCTAAAATAACCGGTCGATTTTGCTGCATCAGCAAGGGCCACGTTGCCATTTTTCTTTCACAACGCATGGTGGATTGAGGCTCAGACAAGCAAAGATTATCGCGCACTGATGCTCGATATCCCCAAAGGCGGTAAAGATCATTCACGGCAAGATTGGATTGTTTCTGCGCCAACAGCATATCGCGCTGTGCATCAGTTAGCTGCTCACTTGCCATAAGAGGAGCAGGAGTAGACGAAGACGCAGCAACGGGGACTTCCGACATCGGAGTCTTAGGCTTCACTGGCATGTAATTTATTGCAGCCCAGCCAACACCAACCGCTGCCATTACACCAATAGCAGCCGATCCCCACGCTGGCCATGTAAATGATTGACGAGGTTTATCTTGCTGGTAAATGTCCGCCTGAAACTGCATGACTTCTTCGCAGGCTTGTTGCACCGTCTGTTTATCGACAACGACACTGCCCTGGTGATAACTCATATTCAATGCTTTATCACAAATCAGGTTGATGAGACGCGGAATGCCATGGCTATACTTCGCAATCAACTTACTGGAACTGCGATGAAACAGTTGCTGATCGCCACCAGCCGTGTGCAAACGAAACGCGATGTAATCCGCAGTCTCTTTCTCATCAAGAGGTAACAGATGATAACGGCCAGTGATACGCTGTGCGAGCTGACGCAACTGCGTAGTCTGTAACAAGCGTTGCAACTCTGGCTGCCCTACCAACAGCACCTTAAGCAGCTTTCTGGTATCGGTTTCTAAGTTCGTTAACAAGCGCAGTTGCTCAAGTACATCGGCAGCAAGATGCTGAGCCTCATCAATGACGAGCAACGTCTGCCAACCCACCTTGTGGTTACGCAGCAAATAATGATGTATGACTTGGTTTAGCTGTTTTAACGTCGCATCCTGCGGATAAGAGATTTTAAATTCATCGCAAATCGCTTCTAGCAGATCTCGGCTCGAAAAAGTCGGATTGAGAATCAGCCCCGCTTTGGTGCTTTCATCTAAATTCGCGAGCATAGCTTTGGCCACTGTCGTTTTGCCTGTTCCTACCTCACCGGTCAGCATGGCAAAACCACCGCCGTCGCCCAATCCCGCATTGAGGTGCGTGATCGCTTCTTTATGACGTTGGCTTAAATACAAATAACGTGAGTTTGGAACAATCGAAAACGGCTGTTCAACAAACCCAAAAAAGTCCTTATACATTAGGATCTCCAGCTAAAAACCCATCCCAAAAGAATCAAATATGATGTAAACATAGTTGCATCTGTTCTTGGGAGTAAAGAAAAGTACCATTGCTTGCTACAATGTCCAACGTCATATCCATAAATTCAGAGGTAATTCGTGCAAGTTTATTTAGTAGGTGGCGCAGTTCGAGATCAATTGCTCGGCATTGACAGTTATGACAACGATTGGGTGGTAGTCGGAGCCACACCAGAAATGATGCTTGCTCAAGGATACACTGCCGTCGGAAAAGACTTTCCTGTTTTTCTTCATCCTAAAAATAAAGAAGAGCACGCACTTGCACGAACCGAAAGAAAATCAGGCTCAGGTTACACGGGCTTTGACTGTTTCTTCGATCCAAGCGTAACGCTAGAAGAGGATTTGATTCGCCGTGATTTAACCATTAACGCCATAGCGATGGATGATAGCGGCCAGCTGTACGATCCTTATGGCGGCCAAGCCGATTTGAATAATCGCATATTGCGTCATGTATCAGATGCTTTTGTGGAAGATCCCCTTAGAGTACTTCGGGTCGCACGTTTTGCTGCAAAACTTGCCTCGCTGGGATTTACGGTAGCAAAAGAAACCATGCAACTCATGCGCGACATCGCAGACTCAGGTGAACTCAATACGCTAACACCAGAACGCGTGTGGCAAGAGTGGCATAAATCGCTTTCAACGCCTCGTCCCGATGTGTTTTTATCAGTATTGCGAGATTGCGGCGCGTTAGCTGTCGTGCTACCAGAAATCGATGCGCTGTTTGGGGTGCCTCAACCTGAAAAATGGCATCCAGAGATCGATACGGGTATCCATACGTTGATGGTAGCAGAGCAAGCCGCAAAGCTGAGCACATCACTCCCTGTTAGATTTGCCGCACAGGTGCATGACTTAGGGAAAGGCGTGACACCAGAGAGCGAATGGCCAAGCCATAAAATGCATTGTCATACCGGTTTAAAGCTAATTAAAAAACTGTGCGAACGTGTACGTGTACCGAATGAATTTAAAGATTTAGCGCTCATGGTCTGCGAGCAACACTCCAACATTCATCGCGCCGCTGAGTTAAAGCCGCAAACCATCATCAAAATCCTGAACAAGTTTGATGTATGGCGCAAGTCGGAGCGCCTAAAAGACATTCTAATTTGCTGCCAAGCAGATCACGCAGGCCGCAAAGGTTTAGAAAATCTACCGTATCCACAAGCGGATATTTTCATGCTGGCCTATCAAGCTGCGGCATCAGTAGATGTGCAAGCCATCATTCAGGATGGCTTCAAAGGTCCAGCTATTCGTGATGAACAAGAAAAACGACGTATTGAAGCGGTCAAAGTCGCTTTAAATAAGTAACGCCAAAACAAAAACGCCCGCTCAATTGAGCGGGCGTTTTTATTTTCAAGGATTAAGCACTAAGCAAGAATGCAAATAGGCCTACACCTAGAATCAGACGGTAAATCACGAATGGCGTCATGCCCATGCGTGAAATCATTTTCAAGAAGAAGTGAATACAGATGTAAGCGCTAATAAATGAAGTCAGAATACCAGTCAGCAAAAAGCCAACGTGCACAGGCTCACCGCTGGTAACCAGCTTCATACCCAAGTAGCTACCAGCTAATGTGATGATAGGAATCGACATCAAAAATGAAAAACGCGCTGCCGCTTCACGAGTGAAGCCCAAATACAGAGCGGCAGTGATCGTTGCGCCAGAACGTGAAGTTCCAGGGATCATCGCAAGTGCTTGAGCAATACCAATAAACACCGCTTTCTTCCAGTCAGTTTGGTACTCATCGGAAACAAGCTTGGCATTCTTATCCACCCACCAAAGCAACAAACCGAACACGATAGTGGTTGTCGCAATCACATAGGCACTGCGCAGGTAGACTTCGATAACGTCTTTCATCAGCAAACCGAACACACACGCCGGAATCGTCGCGATCACGATCATCCATGCCAGTTTTGCTTCTTTACTGCGGTCACCTTTGAAGATCGAAGCAAACAATGCTCGGAATAAAGTGATCACTTCGTGGCGGAAATAAATCACAACCGCCATCAATGTACCGACGTGTACTGCCACATCAAACGCTAGACCTTGGTCGGCCCAGCCGAAAATGGCAGAGGGTAGGATCAAGTGCGCAGAGCTGGAAATGGGCAAAAACTCTGTCAGACCCTGAATCAGAGCCAAAATAAAGGCTTCAAAATAACTCATGTAAACAACTCAAATTTAAAGTGAAAAAGAAACTGGTTTGAGTGAATCAACGGGCTGCATAGCATGCCAAATGTCGGCTACAGTGCGTCCATCGCCGGGGATCACTAAATGAGGTTCGAGATCATACAAGGGCTTTGTGACAAAAGGATATTTATAGATATCACTGCGAGGTAGCTCCGGTTTTTGTGTCGAGATGCACTCACCGAAGAGCACTATATCGAGATCCAGTGTTCGATCCTGATACTTTTGCGCATTTTCCTCACGCCCCCACTTATATTCAATCTCACGTAAGTGGTGACTCAACTCTTCGAGTGACAACTTTGTGCGCATCGCAATCACAAAGTTGTAGAAGTTTTGGCTACTAAAGCCGATAGGTTCACATTCGTATATCGGTGAGACGAGGAGATCTTCGCCGAGCTTCTGCAACTCGAGATAGGCAACCTTAGCGTGTTGCTCTCTGTCTATGTTTGTCCCCACACCGATATAAGTGGTGATCATGCTTGGCCTCGTTCAATCACAACCCCAACAGATCGTGCCTGAGGAACGGCGCCCGGTTTCGCTAAACGAATCTTCACCCAAGGGACGCTGAAGCGTTGCATGATAAGTTCTGCAACTTCTTCCGCCACGCGCTCTACCAACAAGAAGCGACCATTTTCAATATGATTTAATACTGCTTCACTCACCTGTGAGTAATCTAAGGCATCTTGAACATCATCACTTTTACCCGCAGGCTTGTTGTCGTGCGCCATTTCAATATCCAGAACCAACTTTTGTTTAATTTGTTGTTCCCAGTCATACACGCCAATCGTGGTGATTACTTCTAACTGTTCAATAAATACTTTATCCAGAGCCATCTTATGTCCTTCTTTACAGAGGTCGGATACCCGTCAGGGGTAATTTGATCGTAATATTCTATACCTAAGTAACCTTTGGCTAGGTCATCGAAATGTTACTTAGGTATAAACTGCGCTGCATCTTTATATACAAGAACTCACATAATGCAAGCTCTATCGCAGAGAGTATTTCAGCTCACCGCTGAATCAGGCTATGATACCAACTACGCGGGAACTGAGCATTAATTTCCAATCCATCAAGGACTTCTATGGACGCACTGGCACTAATAATGACAATGGCCGCCTACTTACTGGGTTCTGTTTCTAGTGCGGTGTTGATTTGTCGCCTGTTAAAACTGCCAGACCCTCGTAACGTTGGCTCAAACAATCCAGGCGCGACCAATGTATTGCGCATTGGCGGAAAAGGCGCGGCCGTATCGGTGTTGTTGTGCGATATGCTCAAAGGGACGATTCCAGTTTGGGGGGGGTACTTTCTTGGTATCGATCCTATCATTCTTGGCGTTATTGCTATCGCGGCATGCCTTGGTCACATGTACCCAATTTTCTTCCACTTTAAAGGGGGTAAAGGCGTCGCTACCGCGCTTGGTGCCATTGCTCCAATTGGCTTAGACCTTACAGGCCTAGTTATGCTGACTTGGCTCTCGGTTGCCGTCCTGTTTCGCTACTCTTCCCTTGCCGCACTCGTCACTGTGTTAGTCACACCGTTTTATACTTGGATGTTCAAACCGCAATACACCCTGCCCGTTGCCATGTTGTGTTGTCTAATCGTGTTTAAACATCATCAAAACATTCGTCGTTTACTTTCGGGTGAAGAGCCTAAAATTGGTGAAAAGAAACTGACAGAAAAAAACTCGGCATAACGCCGAGTTTTTAAATGGATTTTAAGCGTGAACTTTGTTTAGGAAGTTCAACAGCATCTGATTCACAAACTCGGGCTGTTCAAGCGAACTGATATGACCCGCATCTGGAATCTCCACCAACTCACTGCCCGTAATGCAGTCATTCATTAGGTAAGATTCAAATACCGGACGCGGCTTATCTTCTCGACCAACTGCGATCAATGTTGGCAGTGCGAATTTTTCTGCATCTTCAATCACATCACGTCGCCCAAACACCATGCGACCGATACGAGCAACTTCTACAGCTCGCTCACCTGTTAGCAATTCAAGGCTTTGTTTAAATGAAGCGACCAATTCTGGGTGAACTTGATCAACGTTATTCGTAAAGAACAGTGGTGCAACTGCTTCGATAATAGGCTCAGGAACACCTTGAACTTGGCTGATGGTATCTAGCATCGCAAAGTATTTTTTATGCGTCACTTCTGGTTCCCAACCAATAAAGGTATCCATCAACACCAATGACTTCACTCGTTGCGGGGCTTGAGCGGTCAGTTCCGCACCCCACATGCCGCCAACAGATAAGCCAACAATGGAAAATTTGTCGATTTCCAAATGATCCATTAGCGCCAGCATGTGTTGGGCATAATCAACTAAAGACGTGGTCGAAGCAGGAGCGGCGTCCGATTCACCATGCGCCCATAAGTCAGGCACAATACAACGATAGGACTGGCTCAAAACTTCAATTTGAGGCGCCCACATTTGGCAATCCCACAAATAGCTATGTCCAAACAGCAGCACAGGCCCTTCGCCTTTGTCTAGGTAAGCAAGTTGCTGACCTTCAATTTCAAACTTCTTCATTGTTATATCCATTTATTATTCTTCCGCGCCATCCTATCACTGAACACAAAGAAAACTGCTCACATCAGTCTGGAAATCTCGCGCCTTTTTCTTGGGGAAATAAACCACAAAAACAAAGGCCTCTATAAATAGAGGCCAGTCAATATACAAGGTTTGATTACGCGATTGGCGTTAGCTGGTCAATTGGCCAGCGCGGACGCGCTTCCACCGACATATCTGCAACTTCACCGTTCTTCAAACGTTGCATACCTGCATACGCAATCATTGCACCGTTGTCAGTACAGAACTCGGTACGTGGGTAATACACTTCACCACCGATTTTCTTCGCAAGCTTCTCAAGCTCTGCACGCAAGCGACGATTCGCACTTACACCACCAGCAATAACGATGCGCTTCATACCGGTTTGCTCTAATGCACGCTTACATTTGATTGCCAACGTTGCACAAACGGCTTCTTCAAAAGCGTATGCAATATCAGCACGAGTCTGCTCGTCATCGCCATTCGCTGCAATCGTGTTTGCCGTGAAGGTTTTCAAACCCGAGAAACTCATATCCAAACCCGGCACATTGGTCATTGGTCGTGGGAACTTAAAGCGACCCGGAGTACCTTTCTCTGCTAGCTTAGATAACAGAGGACCGCCTGGGTAATCTAGCCCCATCAGCTTAGCCGTCTTATCAAATGCTTCACCGGCTGCATCATCAATGGATTCGCCTAGAATCTTGTATTCACCAATGCCTTTTACTTCCACCATCATCGAGTGACCGCCAGAAACCAGCACCGCCACAAATGGGAATGGTGGTGGGTTGTCTTCTAGCATTGGCGCAAGTAAATGACCTTCCATGTGATGAACAGGAACAGCAGGCACACCCCATGCGTAAGCAATACTACGACCAATGGTTGCACCCACTAGCAAAGCACCAACCAAACCAGGACCGGCCGTGTAAGCCACGCCGTCGATGTCTTGGGATGTTAAGTTTGCTTCTTTTAGTGCCTCTTTAATAAGAGGAATGGTTTTCTTTACATGGTCACGTGAAGCCAACTCTGGCACCACGCCGCCGTAATCCGCGTGAAGTTTTACTTGGCTGTAAAGCTTGTGCGCCAACAGGCCTTTTTCATCGTCGTAAATCGCGATTCCTGTCTCGTCACAAGAGGTTTCGATACCAATAATGCGCATGGTTTTCTCAGTATGCTTTCTGTATAGAGGAAATTTGGGCGTCATATTACCTCGCCTTGGTGCTTCAAACAAATTTTGTACAGACAATAAACGACAAAAGGCTTTACAAAGCTGTTGTGATCGGATTAAAATTCCGCACCATTTTTGATCAAGCTGGTAAGTGACCAAACAATTATGATTTGGTCTGTTGAATGCCAGCGTTAACGAATAACCCCTGAGGTGAAAGGCATATGCCAGTAGTTAAAGTACGTGAAAACGAACCGTTCGACGTTGCTCTACGTCGTTTCAAGCGCTCTTGCGAAAAAGCAGGTATCCTTTCTGAAGTGCGTCGTCGTGAGCACTACGAAAAACCAACTACAGTTCGCAAACGCGCTAAAGCAGCAGCTCAAAAGCGTCACGCTAAGAAGCTAGCTCGCGAAAACGCTCGTCGCGTTCGCCTGTACTAATAACTGAGCTCCCAAAAGGAATTTAGTTATGGCTCTCATTGATCAACTCAAAGAAGAGCAAAAATTAGCGATGAAAGCCAAGGACAAATTGCGCCTTGGTACTATTCGTTTAGCCTTAGCAGCAATCAAGCAACGTGAAGTTGACGAGCAGATCACTCTGAACGATGACGACATTCTTGCTGTGTTGACTAAAATGGTTAAGCAACGTCGCGACTCTGTTACGCAGTACGAAGCAGCTGGTCGTCAAGATCTTGCTGATGTGGAACAAGCAGAAATTACAGTTCTTGAGGAATTTATGCCTCAACCACTGACAGAAGAAGAAGTTGCTGCTCTTATCGAGAAAGCAATTGCAGAATCTGGTGCAGCTGGCATGCAAGACATGGGCAAAGTAATGGGCGTTCTGAAACCACAAATTCAAGGGCGTGCAGATATGGGTAAAGTAAGCGGTTTAGTTCGCGCTAAATTGGCTTAATACCCCACCCAATTGCAGCAAGCCGTGCTATCCTTTGGAACGCACGGCTTGTTTGTATCTGGCAGAATGGAATAAAACAAAGTCTCGCACATGCTTTTCTCTATAACCCATTCACACCAATCATGATTTTTCTTTTTTGTTAGGTTTTATGGCTGGACACATCCCTCGCAGTTTTATTGATGACCTTCTAGCTCGGCTTGATATTGTCGATATCATCGACGCACGCGTGAAACTTAAGAAAAAAGGCAAAAACTACGGCGCTTGTTGCCCATTTCACAACGAGAAAACACCGTCATTCAGCGTGAGCCAAGAGAAGCAGTTCTATCACTGTTTTGGCTGTGGTGCACATGGCAACGCTATCGACTTTATGATGGAGTTTGAACGCCTAGAGTTCGTTGAAGCGATTGAAGAACTTGCCTCTTATCTAGGTTTGGACGTTCCTCGCGAACAACGTAGTGGTGGCAGTGGTCAGTTCAAATCTGGACCGCAAGCAAGTAGCAGTGAAAAACGCAGCCTGTACGATTTAATGGGTAGCATTGCCCAGTTTTACCGTAACCAACTCAAACAACCTTCGAGCAAGGTCGCGATTGAATACCTAAAAGACCGTGGTCTATCTGGTGAAATCGTTCAGAAATTTGGCATTGGTTACGTGGCTGACGAATGGGATTTAGTCCGTAAAAACTTCGGCCAGAATAAAGACAATCAAGACATGCTTGTCACTGGTGGCATGCTGATTGAAAACGACAAAGGCAACCGTTATGACCGCTTTCGTGGTCGTATTATGTTTCCAATTCGTGACCGTCGTGGTCGAGTAATTGGCTTTGGTGGTCGAGTACTTGGTGAAGGTACGCCAAAATATCTCAACTCACCGGAAACGCCAATATTCCATAAAGGCAAAGAGCTTTATGGCCTGTACGAAGTGTTACAAGCGCATCGTGAACCAGCACAAATTTTGGTGGTTGAAGGCTATATGGACGTTGTCGCTCTGGCTCAATACGGCGTAGATTATTCCGTCGCTTCGCTAGGCACTTCGACAACGGGCGATCATATTCAAATGTTGTTCCGCCAAACCAATACCGTTGTGTGTTGTTACGATGGCGACCGAGCAGGTAAAGAAGCGGCATGGCGAGCGTTAGAAAACGCACTTCAATTCCTCAAAACCGGGAACACATTGAAGTTCTTATTCTTACCTGATGGGGAAGACCCAGACAGCTACGTTCGTAAATACGGCAAAGCCGCGTTCGAGCAACAAATAGAACAAGCGACACCACTATCGAGCTACCTTTTTGACAACTTGATTGAGTTACACCAAATTAATTTGGGTAACAACGAAGGTAAGTCTGCGTTGAGAGCATACGCTAGCGCCTTGATTGACAAGATTCCTGACCCATACTTTCAGGAGTTGCTCGAAAAACTATTGGATGAGCGCACGGGGTTTGATAACCGCTTACGTCAGCCTCGTAAAAAGATAAGTGAAACTCGACCTCAACCGCACAAAGAGATCAAACGAACTCCTATGCGTGAGGTTATTGCTCTACTTATTCAAAATCCGAGCTATGCTCAAATGGTACCGGACCTTTCCTCAGTGAGAGACTTATCCATACCAGGCCTAAGTTTATTTGCAGATGTACTTGATAAATGCCAGGCGCATCCCCATATCAACACAGGCCAATTATTAGAGCACTGGCGCAACAGCCAGAATGAGGCACTTCTGTCTCGTCTTGCGAGCTGGGATATTCCGCTCGACGAAGACAACCAAGAAGAAATATTTTTAGACTCACTGGATAAAATTATTGCCCAGTGCGTAGAAAAGCAAATTGAAAACCTGCAGGCCAAAGCAAGAAGTGTCGGTTTATCAGCCGAAGAGAAAAGGGAGCTGCTAGCACTTATGCTAGATTTAAAAGCGTAACCCTGTTTAATTAGTCAGCAACAATTTAATTTGTTATAGTAAGTGGTTTGCATTTCGCATACTGATTCCTTCACCAGATTACGAAGTTGGATACCGTCTATGGATCAAAATCCGCAGTCACAGCTAAAGTTACTTGTTATTAAAGGCAAGGAGCAAGGCTATCTGACCTACGCCGAAGTAAATGACCACCTACCTGCTGAAATCGTAGATTCAGAACAGGTAGAAGACATCATTCAGATGATCAACGACATGGGTATCAAGGTAGTAGAAACTGCTCCTGATGCTGATGATCTAGCACTGAACGATGACACAAACATTACCGATGAAGATGCAGCTGAAGCTGCAGCAGCAGCACTTTCTAGCGTAGAAAGTGAAATTGGTCGTACAACAGACCCAGTTCGCATGTACATGCGTGAAATGGGTACTGTAGAGCTGCTGACTCGCGAAGGCGAAATCGACATCGCAAAACGCATTGAAGAAGGTATTAACCAAGTTCAATCGTCTGTTGCTGAATACCCTGGCACTATTCCTTACATCCTAGAGCAATTTGATAAGGTTCAGGCAGAAGAACTTCGTCTGACTGATTTAATCTCTGGCTTTGTAGATCCTGACGCTGACGATACAGCAGCGCCAACCGCGACTCACATCGGTTCTGAACTGTCTGAAACTCAATTAGAAGAGGAAGACGAAGAAGACCTAGAAGATGATGAAGAAAGCGATGACGATTCAGATGATTCGGAAGAAGATGTAGGTATTGACCCAGAGCTAGCGCTTGAGAAATTCAACCAGCTACGCAGCACTTACCAAAATCTTCAGCTAGCGATCAATGAGTACGGCTACGACAGCCCGAAAGCAACCGTTGCTAACGAAATGATGCTAGACGTATTCAAAGAATTCCGTCTAACACCAAAACAGTTCGACCACCTAGTGAACGAACTTCGCACAGCAATGGATCGCGTTCGTACTCAAGAACGTTTGATCATGAAGTCTGTGGTTGAATACGGCAAAATGCCGAAGAAATCGTTTATTGCCCTATTCACTGGTAACGAATCAAGTGATGCATGGCTAGACGAGATCCTAGCATCTGACAAGCCATACGCTGAGAAAATCAAACGTAACGAAGAAGAGATCCGTCGTTCAATCGCTAAGTTAAAAATGATTGAAGAAGAGACATCTCTAAACGTACAAAACATTAAAGACATCAGCCGTCGCATGTCTATCGGTGAAGCGAAAGCACGCCGTGCGAAGAAAGAGATGGTTGAAGCGAACTTACGTCTTGTAATTTCTATCGCGAAGAAATACACCAACCGTGGCCTACAGTTCTTGGATCTAATCCAAGAAGGTAACATCGGTCTGATGAAAGCGGTAGATAAGTTTGAATACCGTCGTGGTTACAAGTTCTCGACTTACGCAACGTGGTGGATCCGTCAGGCAATCACTCGTTCAATCGCGGACCAAGCACGTACGATTCGTATCCCGGTACATATGATCGAAACGATCAACAAGCTAAACCGTATCTCTCGTCAAATGCTACAAGAGATGGGTCGTGAGCCGCTACCGGAAGAACTGGCAGAGCGTATGCAAATGCCAGAAGACAAGATCCGTAAAGTACTGAAGATCGCTAAAGAGCCAATCTCAATGGAGACACCAATCGGTGACGACGAAGATTCGCATCTAGGTGATTTCATCGAAGATACAACGCTAGAACTACCGCTAGACTCTGCAACAGCAACAAGCCTGAAAATGGCTACAAAAGATGTACTTGCAGGCCTAACACCACGTGAAGCGAAAGTACTTCGTATGCGCTTTGGTATCGACATGAACACTGACCACACTCTAGAAGAAGTTGGTAAACAGTTCGACGTTACTCGTGAACGTATCCGTCAGATCGAAGCAAAAGCTCTACGTAAACTTCGTCACCCTAGCCGCTCAGAAACTCTGCGCAGCTTCCTCGACGAATAATAAAGCGTTGGACAAAAAAGGTGACCTTAGGTCACCTTTTTTATTATCACTGGTTCTAAGTGGATAAAAACTAAGCGCAATTGCCCTAGTTGCTATCTAGACACCTTGCAACGCTTCCCCTATAATCGTTGACCTATTAAGGCCCCTTAGCTCAGTGGTTAGAGCAGTCGACTCATAATCGATTGGTCCCCAGTTCTTATGAGGGGTAACTCTTGAGGTTGTATTTGAACCTCAAAAATGTAAAAATTGCCACGTAGTTATTTTGTATAATAACTACATGGAAAAAAGCCTGAACATTCTAAATGTTTCAGCAACAAAATATGGCCCCTTAGCTCAGTGGTTAGAGCAGTCGACTCATGAATTATTGTGACCTATGTTAGTAATAACATATGGAAAAATCGGATGAATTGCTGGAAAGCTACAGGATAGTTATCTATCCCAAGCCAATCAGCAGCCAAGCCTCTCAAGCGTGAGAGGAAGGTTCAGAGACTAGTTGGTTCAGCACGATCTTGCTGTGTAATACAACACTAGCGTCCGACATCCCACCGCAATGCGAGGATGATGATATAGTCCAGCCCTTTACGAAAGTATTGGATAAACTGAATCGATTGGTCGACAGTTCAAGTCTGTCAGGGGCCACCACATACTTACTTAATCAAATAATTTGGTTAAGAGAAAAGAGAAGCCCCTAAGGCTTCTTTTTTTGTTTTAAAATTCCCTACCATACGACATTACAAATACGACCCAATTAAGGTTACATTAAAAATCACAATAACTATTTTCCGAACTATGCTAAAAAAGAATGGAGTCTAGACCTATAAAATAAGGTTATATTTGGAATTTCGTATCCAGCAATATCTTCCACACTACAACAACTAAACATTTACCTCTTGACAAACCCAATCTACATCTAAGCTTTAGAAACTAATCTTCTTCGCTCCAAAGAAAGATCGTTTTGACAAAGAACTTACCAATATGAAACCGATCAGAGCGAAACCGAGACGGTTGTATGCTGATGAATACCACCTTTCCAACAAATCTCATCCGATAGGATAGAAAAGAAACTCAGTCATTTCTCTTGACAACCCCACTTTTCCAAATATAACCTAAAAAAAGATACCACTGTGTAAAAAAACAGGATTAGTAGCATTGAAGAACTTTGTATGCATTAAAAGCGACGTCATCAGTCAGGGAATGATTCTGCTAAATATTGATACCTCAGAAGAATACAGACCATTCGAAGAGTACGTTGATTTGCTGATCTACGATAAAGGCTACTCCAATAACACCGTTGAGCAATATTCAGGTCATGTCAGCCGATTCCTTGACTTCCTTTACGAGCTAAGGGTTGTATCGACAGAACTGAAAACAGCCATTGAACCATGCAACGTTTTTCGCCTATACGAGGATTACTTACTTCAAGGTACCAACTCAGAATCCGAAGTAATACGACAAGTAGCAGAAAATATTGGCAAAACCAACAGAACCAGCCACAAAAGCATTAGTGAAGGCATTGAAGCATCTCTATCACTTTTTATGTCAATGAGGTTATTCAATGACTCTGACGATGATTCATTTCGCAGGCAGATCACCCAAGAAAGAGATCCTAACTATGTAGAACTTTCCAATATGGTTCGAAACTCATGGCTCGCAGCGACAATGCGTCTGAAAAGAAGGGGCAAAACTAGCGTCAAACTTTTCCGTCGTTCTACAAGAAGAGCAAATAAAGCTTCAATTAAAGTAGAGACACAGGAAAAAATTGACAAATCTTTCCCTATAAATCGAAGCGTAGATTTTTTTAGTCAAGCAAGTATAAACTCAACGACTAGATTTACAAAAGTGAGAGACTTCCTACTTTACTCACTCTTAGCTGCAACAGGCATACGCACTTCCGAAGCTCTCCAGCTTACTATTGACGATATTGACTGGAATAATCGATCCATCAATGTAGTCTCGCCGTTTACTCGCAAAAACGTCGGGTTAACACCTAAGGAAGAATCAAAGCTTTTTGATAAAGGTAGAGCTACATCAATGACCTTCATGATTCAGCCATTCGCCAGTATTTTCTGGTCAATACTGAATATTTACATGTCGAAGCACTACAAATCCAATGTCAGTCACCGCTTCATCTTTCAGAAAATTAATGGTCGCCCTTATTTTTCCACTGACAGAAAGACACGCTCTGATGCATTTAAGAAACACATTAGCAAGTACGACAAATCACTTATGCACCTGAGCTTACATGGGTTTAGGCACACTTATGCATTTTACACACTAAACTACCTACCTATCGTTGATGAAAATGGCAATCCAACAGGCAACCAAGGCTTACCCATTACTTACGTAAAAATTCTCTTGGGACACCAGAACTTAAGCTCTACAGAGGTGTATGCGAAAGAAGATACAGACTTAATCGAATTCATGCTTTCTGCATCAAATGGATATATGAGGGATAAGTGCATTTCATTCAAAGATCTCCAAAATGAATACTATGACCGACAGATAAAGAAACTAGAGTTGGAAAAGGAAAGTCTAAATGCAGCCTAAGCTATTTAATGACACAGATAAACCGATCATCATCTGTAATAAATCAGAAATTAGGCAAAAGATTATTGAGTCATTTGATTTAGCCAAAAAGCAGATTTGTATTAGGCAGGGGAAGAGCAGCCTTTCTAATAGCGATGGTAAAAATGAGAAAGCAAGAGTTGGCGCTACAAAACTTTCTTTATTCAAATACTTTGATCACTTCGAAGATGATTTTGAACTCAATGAACAGTGGTTTTTTGAAATTTATCGCATAATCGGAGAGAACCCTAAGGACGCACGACATCAATATACAAGTGTTCTTCCAGAGAACTCTCGCTACGAGAATATAACCCTCAATGATGCTAGAGGATTGCGGACGGATTTAAATATATTCCTTCATTGCTGCTGGGCAAGCCGATTTATCCTACTTCCTGTTAAATACAGTGGACTTCCAGTTGTCGTACTGGATGGAGACACTGGTAAATTTAAAAAAGAGTTCGCCTTTGGGGCCTACCCTGAAGTGCTCAAAATTATCCGAAAGCCATTCAATGAAGATTTGGAGTGTAGTGTAGACATTAGTGAACATATACCCTCCCAAGGACTTAAAAATCTCGATTGGTATGCTTATAGATATGCAAGAGCGAGCGCTGCGTGGAATATAGAAGACATTACCGACGAACTATTGAGTCAGGTACATCCCATTAGTAACGCCCCAAGAACAGTGGATTGGTATCACGCAATTTTAGCTGCCGCTCCTGAAAGAGTTAAATTCCGAGAAGAATCTCTTTTCTCTAATACGAATCATGTTTCTGGAAAATCACAAAAATTATCAATTGATAACTTCTCGCATACAGAATTAGATCAGCACCCTGCCATCATAACGTGGATTAGGGATATCAATAAATTTTCCGAAGTAATCAAGGATAGAGGCACAAAAAATCATACTAAATATCAACCCCAAATAAGAAATGCCATGGCAATCCTTATGAGGCATTTCGACACGCTTCCTGAGCCTCATGAATTAACACGAGAGCATACGAATTTAATTAAAAAGAGTTTAGGGGAAGGCGTACAAAAATCAACGCTAAGAGACAGGCTATATAAAGTTATTGCTTTTTTTGATTACCTTGAAAAGGTTCATAAAAACTTCCAAAACCCTATGAGTCCTAAGTTAGATATTCCTGTGACGTCTCGAAGCAAAGGAACAAAAAAGAAGTTACCGCCGGAAGGGAGTTTCCCTGTTTTACTCTCATATCTATATGGTCTTGCTGAATGGGTTTGGTACATGAACCATCACAATCAACACAAGGACGAATTCATCAGCAAATATAATAGTGCGTCAAAACTCTATGATACTGAAGACTCGGGGTTTGTGCCTATTTTTAGGCACAATGACGTCTACCACCCTATTAATAAGATTCCAACGTCAATAGCGACAATACAAAGGGTAAGAACCCGCCTAGAGTCTCAACTTAAGGAAAATACTATTCTACCTCATTACATTCACTTAACTATCGCAATAGCAGAGACGGGCATCCGATTAATGGCTTTGAGATGGTTGGATGAGGCAACGTATGACAAAGGAGTAGATCGTAACTTCTTTAATGATAAGTCATATATGACAACTAAATTATGGGTTAATACAGATAAATCTCATGAGGCATGGGAAGCCGATGTTAGTGAAAGCGTGATGGGTATTTTAGATAGACAATCTAAGTGGAAACAAACATTCCTTAACGGTAAAGATCTGGCAATTCCATATGATGGACATGAAGAGTCCAACTTTGATTTGATTAGGCCGTTATTCGCAACGTTGAATTTTGATTTATCTTTAAGTGATTCTTTTATTACCGCTTCAGACAACAATTACCGAACTAAGTTCAGAGCAATACTAATGCATTTCTCCTACATATATCACCACCTTGGGGAAGAAGCACCTGTAAGTATTGATGAAAACTTAGATCTAATTGGAAACTTGGGACGATTGGAACAGATGAAAGGTGATAAAGCCATACCAATCACCCCCCACTCAATGCGCTCTCAAGTCGTAAGCGACAAGATCACGATTCTTCCGCCTTCAATTATTAAGCGTACAACAGGGCACGCCACTGATTCTCACGTAATATATTATGCTCAAGTAAGTTCGTCATACCTTGACGCCCAAAAGTCAGCTCAGGAGCAAGAATTTAGAGACCTCACTGCACCAATGATGATTAATACTAGGGCTAAAAAGTCAGCGTTATCTCAAGCTTTTAGAAAAGACCCAATAGGTGCAATGAATGATTTTGGAGCAATCGCATTCTCCGACAACCATTCAAAAACACCTCGTAGTGGGATGAAGGTAATCAGTGACTTAACTCAAGATATTAAAGAAAAGCCTGATGGAACAATATCTATTCTTGATGTAATAGTAATTAACTCCACTCATATTTGTCCCTTTAACAATATCTGCCCTGATGATGTAATCGAGGATTATCCTATTGGGCTTGCCCCCTGTGGAGAGTGCTCATATTCAGTAAAAACCGTAGATAACTTGCCAGCTATTAGCGCCAAAATTAGAGCACTTACCGACAAAACAAAAGAGTGTGAGGTAACAATCAATGAGGCGAAAATCAATGGCGAAGATATGAGAGGATACTTGGATACAATAGCACTGAAACAGTTTTATTCTAGAGAAGTGTCCGCGTGGGCGACCACAGCAACGTGCTTAGAATCAATGGCACAAAACCTATCATTAAGGGATAAATGGCTCGTAACTAAGCCCGAGTTTATCAAAGAACAATACACAAAATTGAGAGCCTCCAATGAACTAAGCCAAGTTTTGGTTCAGGTAGACGAGGCCATCAGCAGTCATGAATTTCTGACGCCACAATTAAAGGCAAAAGTAACTCTGTTGCGTAACAAAATCCTTGCTAGTACAGGGCAGTTCAGCGCCTTACTAGGCCCCATTCCTGATGGAAGAACTCTTCTTTCGGATTTTAAAGGCGTAATAAAAAGCATCTGTGATATATCTGGTATTGGAATAGAACAGCTACCTAGGCAGCTCGAAGAGATTAACACTGATGCCCAGAAAGCTCTTAGTCACACTTTAAATCTTCCAAAAATGAATGCAGGAGATAAGAATGCCTAAAGGCGCTCTAAAGGGGCAAAATCGTTTCAAAAAGACTCAAGAGGCCAACATCAGTTTTCGGGTTAAGCGATTAGAGGAACATGTCGTACCACAGATGAAAGCCATCTGTGACAACGCTCACATACCCAACAAAACTAAGTTTCAGAAGTTTTGCGCCGACGTATTTAACAAAGATTTACCCTTAAACGAAAAAAAGATAACCCAAAGAACAATTGCTTCCAACGATAAATACTGGAGTATTGTCGGTGCCGTTTTTCATTCGTACTATGACCCCAAAAACTCCACAACCTTGGAAGCCCTCAGGAAAGAAGGTTTGAATGTACTCAACGATAAAATGAGGATCGAAGAGTTGCAATCAGAGAAAAATAGGCTTCAAAAAGAAAATGAGGCGCTAAACCGATATATCGCTAAAAGTAAGCTGGAGCATAAATCTCCCACTGAGAGTTCTGTAATGGACAATAAGACCGTTAACAACTTGATTGCAACTATTGATTTTCTTATTAAGGCTACAGATGGTGTAGTGAGCATTGATAAAGAGACGAGGACAATAACCAATCTTGCAGATGATATAAATGGCGAATTACATAAGACGATCAGTTCATCTTACTTTGATATTCTTGAGGGTAAGTAATGGGTGACAGCACAAAAAAAACAACGCCATTCGAAAGGTATCAATCTTATATCGAGAAACTAATAATTGACCAGCAGCCACTGCCTGTTAACAACTTCGGCGATATAAATTTCACCGTTATTGGGAAGGCTTGCAACGTTCGCAGGCAATGGTTTAGCGAAAGCTTAGATAAGAAAATGCCCAACGGGAAGAGACTGAAGGATCAAATTAATTTTGATATTAAGATGCTTGGAACTGCGACTACTAAGCCTAAGACTCACCGCCCTCCCCTCTCAGACAAAGCTGACGATCTGAGAAAGGAAAACAATCGCTTGTATAAGAAGGTAGAGTTAGCCACTGCTGAAGTTGAACAGTTAAGAAATGAGAATGCAAAGCTCAAAAGCCAACTAAAAATGACCCAAGAAGAGTCTGCAAATCGATTTGATGAAATGATGGAAAGTGGGAGAAGTTTTTTGTGGAACTAGTTCTCCGTGTTACATCCGTTTCTTTAGGTGTCTTTGGTGGATTTGTCTTTGGTGGGATGCGGATAGACCGAAAGGCTAAAAAAACATACCTATGTAAAGCCAAATATAACATCTGCACTCGCTCACCTCGAATAGGAGAAATCTGGTCTGTAAAAGGCAGTGAAACAGCCCGTGATGAATACAAAACTTTCATCACCTTAGAGTCCTGCTCTATTGAAAGCATTGAAACAATCAATAATGATAGGTTACTCGCTTGGCATCTTAAAAAACACAATTCATTTCGTGGTTTCGGTCTCGGCTCAAAGAAGATTGATAAACTGATTGATGCAATTGGAGGAAGTGAGTTAATCAGCTTGCTCAATAATGGAAATTGGCATCCTCTCTCTGGTCTAGTCAATGAACGAATTGCTCAAACTCTGACTAAAAAATGGATGTTCCTTAAAAATGAATTTGAAACCATTCAGTTTTTAACTACGCACAACATACCTCTTTCAGTTGCGAATAGATTACTAAACGTATGCCGAATAAATACAGTTGAACGCTTACAGGCTAATCCCTACGCACTAATTTCGTTCTATGACATCATACCCAACATATGGACTTTGGTGGACAAGGTCGCTCAATGCCTTGGAATTCCAAAACACGATGAACGCCGATTAATAGGGATGATTGAGTTTTGCCTATATAAGAGGCTCCAACGTGGACATACAGGCACGAGCTGTCGAGAACTCAATCGTCTATTAATGACGCTGAGGCTAATGAATGATGAAATTCTTGTAGCTCAAGCGATCCGAGTAGCCCTTTCAAAAAAAGTTATCTGCCATAAAAATATCGATGGCACTAGGTATTACCAGTTGTCTTCTGTCGGTTACATTGAATATGAAGTTGAAAAATCTATCCGTAATCTTAAGGAAAAAACCATTAAAACAGATTTATTTGATGGCACATGTACCGATATTGGATCAACTTTATATGCATACAACAAAATTTTCTTTGAAAATAACGGATACTCTCTAACGGAATCACAACTCAACGCGATAGCAGCAAGCTTAACCAACAATCTAGCTGTTATTGATGGGTATGGTGGTACAGGAAAAACTACCATATTAAAAGCTATAGCTGATCTATCTGGAGAAAGAATCCCATATATTTTGGCATTGAGTGGAAAGGCAAAGGAACGAGCAGCAGAGTCAACTGGGCTAAAGACTTATACGATTCATGACTTCATAAATAGACTTCACTCCCAAAAGATATCAAGAATCAACAAGATGCTCGTCGTTATAGATGAAGCATCAATGGTTGATATCCTACTGATGAATAAACTATTTAAGGCTCTTAGAGACACAGACTTCAAACTTATCATGGTTGGAGATGAAGGACAGTTGCCACCTATAGGTTTTGGTCTATGCTTTCACCGCTTGGTTTCCATTCAAGAACCAGAGATATTGAAAGTGGTCAAACTGAGAGAGGTTCATCGAGCTAAATCTACAAGTATGCTGCATCATGTATCCATGGAAGTCCGAGAGGGGAGATTACCAATCCTTGCCGAGTGGTCTGGAGAGAATGAGGGCGTATATTTATTACCATGCCGCACAGAAAAAGAAATGCATCAAGTGCTCTTATCAGCCAAGAAAATGAAACCTCAGGCTCAGATTGTTACCTCACATGTTACCGAAAAACGAATTGATTCAGCTAGAGGCGTCAATAACTTCATGCAGTACAGCATCCAAGAGAGCTTTCTCGACGGTAGATATTGTATGCAGCTAGGAAAGACTCGAATAATGGAAAACGACCCCGTAATTGTTACTCAAAACATGTATGAGTTTGGCTTATATAACGGTAATACTGGTGTTGTTAAGTCTGTATACCTGTGTGAGGAGAGCGATGAGGTCGCATGCGACGTATGTTTTGGCGATAAGGGAATCATCAGTATAACAAGGTCAAATGCATGGGCGCTTGGTTTAGATCTTGCTTATGCAATATCCGTTCATAAATCCCAAGGCTCCGAATATGATACAACTATTGTATGTGCTATTGAGGACTCCCCACTTTTAGATCGGAGTATGTTTTACACCGCCCTAACAAGATCTAAAAAACTAACTCTTATCGCCGGACGATATGATGTCGCTAGAAATGCCGTTCAAAGAGGAAACCGAGCCTCCGAGATAGACACTCTCTTTGATATCTGCACTTAGTTCTAGCTAATACACAAAAAAACCTCATGTTCTTAATGGCTGTACTCCTAAACTTACCACTGTTGGCGTTAGTGATCCCAGAGTCACCATAGTTAAGTGGATGAGGTTACATTTCCATCGATTTAGCGTTGCGATCCTAAAAACACCATAGTTGAGAGTATCGGTGTACCTACAATCACCTGTGTTTACTGATAAGCGATCCCAGAATCACCATGGTTGGAGTGAGCATTGGGCGATATTTCAACCGATTTGGCGCGGAGATCCTAAAAACACCATAGTTGAGAGCATCGGTGTACCTACAATCACCAATGTTTGCTGATAAGCGATCCCAGAATCACCATGGTTGAGGTGAGCATTGGGCGATATTTCAACCGATTTAGCACGGCAATCCTAAAAACACCATAGTTGAGAGCATCGGTGTACCTACAATCACCAATGTTTGCTGATAAGCGATCCTAGAATCACCATGGTTGGAGTCAGCATTGGGCGATATTTCAACCGATTTAGCACGGCAATCCTAAAAACACCATATTTGAGAGCATCGGTGTACCTATAATCACCAGTGTTGGGCGATAAGCGATCCCAGAATAACCATAGTTAAGGTTGATTGTGGGTTATATTTTAATCGATTTAATGATTGCGATCCTAAGAACACCATAGTTGAGGGCATTAGCGTACCTATAATCACCAGTGTTCTCAGATAAACTCAAAATTTTCACTCGTGAAAAAGTCGATAGATTAACGATTTTCCTGAGATATACCGTGAGATGACAGAATTTTCACTAGTGAAAAATTCAGCGACTTAAACAATTCCTGAGTGATGTCTAAATTAGGCTATATAAAAGGCAAGGGAAAACCCATGCCTTTTTAGTTACTTATACCATCCATCAGCTAGCACTTCGGCTTGATCGAGCACCAACTTAATTGCCTCTTCAGCCGCATCCGGTGGGTACTTCCAGCGGCGCAATAAACGACGCACAAGGTTACGCATCCTTGCACGCACGCTTTCTCGTTTCTGCCAGTCTACCGTAGCGGATTGACGCAGTTGGTGGGTTAGCTCAATCGCGAGTTGGCGCAAGTTATCATCACCTAAGGTGCGAACTGACGCTTCATTAGCGATCAGAGCGCGGTAAAAAGCAATTTCATCTGGAGAGAGATTGAGCTTAGCCATCATGTCGGCATCGGCTTGCATTTCCTTCGCCCAGCGGATCAACTCTTCAATCACCTGTGCGGTTTCAATGCTACGGTTATGGTATTTGCGCAGTGATTCCATGATGCGCTCTGAGTATTTTTTCTCTTGCACCACATCGTTTTTCATTCTTGCTTTCACTTCGTCGCGCAGCAGTTTTTCTAGCAGTTCTACGGCTAAATTCTTCTCTTTCATATTGGCAACATCTTCCAAAAACTCAGGAGAGAGCAAGCCAATATTGGGCTTATCTAAGCCAACGGTTTTGAAGATGTCATCGACTCCATCTGCCACAATGGCATTGTTTAGGATCTGGCGCAAAGCAGAATTACGCAATTCATCACTACGCTTTTTATCAACTGTCGAGTGTTTTAAGAAGGCGGTCTTGATCGCTCCATAAAAAGCAATCTCGCTCTTATAGCCGTCCACTTCATCCAAGGTATTACATAGCGAGAAGGCTTTCATAAGCGCTGCCATGACATCAAGGAAGCGGCGTTTACCATCACGACATTCTTCGCCTTTGCTGTTGCGGTGTGAGAGACCAGAGATATGGTTCACGGCTCCCGGAAGCAGTTGCAGCGGTTTGGTTTCAAAATCCGGACGATAGTTGAAGATGTCACCATCAACAGGCGTGGCAAACATACCGCGAATTACGTCGATTTTTTCCATAAAGACTGCGAAAGCTTCAGCGGTATCAACAGTTGGCTTGCCTTTACCCTGACTATTGGTATAGGTCTTCAGTGCGTTTTTAAGTTCATTGGCAATACCAATATAGTCAACAACCAAACCTCCGGGCTTATCCTTAAACACACGATTCACACGCGCTATCGCCTGCATCAGGTTATGGCCTTTCATTGGCTTGTCGATATACATTGTATGGCAGCAAGGTGCATCAAAACCTGTTAACCACATATCTCGCACAATCACCAGTTGCAATTCGTCATCGGTATCCTTGTAGCGTTTCTCGAACAGCCTCTTGGTCTTCTTATCATGGATATGAGGCTGCATTTTTGCTTTATCAGCGGCGCTGCCTGTCATAATAATTTTGATCGCGCCTTTGTTTGGATCATCGCTATGCCATTCAGGTTTAATCGCCACAATGGCATCGTATAAATCCACACAAATCTCGCGACTCATGGCAACGATCATTGCCTTGCCCGGAAAGGTTTCACAACGAGTGGTAAAATGCTCGACCAGATCTTTTGCCACCTGCTGGATGCGTGGCTCGGCACCGACCAGTTTTTCTAGCGCCGACCAGTGTGATTTGATTTTCTCACGGCTGGCGGTTTCTTCGTCTTCACCAATTTCTTCTTCAACCTGATCGTTCAGCGCTTCAATTTCATCTTGATTGATATCGAGCTTGGCTAAGCGAGATTCGTAGTAAATTGGCACTGTCGCGCCATCATCGACCGCGTCTTGAATATCGTAGATAGAAACATAATCACCAAAGACACCGCGAGTGTCTTTATCGTCCATCGATATCGGTGTACCTGTAAAACCAATAAAAGCGGCATTCGGCAGCGCGTCACGCATATATTTGGAGTAACCATAAACATAACGCTGATCAATCACATTGCCATTCTCGTCTTTGACATCAACAAGGCGAGCTTTATTGCCGTACTGGCTGCGGTGAGCCTCATCGGAAACTACCACGATATTCGAGCGCTCAGAAAGGACAGGATGTACCATTTCTTCATCGAGCAGCGCAAACTTTTGTACGGTTGTGAAGATGATGCCACCGGATTGACGATTGAGCAGTAAATCGCGTAATGAATCACGATCTTCTGCCTGCTGAGGAATCTGTTTTAGCGTTTCTTGCGCCATCGTAAAGGTGTTAAATAGCTGGCCATCTAGGTCATTACGGTCAGTCACCACTACTAAGGTTGGGTTATTCATTTCTGGTTGTTGCAGCAATTTACTTGCGTAACAGACCATCGAAATGCTTTTTCCACTTCCCTGAGTATGCCAAACCACGCCCGCTTTTTTACTTCCGGGCACCACGGTATTGGCGTAATTTGCCCGTGGCTCAGTAATTTGGTCAGACGTTGTGGCAGCCGTGACGGTTGCCTTAACAGCAGCTCGGACTGCATGGAATTGGTGATAACCTGCGATTTTTTTGATGATCTTGTCGCTATCATTTTCGAACAATACGAAGTAGCGAATGTAATCGAGCAGCAATTCTGGCTTAAAGAAGCCACGCACCATGGTTTCTAATTGGAATTCGAGTAACGGCTTATCGTCTTCGTCCTCGATGGTTTTCCATGGCAAAAAACGCTCTTTATTAGCCGTTAACGAGCCGACTCGCGCCGTCCAGCCATCAGAAATGACCAGCGCTTCATTGAACACAAAGAGATCAGCGATTTCTTCTTTATAAGTTTGGATTTGATTGTAAGCATTCCAAATGTCGGCGTGATCATCGGCTGGGTTTTTCAGCTCTATCACTGCCAAAGGCAAGCCATTGATAAAGACTATCACATCTGGTCTGCGCTTGACTTTGGTGCCCGTGATGGTGAACTGATTGACCACTAAGAATTCGTTATTCTCGCGGTTCTCAAAATCAATTAATCGAACATGAGTATGCTTGGTCACCCACTGTTCTTGCTCCATTACCGAGTATTCAACAGGCACACCTTCGATTAAATATTGGTGAAAGAGTTTGTTGTTTTTAATCAGTACAGGCGTTTGCGGCGTGGCAACAGTTTTCGCCACTTCGATTAAGGTATCACTGGGCACATTTGGGTTTAAGGTTTCCAAGGCAGAGACTAAACGCGCCTGTAGCGTGACTTGCTGATAGTTTTCACGTTCAGGCGTATCACCATCTGGTGCGATGTCATAGCCATTTTGGTATTGGTAACCTAGCTCTTTAAACCAATCGAGGCATTGTTGTTCTAGTTGGTCTTCAGTAATCATTAAGCCTTTATCCTTATTATTTATTCCATGCGCTCTTAATCAACCGTCCGGTTTGGTTATAAATGCCAACCTGCTCAATGTAATGGTGGAAATCCCTATTTTCAGAGACGATTCGGTTCGCAGATTGCCAATCCACGTTGACTCTCTCTTGAGCTGGAATGAGTATTTGGCTATCAAACAAAGATTCAGTATCCAGAATCAGCACGCCAATCCCGTGCAAGCTCGACAACATTTGCAGCTCACCTTCAACGTCGCTATTTAAGCCTGTGGCAACAAGGTAGCCGAAATTGGCCCAACTCGAATTCGATACGGCTTGGAAAAAGTATTTTCGTACATTGCCTTTGGTAAGATGCTTCTTCACTTCAAAAGACCAAAGTCGAACCGAGCTGTGATTCCCACTGCGCACACAGCTTCTCACAATTTCATCCCAACCTTGGTCGAGCGGCTCTAGCGCCACCACATCAGGATGTAACCAGTGATTGCCACCGTTGCCATGAGAGTTTTTAGATTTACGCTCGTCAATGCGCTGACAGTAAAGACCCAAATCCTTGCTGAGGTACTCAATCAACATTGGGTAGAGATCGTGCTCACTGAAGCTTTGAGACACTAGAGGGGTGTCGACTTCCGGCTCTTCCAATTCATCATGGCTGTCATCAACAGAAACTAAGTCGGGATTCTCGTTCCAATAGTAAATACGTGGACGTGGCTTATCGCGAGTCGCTACGTTAGCGCACGCTTTTTGAGCGGCACGGGTTCGTTGACCACCGACTTCTGCCGCCAACTGGGCGATCAACTTTTCATCGGTATCATAACGAGGATTGGTTTGCTTTTCGGCAATTTCTTCTGGGTAACGAAGCACAAACTCTTTTGCTAAATCCCGAGCAGTAAACTTCTTGTCGGGATTCGCTTTCAGCGTTTCGATAATCATTTCTACTCGGGTTGCCACTATTCGACCTCTATTAATTCTTGAGTTTTTCCTAACTCGATTTCGCCGGAAAGCAATTTAGGAAGCAGTGTGTCTCGCAGTTTTGCTAGCTCAACATTTTCATTCAAATTACAGATACGAAGCCTGAAGAGATTTTCTACTTGAGAGTTAAATGTTTCTAACAATGATTCAGGAACTGACAATACTTCCGTACTTTCAACCAACCCTTTACTAATATTTTGTTGTGCAGAGCCAACAGCCTTTCCAGCTAACTCAGCAACTCTATTTTTGAGTTGAAGATAGTTATACCACTGGTGTTCTTTTTTAGGCATTAATGCACATACAGCTTGGTTCGTCGTCAAAGGTATTGATGTTAAGGATACTTCCCCAGCAGTAGCACCATAGAGTGCTACAAGCGTTGATAGCTCAGGCACCCATTTAGCAGAAGACTTATCTAAACCTAATTGGGTAATCCTATTCTCAACCGCAGTTATAATTGACTGCCGAACCTCACCAGAGGTTAACCATGGAATCGTGCCGTCATCCCAATATGATTTTTCGTTTCTTTTAGGCGTACCACCGTTTTGAACTTTGGTACAAAGGTCTTTAATCGGTTTGATTTCCCAACCTTCAGGGATCAGGCCAAGCTCAGACTCAACTAGCTTTTCGGGGAATAGCGAGGCAGTAGCCTCATCCATACCCTCGGGTTGCTCGCCATTCATTTTGGCTTTCACGGGGTCGAAATCGACAAACCATGATTTGAAGATGACTTGGGCCATTTGTTCTAGGGTTTGGTTGATTTTTGTATTCGTATTAATTTTCGAATCAATTGCCCCCAAGACTAAAGATACGGATTTTTGTGTTTTAAGATCGGGTAGCTTAAATGAATACTCTCTCATCAATTTGAGTCCGACGTTTTTAATAGTCGAACCTGTAGCGAGATTGTGTATGTAATATTGAAAATCATTGCCCGTTAAAACATACCTTATGAAATCTTTATCGACTTCTGGCAATACGTTCAAATAGCAGGCGCTCTTACCTAAAAAGACTTTCTCTCCTTGATAAGTACCAATATTTCCCAGCGTGCCGTTGATTGAAACCAAGATAGTTCGATCATTTAAGTCCTTTTTGTGTTTCAGGTATTCTTCTTCAGATGCACGTCTTGTACTTTCATTAATGATAATGGAACCATTTGATAAGTTGTTTCCATTAATGAAGAAATACTCACCGTTATCATCGTATTTTGGCGTTCCATGTAAGCCATCACCAATTTTTGACGTTACTTCAGCTAGAGATACTAGAGGCCAATTACAGCTCATAACCCAACCCCGCTAGGTTCTTCTTGATCTCGGCTTCAAGCATTGCTGACTCTTCAAACTGCTCGCTCAACTTAGCGGTTAGTGCTGCCATCTTCTCACCAAATGGAATGCCATCTTCTAGCTCTTCAGCCGCACCAACGTAACGTCCCGGAGTGAGTACAAAATCCTGTTTCTTAATATCTTCCAACGCTGCGGATTTGCAAAAGCCTGCTTGGTCTTCGTAAGCCACACCATTAACTTCTTCGCCTGTTTTCCAAGCATGGTAAAGGTCAGCAACTTTCTGGATGTCATCACGAGTGAAATCGCGCAGTACACGGTCTTTCATATAGCCAAGGTTACGCGCATCTATGAATAGTACTTCGCCTTTTCGATCACGTAGCTTACGACCTGATTTATCAGTACGTGCTTTCTTGTTTTTGGTTAAGAACCAGATACAAGCCGGAATCTGCGTGTTGGTAAACAGTTGCCCCGGAAGCGCAACCATACACTCGATCAAATCGTTCTCGACCAAGGCCGCACGAATTTCGCCTTCGTTGTTGGTGGTTGAACTCATCGAGCCATTAGCAAGAAGTAAGGCTTGAGAACCATCTGGTGCAAGGTGGTAGAGCATATGCTGCATCCAAGCAAAGTTGGCGTTACCTGATGGTGGAGTGCCATATACCCAGCGTGGATCGTTATCATCGACACCTGTATTCCACTCTTTCATGTTGAAAGGAGGGTTTGCCATTATGAAATCGGCACGTAAATCAGGGTGCTGGTCATTGGTATAAGTACTGGCAGGTTCCTTGCCAAAATCGTAATCCAAGCCACGGATTGCCATATTCATCGCAGCAAGCTGCCATGTGGTGTAATTGTACTCCTGACCGTAAATCGAGATTCTTTGTTTTTGCGTCAGCGGGTCGATTTCTTTTTGGTTGGCTCTACGTTCAATAAACTTCTCTGATTGCACAAAGAAGCCACCACTACCCATTGCAGGGTCATAGACACGACCTTCAAACGGTTCAATCATTTCTACAATTAAGCTAACAATTGAAGCTGGCGTAAA
>NZ_JBICJM010000051.1:0-19572 GCF_043103065.1 Vibrio sp. YQ_11 | reverse complement strand
TGAAAAAGTGTTACATGGTGATTTGGCGGGGACTCTGGGGTAGTAACACTTTCGGTAGTGTTTCGAGCCTAAATCTTAGAATCGCTGTCCGAAAAGATCCTAGAGTGTTACGCCAAATGCGATCATGGAGACCGCAGAACTTAATCTCGACAGCAATGCTTTATTTGGTTGTTACTTTATCTCACGCAAGCGGTTAAGAGCTTCAACATGCTCTTCAGCCAGTTGGTCGTACATCGAATAGACTTGTTGAATATGGGCAAGCAAAGAGGGGAAGTCCGTTGATTTCTCTTGCTCAAGCTTTTTATTTTTTCTTGTGGCTGATGATAGTTTGATTTTAAGCTTCTCTAACTCCGCTATATCGCTATCCCGTTTCAGTTGTTCAGTTTGCTTTACTTGCTCGTCTTTAATTATGCACTTTAAATCTGGATAGCGGTTATAAATGATGGAATGGCTTAATCCAGCTCTATCAGCAACTGATTTAATGCTTACTTTTTTACCTTCGCTAATCAGTTCATATAAGGCATCTATTAGGGACCTCCTGGTATTCTCACTCATGCTTGATCAACCCCTCTTAACGGATCTAACTGTTCAATAATAACCCTGGCAGCCTCTAGGTTACTTTTTAGAACCATACTAAAAGAATGCAACTTTTCCCGAACCCCATCTGGCGCTGATTCAATCTTCTTGATTTTATCTTCACAGTTCAGCTGAATTGATTTCCAGTAAGTTAAGTGCCTAGGCGTTGCAATGTATCCGTCGCAATAAACACAATGGCTCGGATCCGCTACATTCTTGACTTTACAATCCTTAGCTTTCGTACAATAACCGTGCCCAACTCCTCGCAAGTCGTTTGAGTTTTTCGATATAAATTCCACCAGTTGATTTATATCTTTGAAATGTGGTTGAACATTTTCTTCAACTTGGTTTCCCAACATTTCTTTGATTCGACTAGAGAACCGTGCACCACCGTGCCCAGCAATATTTCCATCGAGTGAGGCCTCGACAATCTCATTCACCGTCAAACTTGTAATATGCTCTGAAAACTCATCCGCTATATTTAGCAGTTCCCCGATAGACTCGAATCCGCGCTGGGCGTAGACCAGGGTCATATTCTGCCATAAGTGCTTGTACTGATATCTAATATCATCCAACTCACCTAAGCGGTTTGCGATGATAAACCAGGCAAATGTGTGCCTGAACTGATGAGGAGTGAAGTTGAAGTAATCACCTACCTTGTATGGTTGATGTCGATCTGAATTGTTTGGCGCAACTGATTTGTAATTACATCCAAGGCGATCAAGTTGCTCTATATCTGATGTATTGAGAGGGATCTTAAAGAAGTCACTAATATTGAAAGCGGCAGAATTTGGTCGCTTATTCATGCGATAGAATCCGCAGCTAGTAAGCGAATAGTTAACTGTAAAGATATACTTATATCTTAGCCCTTGCTGCAATTCATTTAGATATTCATCCGAGATTTCAGATGACAGATACTCAATGATGGCAGTAGCTTTTTCATAAACCACTTCATTCAACGTGGATATGAGAGTTAAGTATTTTGAAACAATCTCTCCGCATACCCATTCTACTTTCTGCGAACCATCAGTTGTTTTTGTTAGCTCGGATAGCAGCGAGTAGTGAAGCTCGCCAGTATCACTCTCTCTAGTGACTAAACAATCATTTGCAAGAGCTAGCGCCTCTCCATCACGCATCCCTGTAAAGGCCAATACTAATACATTTACTAAGCCTCTTATTCTACCAATCTTTGCTGTTACAGCTGCATCACCTCCGCCGCAGATGCTTCTGTACCGCCCGTTTACAATTTTGTACTGACCTATTTCTATTCTTCGTATGTCATCGGATTGACGTCGAATCCATTCGTCACGAATTTCATTGATCAAATCAAGCTCATAGATAACTTTTGAAATTATTTTTTTTAGAACACCACAAGGAATAACCGGGTGTTTCTTTCTTCCGTTTATTTGATAAGCGGCCACGATTGGCGTGAACTTATCAGAAATCAAATTAAATGATTCCTTTCCTAGTAAGCCGTAGCATTTCAACCATTTAGTAGCAGTGTTAATCGAAACGCACAAACTAGGCTTATCGTTAGCTCCAACGTAACTAATAGCTTCAGCGCAGTAGTGTGATGTTTTTAAATTATTGAGTTTATCGAGTTCGATCCAAGAATGAATTCGATTTACGCAAAGAAATCGGGCAATAGTCATCAGACTTCTTGCCCCATTTATAATGGTACTCCATTTCAGCGGCGGCATACCCTTACCAATCCCTGACGTGTACAGTGCCAATATCAGTATCTTGAATTCATACTCAAACTCGATGCTGAGTCCATTAAACGATATCCCAATCTTTTCTCCAATCGGCTTCCATGTGGCATCTGAAAGCCTAACCTCCCGTGAGTAACCGATACGATCAGAACCACTCCAGACAATTTCATCGCGTAAAGATAGCCAGCGTTTTTCGCAATATGGCTTTATATTGTATTCCCCAATGCCACTGAGGCACTCTGAAAGTACGAAGGAAATGCTCATATAACACCTGCGATATCAGATATGGCAAAGTTCCAGATTGGATGCAGACCGTTATTTTTAAACAATGTCCGCCCCAAATTAACCTGATCAGAATTTGTAATTTTTAGCCTAGATATGATCACATCAACTCTTTCAGATAAAGCGCGATGAGCCTGCTTTTGCAGGCTAACATCGGAAAAATGCGCGATAGCCCCCTGCATATCACCTAGGACATAATCTTTGAAAGACAGCAATTGCCAGACATGATCGGCATCAGCTACAACCCTGTAGTGTTTACACCATATGCACGCCATAAAATCACCGCATCTGTCGATTTTATTAGACGCTAATAACCTGTTTTGCTTTGCATAATAGTGCGCTTCTTTAGAGCCTTTCTCCGCGTTACATCCTCCTACCGGGGTTAGTTGAGTGCCAGATTCGTATTCAGTCACAATTTCGATGTTAGAAGATAACTCCTTTCCAACAAAATACTGCTCCATAATCTTAGTTGCATCGCTCAGTGTTGTTTTTGAAGATACCTCACTAACTCGTTGGTAATTTTTTATAAAGGTCGGGTATGAATGCTTAAAGGTATCTTTGTATCTTTTAAAATCTTTTGAAAGTTGGCGATAGACTTCATTAGAACCTGTTTTTCTGAGCTTTACGGAGTTGTATTTTACTTTGCACCCAAGCCCCATCAGAATCGTAGCTATCCTGGCTACAACAACGTTGTAATCTATCGTTTTGAGTTGGCCTAGCTCTTCATAAATAAATAGAAATCTTGAATTATCATGTCCAGCATACTTGCTCCTGGTAGTTCTTGTTAAAGTATCCCGTACTGTTAGCAAATCATGAATAGCGGATCGTGATGACTTATAGTCAAAGTTAAAATGGTCTGTCTGATAGCTTTTACGGGGCTTTTGAACAAGCATTGTTATAGGTCGATTGCTTGTTGGTATGTCAACTTGCTGAATATCCGAACACTCGATTTTAGCTATTGAAGATGTATTCCAGCACGTCTTAATTTGTATTCTTGCAAAATACATGGCCAGCTTATCCTGCAATAGCCAGTCATTCTTTAAAATTCCTTTTTCAATATGAAACGTTAGCTCCCGTACTTCATCCAACGTATATGTATCACAACTTTTCATTCTCGAAGCATGCACAGCATGCCTATTGCTAGTTACCCGATATGCATTAATAAATTTCTGTCCAGTTATTCCGCAAAGCCATCTGATAGCGGAAATATAACCTTCAGCTGTTCGTCTTGAGACGGATTTTGTAAGGACATCCGCTTGTATTCTGGACAAAATATCAAGCTGAATATTACCGTCGTTCGCAGATAGCAGGCTCAGACCAAGACCTTTTATCGCACCCCTATTACAATAGCTTGAAAACACTTTGACTAGTTTTGAGAAGCGGGCATGAAGGGTTTCAGCCCCATAGTTTTTCTGACCAATAAGTTCGGTTTCTTCTTCATGAATACGAACGATATCTTCTCTAAGCTTTGAACAAATTTCAGATATGTAAGATATATCAAGGGTTTTAACTTTCCCTGACCCCTCATTTTCAAAGCATAAAATATCTTGAAATAATATTCGTTGACTAACTTCCACCCCAGAGTAGTGCTCGTATAGATTTGCAACCGAAGTCGCCTCATACTGCTTGTAGTATTGAAAAATATCTTTTAGTGGGCGATAGTCGTTCGCAGCCAAAGCATCTAGGCCAACTTCCATAAATAGCTTTTTAAAATATTCGTCTTTCTTAACAAATCTCAGAATTGTTCTTATGGCGCATGATAGCCGCCCCTTAATCCCACCCGAACTATGCCCATACTCGCCTGAATAGTAAGTATTTCCAACAAGTGCTTTTATCTGCATCAATGCAATTCTTGATGTAGCATGGAGTTCAGTGACATCCAGGCTCCTTCCGCCAATCAACAGCTTTTGTCTATAGAAAAGATCAGGATATACAACCTCAATAAAAGCCCTTAGCTGTGATCTAACAGGCATTACCCTGTGCTTCTTAATACCTGCTTCGATCAGATGACCCTCATCGAGCACAGATTCTAGAAGCACCATAACATCAGAGTCCTCATCAGATGCTAACGCTTTAATGATACTCACAACTTGTTGTACAACCGCTACTTTAGTAGCCTTAGATAAAGCTTCTGAGTCAACAAATTTCGTTATTGCGCTTCTTACTGAATCTCCAAGCAGCTCAGATTTCAGATAGATATCTAATAAACCAACCAAGGATCCATGAACCGCAACAAAGGTTGGTTTTCCTGTGTAGTTTTCTGGATGAATAAGCCTATAAAGGAAGTCCAATGACCGAGTGAATGCAACGGCCTTCTGCTTTTCCAAATTGCTAAATGCAGCGATTTCTAAATGAAGCCAATATTTTTGATCTCTGAGTGACTTCACTCCATGATTTTGAAGATGAGCAAGGTGATCAGCACTCACTTCAGGCCAGGCCTTTATTCCTTGTAAAAGGCCATTACGATAACCTTTCACTGTAACCTTGCTGGCCTTAATCGAGCCATTTTCGATTTTGTAGTGAAGCTCCATAAACTCCTGTTCTAACGCAGGAGATATATCGCAAAGCCTTTGTCTAGGATTGGTCATCATCCCTCCCTAGCAAGTACTGATAATCGCCAACAAGCCGCACATCGATGCCGTCGAATATTGTGTCTGACCAACCTTTCATTTCACTATCAAAGGTCACTGCACGAGCGAAGTTTAAATACTTCCGTGTTGTTGAGAAGTTTGAATGACCAAGTAACGCCATCAATTTAAACTCGATGAACCCAGGCTCTAAGCCTTTGTCGAGCATGTACTTGGCAAGGTTGGTTGCATATGTTGACCGTAAGTCATGAAAGCTTCGCTCCAGAGCGATACCAGCAAGCGACAACTCTTTGCGAGCAATGATGACGGTATTACTAACGGACTTTTCAGAAATCCCTAATCCAGAACGATTAATAAATAGTGGCCTATCGCTATTCGTTCCATTCTTCACTTCCCACTTCATAACTCTACGTATTCGTTCATCACTATTTTTGTAATGCCACAATCGTTGCATTAGTGTACGCGGTATTAGTATCTGGCGTTCTTTATTCCCCTTACCTGTGATGTTTGCATGATATGAAGCTACGTCACTTATTGATGGATCGACTGCGTGAACATCCAAAAACCGAGCAATTTCAAAAGCCCTCATACCAGTGAAAAGGGCTAGATCTATCCAGAGGCGTCTTGCAGGAGACTTGATGTATTGAGTGCCATATAGAGCGCTAAGCTCTTCAGTGGTATATGGAGACAATTGGTCACTAGGTAGTGATTTCTGTCGGTATTTCCTCGGTATCGTTAGATCGGATGTGTGAACGGTTATTCCAGATGAACGATGAGCCATAGAGAATATCGAGTTAATATCTGAGTGATCGCTGCTGCGTTTAATATGTAACTGCTGATATTCAAAAGGCAGTTTTTCTATAGTCCCTCTACGACGAGCCCACTCGTAAAATTGTCTAACATGCGTCATATACAAATTGGCGCTATCGCGGCCTAAAGATTTTGCCTGGATCAAATCGATTAGAAATTTTCTAAACCGATAAACAGGGAGCCAATACTTGGCACGCTGTGTCGATGCCTGAGCAGTAACCTGGCGCCAATCAACGTTTTCCTCTGCGAGCCAACTAAGAAAAATACACAGCGAGTTTGCTATTGATTGCATCGTCTTGAGAGAGACACCACCCAATGGGTTCGATCTAGCAGCTCGTTTAGGAGCGCGATACAGCCCCTTGTAACGGTGCTCCAGGAATAAATTCATTTCCAGAGCATCAAACTGGCGTTCATGCGACCAAATGAGAGGAAAATTATCTACCCAATGATCTTTCCGGTATTCAATGACTCTTATCCCTTGATGGCCAGTCTCACCCGAGAACACTGGTAAGGAACCCACATTGAATCGCACCCTATACACCCTTGATAGTTTTTTTTGCATCATTACCTATGACGTATTTCATATAATCAACAAAAAGCCCTCGATAGGTTTATTTGCATCAAAGGCGATGAAACAACTTTAGCTTGACATTTAACCAGGATCAACAGAATATTTCTGCATCATTGACTATGAATAGGTGAAGGTTTGAAGCTCAAACAGATAGCAACCATCAATGCAGGCTATCCATTTCGGGGCAAAATTCCTGAAGTGCCAGGCTCTGCCGTGGTCGCGGTTCAGATGAAGGATGTCTCGCTAACCGAAGGGATTCGCTGGTCAGACTGTTTGGAAACCACGCTTCCCGGCAAGCGCGAACCCGACTACCTCACTACAGGTGATATTTTAGTGGCCGCACGTGGCAGCCATAACTACGCCGTGCAGGTGGATCAGTTATTGACCACCACAGGTAAACAGGCCGTTGCCGCACCACATTTTTTTGTAATCAGCCTGAAGAAGAAAGAAATCCTGCCTGAATTTATGGTTTGGCTACTGAATCAGGTACCGGCTCAGCGATATTTTGAGCAGAATGCTGAAGGCACCTTAACAAAAAGTATTCGCCGCTGTGTGCTGGAAGATGCCCCAGTAGTTGTTCCGCCACTTGCCAAGCAGCGAGCAATCATTGCGATGGCCAACACGTTGGGTGAAGAGCAAAGGCTGATACAGAGGCTAGTAAACAACGGTGAGCGCATGATGGGCGCAATCGCCAACGACTTGTACCAGACGCATAGCCACTAAACAGCCAGCACAGCAAATTTAAGACTTGAACTGGGCCAGCCACTAATTGGCCCCACTAAAAGGAAACAATGGATGAACGATACAGCCATGAGCCGTAACGATAAAATTAACCAAGACAGCATTAACAAAGCGCTGTGGAATGCCTGTGATACCTTCCGTGGCACCATCAGCGCCGATACCTATAAAGACTTCATCCTGACCATGCTGTTCCTCAAATACATCTCCGATGTATGGCAGGATCACTACGATGGTTACAAGGCCGAGTACGGCGATGAGCCGGAACTAATCGAAGAGATGATGAAAAATGAGCGGTTTGTACTGCCCAAAGCGGCCAGCTTCTACGCCCTGTACGAACGCCGTCATGAACCCGGCAACGGCGAACGCATCGACCAGGCGCTGCACGCCATTGAAGAAGCCAACGGCACCAAACTGAAAGACGCAGGCAAGAGTGTGTTCCAGGACATCAGCTTTAACACCGACAAACTGGGTGAAGAGAAGCAAAAGAACACCATTCTGCGTCACCTGCTGGAAGACTTTGCCAAACCCGAGCTGAACCTCAAACCCAGCCGTGTTGGAACGTTGGATGTGATCGGTAACGCCTACGAATATTTGATCAAAAACTTCGCGGCCAGTGGTGGCCAGAAAGCCGGTGAGTTTTATACACCGCCAGAAGTCTCGGATCTCATCGCTGAGTTGTTAGACCCGCAACCGGGCGACAGCATCTGCGACCCTGCCTGTGGTTCTGGCTCGCTACTAATGAAGTGTGGCCGCAAAGTCGTGGCGAATCACGGTAGTAAGCAATACGCCCTGTACGGACAAGAAGCCATTGGTTCCACCTGGTCGCTGGCCAAAATGAATATGTTCCTGCACGGCGAAGACAACCACAAAATTGAATGGGGCGACACCATCCGCAACCCTAAGTTACTGGATAAAAATGGCGATCTAATGCTGTTTGATATTGTGACTGCCAACCCCCCCTTCTCTTTGGATAAGTGGGGCCATGACGAAGCCGAACACGACAAGTTCAGCCGCTTCCGTCGTGGTGTTCCGCCGAAAACCAAGGGCGACTACGCCTTTATCCTACATATGATTGAAACGCTAAAACCTAAGACTGGTCGTATGGGTGTAGTTGTACCTCATGGCGTACTATTTCGTGGGTCCAGTGAAGGCAAAATCCGCCAAAAACTGATTGATGAAAACCTATTGGATGCCGTGATTGGCCTGCCTGAGAAACTGTTTTATGGTACAGGCATTCCTGCAGCAATTCTGATTTTCAAAAAAGCAAAAGTAGACGACAGCGTCCTGTTTATCGATGCCTCACGCGAGTTTAAATCTGGTAAAAATCAGAACCAACTCAGTGAGAAAAATATTGATACGATCGTCGCTACTTACCGATCGGGAGAAAACGTCGATAAATATGCGTATCTTGCCAGTCTCGAAGAGATCAAAGAGAACGATTACAACCTGAACATCCCGCGCTATGTCGATACCTTTGAAGAAGAGGAAGAAATCGATCTGATGGCGGTGCGAGCCGAGCGCGAGCAGCTGAAAGCGCAACTGACCGAGCTGGAAACCGAGATGGCCAAGTATCTGGAGGAGCTTGGTTATGGCGCGTAGTTTAGCTAAAGACGGCATCCCTAGTGGGTGGAAGTACGACCTGCTGGACAAATTCGCAACCCGTTGCAGCGGTCATACACCGAGTAAATCTTTTCCAGAATACTGGGATGGAGGGATTAAATGGATATCCCTAGCAGATAGCTTCCGCTTAGATAAAGGGTATGTCTACGAAACAGATAAGGAAATATCTGAAGCAGGAATAGCGAATAGCTCCGCTGAACTACACCCAGCAGAAACTGTCGTTTTATCGCGTGACGCTGGCATAGGTAAAAGTGGCGTAATGGCTGTTCCTATGGCAGTCAGCCAACATTTTATTGCGTGGAAGTGCGACAACACGAAAAAACTAAATAGTTGGTTTCTGTATAACTGGCTTCAGTTGAATAAGGCTGAGTTTGAACGCCAGGCTGTTGGCTCAACTATTAAAACAATTGGATTGCCGTATTTTAAAAAGCTAAAAATCGCGGTTCCTCCATACATAGAACAAAAGAAAATTGCCAAAATCCTCTCCACTTGGGATAAGGCCATCACCACCACCGAAGAGCTGCTAAATAACAGCCAACAGCAGAAAAAGGCCCTGATGCAACAACTGCTCACCGGCAAAAAACGCCTGCTGGATAAGAATGGAGTTAGGTTTAGTGGCGAGTGGAAAGCAACTGCTGTTGCCGCTTTCATTAAAGAAAGCCGTGTGCCAGGATCTACTGGCGACATCGCTAAGAAAATTACCGTAAAGCTTTATGGCAATGGGGTTGTTGCCAAAGATGAAAAAAGAAGCGGAAGCGAATCGACAAAATACTATCGGCGTTCAGCAGGCCAGTTTATCTACAGCAAACTGGATTTTTTAAATGGCGCCTTTGGCATCATCCCCGAAGAGCTTGATGGCTATGAGTCCACACTTGATTTACCAGCCTTCGACTTTCTCGGAAACGTGAATGTTGAATGGTTCACCTATTACGTATCCAGAGAAGAGTTCTACTCGTCGAACTTAGGACTTGCAAATGGTGGTAGGAAGGCTCGGCGTGTTAATCCTAATGACTTGTTGAGAATTAAAATTCCAACGCCAAGTTTGGAAGAACAACAAAAGATCGCCGCCGTACTTTCCACCGCCGATCAGGAAATCACAGCGTTACAACATAAGCTGGAAGCGCTAAAGCAAGAGAAAAAAGCCCTAATGCAGCAGTTGTTGACGGGTAAGCGAAGAGTTTTGGTGAGCTAAGGGGGATGCACGTGGAGCTAACAAAGGATTTTGCATATCAAGCGATTGCTGAGTTTTTTACAGACAAGCCGTTTGTATTATTTGGCACAGGAACTTCATGTGCACTTGATCTGAGTTTTGGGATGCCAGCTCTTGAGCGCCACCTTCGAGCCGAGCTTGCTCATGGAATGAGCGAAGTACAAGAACAGCAATGGCAGCAAGTGGTCTCTGCTCTTGATGCTGGTAGTCATGATTTTGAATCTGCAATGGACTTCATCAAAGATGAGGCTCTGACCAATCGAATAGTCGAACTTACTGCCAGTTTTGTTGCGCACCACGATAATGCTTACGCTCACTCAATCATGTCAGGCTCATGCGATTGGCCTGCTGGCTCACTATTGAAAAAGCTGGTTGAAGCTTTGCCGCAGGCTGATAAACAACTTCACGTCGCTACACCAAATTACGATTTGCTGGCTGAATACGCCTTCGTCCGACACAAGATCCCCTACATTACCGGGTTTCACGGTGGTTTCCTTCGGCGTTACGACTGGGCTGAGGCAAAAAAGTCTGTTCAATCCATTCAGAAAGCTCTTGGTAAGACAAGGCCGCCATTACGAATTGTTGAGTGCAAGCATATCCGACTACACAAGCCACATGGTTCGTTAAATACATTTGAATGGGAAGCTCAGCTTATTGAATGTAACAGCTGGATACTCAACAAGCCTGACGGCGTTGTACGAGCCATGATCACTCCAGGTACGGCCAAATATCAACGATTACACAAGGACAGAGCGCAGCTAGCTGAGTACGACACCGCTGTAGGAAACCATACTAGCTTCCTATTTTTGGGGTTTGGCTTTAACGATTCCCAGCTTGTTAACAACGCATTTAGACAAAAGCTTGAACAAGACCAATGCCGTGCTTTGGTGATCACTCGCGATTCGAACCCAAGAATTGAAGAGTGGCTAGATAAATGTCCGAACATGTGGCTCATCTGCAAACAGGCTGACTCAGAAAAAAGCAGGATCTACAACTCAAAGTATAAAAACTGGCTACATATTGATGACAAGGAATTATGGCGTTTTGACACTTTTACCAACGAATTTTTAGGAGGGTAACATGGCACTTTTTACTTTCAATGATGACAGCTATACACTTGGCAACATCCGTGAAGTTGACACCCGAAAAGTAACCATTCTGGTTAACAGTGATAAAGATCTGCGTAAAGCCAGAGTTGGGCAGCTTGTAACCGTGCAACTCAGCGGTGCAACTGAATGTTGGCTGATTGGCATGATTGATAAAGTCATCAAAGCGGTAGTCACTCAGCCAGTTACGCTGGAGATAGATGAAGATGATGCTGACGAGATAGATGCTTTTGAAGATAGTGTAGTCAATACAGTTAAGATCACGCTGATGGGTGCAGCCCGCTGGGATGCAATCGCTCAAAAATATAAGTTTTCACGATCACTTGATCACGTCCCTGAAATCGACTCAACCTGCTACGTGCTTAAAGACTCTCACCTAGAAGAATTCATGCGAGTGATCTCTGAGTGTGGCGATGGAGAGCACTCGCTGGAACTTGGCTCTTATAAGCTTAATGAAAACGCCCGCGCTTATGTAGATGGCAATAAACTTTTCCAGCGGCATGCCGCTTTGCTTGGCAGTACCGGCTCTGGTAAATCATGGACGGTTGCCTCTATTTTGGAAAGAAGCTCGCAGCTACCTTCTTCAAACCTTGTTGTATTCGACCTGCATGGTGAGTACAAGGAACTTTCTTATGCTAAGCAGCTGAGAGTACCAGGGCCGGATGAGGTTGACGTAGAGGATGATTCACTGCTCTTTCTGCCGTATTGGTTGCTCAATTCAGAAGAGATTCAATCATTATTCGTTGATCGCAGCGAGTTCAGTGCACATAACCAAGTGGTGGTTGTGCAAGATGCCATAACAGAGCAAAAGAAAGCATTCTTACAAGCGCATGGTCGAACCGATCTTTTGCAGTCTTTTACTCTAGACAGTCCGATTCCATACTCCTTAAATGAAGTTATTGGAAAGCTTAAATATCTAAACGAAGAGAAGGTTGAAGGATCACGAGGCCCCAAAAACGGCCCATTCAATGGCGAATTTTCTAGATTGTTAGTTCGCATGGCCAGCCGCTTGAATGATCGTCGCTACGGATTCCTATTTAATAGTCCGGACAAATACAACCAATACGATTCATTGAGTATGATTGCTGAAAAATTGATGGGTTTTGGCAATCATAAGCAAAGCATTAAAGTAATCGACTTCTCAGAGGTTCCTGCTGACATACTGCCAGTCATCATTGGCCTGGTTGCTCGTATTATCTATCAGGTTCAATTCTGGACTGATCCGAATAGCCGCAGACCAGTTGCTTTTGTCTGCGATGAGGCTCACCTATATCTACCAAGAAAAGAAGGCAACCCAGTTGAGCGCAGAGCGGTCGAAGCATTTGAGAAAATAGCTAAAGAAGGTCGAAAATATGGCGTTGCACTCATGATTGTGAGCCAACGGCCTTCAGATGTAAGTGCCACCATTCTAAGCCAGTGTAACAACATCATTTCATTGCGTTTAACGAACGCGGATGACCAAGCAACTGTTCGAAAATTACTACCAGAAAGCCTAGAAAGCCTCTTAGAAGCATTACCCATCATGGATGTTGGCGAAGCCATGGTTGTAGGAGACTCGGTACTGCTGCCGAGTAGAATAAAAATTGATCCTCCTACTGAAAAGCCATTGAGCGCAACAATAGATTTCTGGTCTCGTTGGCAAGAAGACGTTACCAATGCTGATTTTGCATTGGCTGTAGAAAACATGCGCAGACAAAACAGAACAAAGCCATAACCTGAAGCTGCACCTCGGGTATCAGGGGTTGAAGAGAGATAACAAATGACACAATACACACCCAAATTTCAGGAAGAATACAGTGCCAAGTTACCGGCTCTGACGTTATTGACCAACCTCGGGTGGTCGTTCCTCTCTCCTGAACTCGCGTTAGCTGCCCGTGGTGGCAAGACCGATGAAGTGGTTTTACGCCAGGTGTTGCGCAGTGAGCTTCAAAAGCGCACTTTCACCTTTGCCGGTAAAAGCTACCCGCTGTCTGGAAAGGCTATCGACAACCTGATTGCCGAGGTGTGCAGCCCCGCACTTAACGAAGGCTTGTTAACTGCCAATGAGCGCCTGTACAACCACCTGCTGTATGGCATCTCGGTCACTGAGTTTGTCGATGGTAAAAAGGCCAGCCCGACCGTTGCTCTGATTGATTGGCAAAACCCAGCCAATAACAGCTTTGTATTCACCGAAGAGTTTACTGTTACCCGCTCGGGCGGCGTGGAAAACCGCAGACCGGATATTGTCTGCTTTGTGAACGGTATTCCTCTGGTTGTAATTGAGGCGAAACGCCCGGATGGCAATGCGAAAAAGGGCCCCACCATTGACGAAGGCATTTCGCAAAGCCTGCGTAACCAGCGCCATGACGAAATCCCGTTACTGTTCGCCTATAGCCAAATGTTGTTATCCATAAACGGCAACGAAGGCCGTTATGGTACCTGCGGTACGCCCGCTAAATTTTGGGCCGCCTGGCGTGAAGAAGACATCACCGATGCCGAGATGTACGCCATCAAAAACAAAACGCTCAAAGACGAACAGCTGGCAACTTTATTCAGCCACCGCCCGGCAAAAGACCTGGATTGGTACCAGAGCCTGACCGCTGCGGGGGAGCTTGCTGTTACTGGTCAGGATCGATTACTGATCAGCCTGTTAAGTCCTGCCCGACTGTTGGAGATGACACGTTACTTTACCTTGTTCGATAAAAAGGCGGGCAAAATCGTCGCCCGTTATCAGCAGGTGTTTGGTATCAAGCGACTGATTGAACGCATCAATACCCGCAGCGTCACCGGGGGCCGTGAAGGCGGTGTGATCTGGCATACCACGGGGTCGGGTAAGTCATTTACTATGGTGTTTCTAAGTAAGGCGCTGATCCTACACGAAAGCCTGAAGCAATGCCGTATTGTGGTGGTGACTGACCGAGTAGATCTGGAAACCCAGCTGAGCAAAACCTTTGCCTCTGGCGGCGAGCTGGCCGGGAAGAAAGACAAAGAAGCGGCGATGGCAACCTCGGGCAAACGCCTAGCCGAACAGATTGGTAAAGGCACGGAGCGAATTATCTTCTCGCTCATCCAGAAGTTTAATACCGCTACCAAAATGCCGGAGTGTGTGAACAACAGCTCTGACATCATTGTGCTGATTGACGAAGGCCACCGCAGCCAGGGCGGTGAAAACCATATTCGTATGAAGCAGGCGCTGCCTAATGCTGCCTTCGTCGCCTTCACGGGCACACCACTTTTAAAAGACGACAAGACCACCAATAAGTTTGGCCCCATTGTGCATGCTTACACCATGCAGCGCGCCGTGGAAGACCAGACGGTGACGCCGCTGCTATATGAAGAGCGCATCCCAGACCTGGATGTGAATGAACGCGCTATCGACAGTTGGTTTGAGCGTATTACCGAAGGGCTTTCAGACGAGCAAAAGGCCGACCTGAAACGCAAGTTTGCTAAAAAAGGCCAAGTATACGGTGCGGATGATCGCATTCGTTTGATTGCCCTAGATATTGCCAACCATTTCATAAAGAACATCGACGAAGGTTTGAAAGGCCAGTTAGCCTGCGACAGCAAAGTATCTGCCATCAAGTACAAAAAGTATCTGGACGAAGCAGGCTTGTTTGAATCAGCCGTGGTGATGAGCCCGCCGGATAGTCGTGAAGGCAATATCGCTGTCGATGAAGCCACCACACCCGAAGTGACCCAGTGGTGGAAAGAAAATGTGGGCAGCCAGGATGAACAGGCTTACACCAAACACTTGATAGAACGCTTCGACAAAGACGATTCACTGAAGATACTCATCGTAGTTGATAAGCTACTCACCGGCTTTGATGAGCCGAAAAACGCTGTGCTCTATATCGACAAGCCTCTGAAAGAGCACAACCTGATCCAAGCGATTGCACGGGTAAACCGCCTGCACCCGAAAAAGAAATTTGGTCTGCTCATCGACTATCGCGGCATTCTGGCGGAACTGGATACCACCATCCAAAAATATCAGGATCTGGCCTCCCGCACTCAGGGCGGTTACGACATCAATGATATTGCAGGCCTATACAACCAAATGAGTACAGAGTATAAACGCCTACCACAGCTCTTTAAGCAGCTATGGGCCATATTCGATGGCGTCAAAAACAAGAACGACATTGAACAATTGCGTCAGGTGCTAGTACCAAAGATTGAAGAACGAGATGGAGAGCTGGTTGACGTGCATCTAAAGGTGCGTGAAGACTTCTACGAAGCCCTAACGGCCTTCGCAAGCTGTTTAAAGGTAGCGCTGCAATCAGCCACCTTCTTTGAAGATAAGAGCTTTAGCGACCAGGATCGTCGTCACTACAAAGAAACGGTGAAGCAATTCTCCAGCCTGCGCCAACTGGTGCAGCAAGATGCCGGTGAGAGGATTGACTACGACGAATACGCCGAACAAGTGAAAAAGCTGCTGGATAAGCATGTGGTGGGTATTGAGGTGAAAGAACCCGGTGGCGTGTATGAAGTGGGTAAGATGGGGCAAAAGCAACAGCCGGAAGACTGGAGCGAAGATAAAACCCGCAACGAAACCGACATCATCAAAACCCGTGTGACACGCATGATTGAACAAGAGCTACGGGATGACCCTTATGCTCAGGAAGCATTTTCAAAATTGCTGCGCCAAGCTATTGAGGAAGCTGAAAAACTGTTCGACCACCCATTGAAGCAGTACATGCTGTTCCGTGAATTTGAAGAGCAAGTACAAGACAGACGCTTGAACGACATACCCGATGCGTTTGCCGGTAATCGTCATGCTCAGGCTTACTTTGGTGTGTTCAAGAAAGTGCTGCCTGAAGCCTTAGCTGTGCTCGACAGCCAGGTTCAGGATAAGTGGGTCAAAGTCGCCTTTGAAATTGATCAGGCGGTAGAAACCTCTGTCGCGGAAAACTCCATCAACCCACAGAACATCGAAGCCGATATTCGTAAAAAGCTACTGCCGCGCATGTTCCAGGAATGCAAAGCCATTGGGGGCGGCATGGTTCAGGCCAAGAAGATCGTTGAGATGATTGTTCAGATCACTCGGGTCGGGTTGAACGGTGCTTGAATGGGTATAACCAGATGAATGTGCCGATTAAACCTCAAAGTCAGACCATGAGCTTCCGTTATGGTGACGAGCAGATTATGTTTGAGCGAGTTAAGCGCCCGCAAGCCACAGACAAGGTATTAATCAAGGTTCATCCCGATTGTCGGGTAATTGCATTCGCTCCCGAAGAAGCTGACAGCGAAGCTGTGCTATTGGCTGTTAAAAAGCGCGGACGTTGGATATACGAGCAGCTTAGAGATTTCCGCAAACAGCTTGAATTCACCATCCCTCGGCAGTACATCAGTGGTGAAAGCCATTACTACCTAGGGAAACAGTACCTGCTGAAAGTGATTGAAGCGCCGGAGCAGGCTCAAGGTGTGAAACTACTACGTGGCAAGTTGGAAGTTTCGGTAAGAACAAAATCCGCTGACAAGGTTAAAGAGCTACTAACAGACTGGTACAAAGCGCGGGCTAAGGAAACCTTCGCCAAGCGCCTCAATGCCATGCTGGAGCAAGCCCTTTGGGTAGAAGAACGGCCACCGCTTCGCATATTGACCATGCAAACCCAATGGGGCAGCTGTTCACCCAATGGTCGAATCACCCTGAACCCTCACCTGGTTAAAGCACATCGTGAGTGTATTGACTACGTGATTTTGCATGAGCTTTGCCATATCGCAGAGCATAATCATAGCGAGCGGTTTTACCGGCTAATGGGCCAGGTAATGCCAAGGTGGGAAAAGACTAAAGAACGATTGGATGGGATGGCTTCCGTTATCACCAATTGATTATTGAATTCATAGGAGCAAACAAATGCACGACTATGCAATATTTGGGCACAGCAGAGCCACTATAGGAAGATGGCTCGGTGTTGCATCTGTAATTTTAACAGGTGCTGTTTCTTCGTTATTGGTTTGGCTATATGAAGTGACAAGCATAGAAGCATTCGCAACTGCCATAATAACGCCAGCCATAATTTATTTTGTCCTTCACTACTGTTTTGATCGGTTCGGCTGGAAAATTCCGTTCTTTAGTATACCCGACATCAGTGGCATATGGTCAGTGAACGGTGAAACGCTAAATGAAGACGGCTCCACAAAGTACAACTGGGAAGCCGAAATTGATATCGAACAAACTTGGGAAAAAATCTCCATAACTTTAAAAACGGCAAAGAGTTCAAGCGAAAGCTATACCGCTACTCTTGGAAAAAAGCCAGGAACAAAAGGTGGTTGGATTCTTCACTATAGCTATACGAATAACCCTTATACCGATCAATTTCATGAATTGAATTCTCACAAAGGCTATTGCGAATTAGTTTTTAACAAAGATTTAAACCAAGGTGAAGCTGCTTACTTCAATAGTAACGGTAGAAGGACTTTCGGAAGAATGACTTTAAGGAAAGAACAATAATGATCAACTTTGAAAACAGACTAGCAAACCTAAAAAACCGCCGACAAGGGACAGCCGAAAGAGATCGTCTAGAAAAAGGTATGTATTCGTACTACGGCGATCTAAGACCGACAGAAGCGCATGAAAAGCTACATGAAAATGCTGCGATAAAATATGTGATTGGTTCAATGGCGGCAGTCAGCCAAGAGTCTACAAAAGTTTCGAAAGACGAAGGTGAGCGAGTAGCATCAACACTGATTGACATGCTCAAGACGTCAGGAATCAATGCCGAAGCTAGAATGCAAGGCTCTGTTGCATTGGATATTCATATCGAAGGTCATTCTGACGTAGATATGTTGATACTGAAATCGGACGTAATTACTGTCCAAAGACCAGCTTTGCCCGGTACCTACTACTCAGATTCAAGCGATACTCGGCCAATGGTTGATATTGTAAGAGAGTTAAGACTTCAGGCAGAAGCGAAACTCAAGTCTCGCTATCATGCCGCTGAAGTAAACACTAGTGGAGCCAAATCGATTGCCCTTAGTGGTGGTAGCCTTAGACGAAAAGTGGATATCGTTCCAAGTAGTTGGCACGATACGCATGAGTACCAAAGATCAAAGCTTGAGCACTTCAGAGCAGTAAAAATTTACGACAAAGACAATCATGCTTTAATTGAGAACAAGCCTTTTCTGCACATCAAGAAGGTAAATGACAGAGACACTCAGTACGGCGGCAACCTTAAAAAAGTAACTCGGTTAATGAAAAATATAATTGCCGACATGCCAGATTATAAGAAATCAAAAGCAAAAAAACTGACTAGTTATGACATTGCTGCGATTGCCTATTCTATGAACGAAAGATTGTCTTGCAGCCAATACCTACCGCTAACACTCCTCGATAACTTGCGTTCATACTTGCTAATCATTTCATATCTTGATGACGAAAGAAACGCGCTAATAGTCCCTGATGAGTCAAGAAAGATATTCAATGCAGAAGAAAAAGTAGAGGCATTAAGGATACTCTACAACGAAGTCAATGATCTTGCTGAAGCTGTTCAAAAAGCCATTAACCCTCTGAAAGATAAATATGACGGTGATGTATTACGAAATCGCCAAGTGGTGTTTTTTTAGCAGACTAATTAAATGCCCTTCTCGCAATGAGGGGGCATTACACTTAATCAGAAATCAAATCGGAAACTGACACCCTCAAAGCATCAGATATCTGATAGATCTTGGTGAGGGTAATGTTCTGATCACCTCGTTCAATGTGTCCCATATAACTACGGTCGATCCCTGCAAGATCAGCCAACGCTTCCTGAGATAAACCTTTCTCTTTTCTCGTTTGACGAACTTTTTCACCAAAAGCGACTAAGCGCGGATCTTTCATAATTGCTCTGCCCAAAAGACAGAACTATCACCAAATGCAGTCTATATCACCACGGGATATATCGCTCATTTTGAATTAATCTGATATTACGATTTCAATACACTAGGATAACAACATGAAGCTAAGTACTTTGATTCACCGGCAAGGTGGCTTTTGCTTTTACTGTAGAAAGCCGCTTCTTGAGCGTGATGCATCTATTGATCACATCATTCCAAGCTCAATGGGAGATTACCAAGGATTCACCAACCAAGTTGCATGCTGCACACTCATGAATAGCATTCTGCAAGACTTACCACCAAAGCATAAAATAGAACTGCTTTTGAACTGGTGGGGGCGGTCACCTTGTCCCAAGGATATGGCACTTTCCCTTAAAGAAATCGAGAAGCAGCGACAGAACATACTAAATTCAAGTTTTAATGAGCCAATCTACGGCTATAAAAATGGTGGCTTAATAACAGCCGATGAAAATGTAATCTTGGAAGTACCGGAGGAACTTGAAGAGTTAAGACCTATGAAAAAGTAACAATTTCTCTAGATTCTTGAAGATGGACTTTGTTAGAA